>CALFYE010000310.1 GCA_937952145.1 uncultured Myxococcales bacterium
GCATCGAAGCGCTCAATATGTGTTTTTCGGACTTTGCGATCATGGAGCTACTGCTCCATCGCGGGGAACAGCCGGTGAGTGCCATTGGTCGGCGCATCGAGCTGACCAGTGGCGCGATTACCACCGCTGTCGATCGGCTCGAAGCGCGTGGCTTTGTCTGTCGCAGCTCGGATTCTGAGGATCGGCGCAGTCGCCTGGTCTCTTTGACCAAGCAAGGGAAGGCGCAGATCAGTGAAGTGTTTGCGCACCACAAGCGCGCCATGGATCGCGCCGAAATGGAACGCGTCCGGGACGCCTTCGTGCGATCGACCGAGTGGGCCGCGGAGGCCGGCTTCGACTGGCTCGAGCTCCACATGGCGCATGGCTATCTGCTGTCGAGCTTCCTCTCGCCGCTCGCCAACTTTCGCCGCGACGACTACGGCGGCTCGCTCGAGAATCGGATGCGCTACCCGCTCGAGGTTTTCGCGGCGGTGCGCGCCGCCTGGCCGGCGGGGCTGCCGATCTCGGTGCGCGTTTCGGCGACCGACTGGACGACCGACGGCTCCGGCTTCTCTCCCGACGACGCCGTCGTGGTCGCCCGCGAGCTTCACCACCGTGGAGAGCGGCACCGTGCGGTCCACCGTGAACCCGGCCAGCGGCGGCTCCACGCCGATGCGCGCCACGCCGGCCGCCGCGTCGGGCGTGAAGGTGTAGATCACCGCGCGGTAGTTCAGCAGCAGCGCGGCAGGGCGCGCGTTGTACGGCCGCGTGGCCCCGCCGTCGAAGTCGGCGGGGGTGCCGTCGGCCACTGCGAAGGCGCTGCCGTCGAGCACGATGTCGCCGCGGATCTCGCGCACGCCGAGCTGCTGCACGCGGCGCAGCAGCAGCCACAGCCGCTCCTGCACGAGCTTGGGGTCGCCGCTGCCCTTGATGTGCAGCGAGCCGTCGAGCACGCCACTCGCATCGACGCGCCCGGCGAGCCACACCGGCGTGGACCAGGTCCACGCGGGGCCAAGCAGGTCGAGAGCGGCGGCGCTGGGCAGCAGCTTGACCACCGATGCCGGGTTCATCGGCACGGCCGCGCGGTGCGCGACGACCGGCGTGCGGGCACCGATCTCCTGCACCACGAGCCCGAGCGCTTCGGCCGGCACGCGGGCGCGCTGCAGCGCGGCCTCGATCTCGGCCGGCAGGCCCTGCGCGGCAGCCCGGCCGGCCGTCGGCCCGGCGCCCGCGAGCAGCAGGGCGGCAGCCGCCGTCACCAGTCCAGCGGCCGCGATCTGCAGGCGCAGGGTGGTTGGATTCGAGGCCGGTGCCCCCGGACTCGCCGCGCTGTGCTCGACGATCAACCGGACCAACGGCAGGAGCGAGAGCCCAAAGGCCAGGCCCAAGAGCGACGGAACCAGCAGCCGCTGCCACCCCTCGGGTTCAGCCTCGGCCGCGCCGCCGCCGTCCCGGAGCAGCCAGGCCATTGCCACTGCTCCCGTCGGCACGCCCACTCCCACGGGTGTCCCGCAGGCGAACCCTCCCACGACTAGCCCCGCCGCCGCGAGCAACAAGCCGACCGGCACGTCCAACCGACGCGAGCCACGCCCCGAGGAAACCAGCATCGCCAGCCCCCACACCGCCCAGATCTGCGCCAGAAGAGGCAGGAGCGCCTGACTTGCCAGCCGAGCACTCATGAAGAAAAGCGGCGTCGTAGCCAGCAAAAGCGGCGCCAGAAACGCCCCCCACCTGCGACGCTGCCAGGCCGCAAAGCCGGCCAGCGATAGCACCGAAAGTCCTGCCAGGACCCACATCGGCAGACGGGCGCCAAGCTCGTTGAAACCAAAGAGCTTGCTGCCTAGCGCGAGGGGCCAAAAGAGGATGCGCGCACGATTCCCCGCCATCGGCTGCCACAGCGGCTGACCCGCGATCGGATTGCTGGGGTCGCTGACCTGCTCGAGATAACGCACCTCATACGGATCCCACAGCCCGTCGCTAGACAGCCGCAGCCCGAGCAGCAGCAAGAGGAACGCGCTGAAGCCAAGGGCATACAGCATAGGCCGACGAAACCCCGGCGACTCGGGAAGCATCCCCGCAGCAGCCGGGGAGCCCAAGCTGGCTGCAGCCCCTTGCTCCGCCGCCTCCCCTCCCCGTTCATCGACCGCAGCCGCACGCTCGCCAGGCACAGAGCCCGCTACGGCAGAAGCCTCGGCTCGACCGCTTGGCGCATCGGAAGTAGGAGACCGCGAAGACTCAGAGCTTGGCTCAGGCGAAGAACTGGACGTGGGCGTCGACATATGGGCCGCCAAAACATCGTCTAAAGCCCCTGCCCTTGCAACCCCAATCCCCTGACCCGACAAAAAACTGTTGACTCCCCAAACCACCCGCGCTACTTCTTCCGGGCCTTACCGCACCACCCCCTGGGGCTGTAGCTCATTTGGTAGAGCGCTTGAATGGCATTCAAGAGGTAAGGGGTTCGATTCCCCTCAGCTCCACAGAAACCCCGTCGCTGACGCGATGGGGTTTTGTCGTTTCTGGGGGTGTGAGCTTGCCTTGGGGGAGCAGAGTCGCCAAGTTCGTCCGCCAGCGCGCTCGCCGACGCCGGACGGGAGACGTAGTGGCGAGCGCCTTTCGCAGGGTCAAGGCGAAGTGAAGCTAGCGCTGTTGGACGGTGGGAATGGCTAGTCGGCAACCTCTATCGACGACAAAAGTTGCCGCACCTGGTCCAGGCGCGTGGCGTCGAACTGGCTGTGTAGGAGCGCTACCGCAGCTTCGTGAAGCCCCCTCTGGGTAGCGGGATCGGACTCGTCTCGTTCAGCGGTCGTTATGGCGTCATAGGCCGACGTGCGATCAGGCCCCTCGGCAACTGCTTCGAGCGAGGCGATGAGCCGATCTCGATCACTCTTGCGCATGGTCACTCCTATAAATGTAGAGCTCCCATGGTAGCGGCCCCCGTTCGTGCTCTCCAGAAGACGCGAAACCTGGGCGTCGTACGAACAGGAACCGCGGCCAAGACATCCAATGACCCAGCAAAGCCCCCGAACCGGCCCCATCTCCCTCCAAGGCGGGCCGGGTGCCAACTGGCCCCCTCCGAGCGCTCCCGAGGCAACTGGACCCGTCGGTGACCGCGGCGCGATTCGAACGCGCGACCTACTGTTTAGGAAACAGTTGCTCTATCCAACTGAGCTACGCAGTCGGGTGCACGGCAAGGCACCAGATGTTCTGTCCGTCGCTGATCTGAGGCACGCTTCAGCCTAGACCGGACGTCGTTTTTGCGACACCGGTGAGCTGCGGCAAGCCAGCGAAACGCCGTGGGTTGCCTATACCACGCTCTGGTGGGGCGCCCGTCAACTTTCCTACTTGCGCCATGAAAAGCAGTTCTTAAACTACGCCCCGCTAGCACTCACCCCAGGTGAGTGCCAATAAGCTTTAACCAAAAGCTGTTTCGATGAGATGAAAGGAGAGTTTTTCGATGAAAGGCACCAAGCTGCGACCGCTTCATGACCGTCTCGTGGTCAAGCGCCTGCCCGAAGAAGAAGTCACCAAGGGCGGCATCATCATCCCGGAAGCGGCCAAGGAGAAGCCGATCCAGGGCGAGGTCATCGCGGTCGGCACCGGCAAGCTGCTGGATAACGGCCAGGCTCGCTCCCTCGACGTCAAAGTTGGCGATCGCGTGATGTTCGGCAAGTACGCTGGCTCGGAGATCAAGATCGACGGTACCGAACAGCTGATCCTGCGAGAGGACGAGATCCTCGCTGTCATCGAAAGCTAAGCGGCCCCCGGCCGCCCTGCTCTACTTACCGCTACACCGCTCACTCTCTGGAGGAAGCAAGCTATGGGTGCGAAGGAAATCATGTTTGACGAGGCCGCTCGTGCGCGCCTCCTGGTTGGTGTCAACACGCTCGCTGACGCGGTCAAGGTCACCCTCGGACCGCGTGGTCGCAACGTCGTAATCGAGAAGTCCTGGGGCTCGCCCACTGTCACCAAGGACGGCGTGACGGTAGCCAAGGAAGTCGAAGTCGAAGACAAGTTCGCCAACATGGGCGCCCAGATGGTCAAGGAGGTTGCCTCTAAGACCTCGGACGTCGCAGGCGATGGCACGACGACGGCGACGGTTCTGGCACAGGCGATCTTCCGTGAGGGTGTCAAGATGGTGACCGCCGGTCACAACCCGATGGAGATCAAGCGGGGCATTGACGCCGCGGTCACCAAGATCGTCGAGAACTTGAAGAGCCAGTCGAAGCCGACCAAGGGCCACAAGGAAATCGCCCAGGTTGGCACGATCAGCGCCAACGGCGATGAGGTGATCGGCAAGCTGATCGCCGACGCCATGGAAAAGGTCGGCAAGGAAGGCGTCATCACCGTCGAAGAAGCCAAGTCGATGGAGACCACGCTGAACGTCGTCGAGGGTATGCAGTTTGATCGCGGCTACGTCTCGCCCTACTTCGTCACCGACAGCGATCGCATGGAGACGGTGCTCGAAGATCCCTACATCCTCATCAGCGAGAAGAAGCTGACGGTGATGAAGGATCTCGTGCCGCTGCTTGAGCAGATTGCCCGCGCTGGCAAGCCGCTGCTCATCATCGCCGAGGATGTCGAGGGTGAGGCCCTGGCAACGCTGGTGGTAAACAAGCTGCGCGGCACCCTGTCGGCCGCCGCCGTCAAGGCCCCCGGCTTTGGCGACCGTCGCAAGGAGATGCTCAAGGACATCGCCATCCTGACCGGTGGTCAGGCGGTGACCGAGGATCTTGGCCTCAAGTTCGAGAACCTGACGCTCAAGGACCTCGGCCGCGCCAAGCGAGTCAAGATCGACAAGGACAACACGACGATCATCGATGGCGCAGGCAAGAAAGGCGACATCGACGCGCGCGTGAAGCAGATCCGCGTGCAGATCGGCGACACCACCAGCGACTACGACCGCGAAAAGCTCCAGGAGCGGCTGGCCAAGCTGGTCGGCGGTGTGGCGGTGATCAAGGTCGGTGCCGCGACCGAAACCGAGATGAAGGAAAAGAAGGCGCGCGTCGAAGACGCCCTGCACGCGACCCGGGCGGCCGTCGAGGAAGGCATTGTTCCCGGCGGTGGTGTGGCCCTGCTGCGGGCGCAGGCCGCGCTCGACAAGCTCAAGCTGGCCGGTGACCGTCAGTACGGCGTGTCGATCATCCGCCGCGCCGTCGAAGAGCCGCTGCGCTGGATCGCCCAGAACGGTGGTGTCGAAGGCAGCATCGTGGTCGAGAAGGTGCGAGCCGGTAAGGGCTCCTTCGGCTACAACGCCGCCATCGATAAGTACGAGGATCTCGTCGAGTCCGGCGTCATCGACCCGACCAAGGTCGTCCGCTGCGCCTTGCAGAACGCCTCGTCTGTCGCTGGCCTAATGTTGACCACCGAAACCCTGATCGCCGAGAAGCCGAAGAAGGAGAAGAAGGCGGCTGGCGGCGGCGGCGGTGGCATGGGCGGTATGGGTGGCATGGGCGGTATGGGTGGCATGGGCGGTATGGGGGGCATGGGCGGCATGGGCGACGACTTCGGCGGCGACTACTAGTCGTCCCGTCTCGCGCCACGCGCCTGCTACCTGAGGATCGCTTCCGCGATCCTCCCCCCTGATGTTCGCCCCCCCGTCGTTTCTCCCCCTCGCTCCGACACTCGGAGCGCTCCTTCAAAATCCTCACAGTCTCTGCCTAGTCCGACCGGTCACTGACCTACGGACGCCGGCTTTTCTCGCTTTGACTGGAGCTACGAGATCGTCATGCCACCGTCGATAACTAGGGTGTGCCCGTTCATGTAGGACGAGGCTTCGCTGGCCAAGAACAGGGCGGCGCCGACGAGCTCACTGGGCTGGCCGTGGCGACCCAGCGGGGTCTTGTTGACGATGTACGAGTGCACCGCTTCGTTCTGAATCAGCGTCTGGGCGAAGCGCGTCTCGACCAGGCCCGGGGCGATGGCGTTGATGCGGATGCCCGCCCCGCCGACCTCGGTAGCCAGCGTCTGCGTCATCGAGATAATCGCCGCCTTGGTCATGCCGTAGCAGCCCTGAAACGGCGCGGCGCGCAGGCCGTTGGTGCTGGCGACGTTGATGATCGAGCCCTGCGCTTTGCGTGCCTGCAGGTCACGAATCACCTCGCGGGCAGCGACGAAGTAGCCTTTGACGTTGACCTCGAAGGTCTTGTCGAAGGCCGAGTCCGGCGTGTCGATAAGCGGCCCGAAGTATGGGTTGGTGGCGGCGTTATTGACCAGGATGTCAACGCCACCAAAAGCCGACTTGGCGGCCGCTACCAGGGCGCAGATGTCCTCCGGCTTGCCGATGTGGCAGGCGACGGGGAGCGCAGTGCCGCCGGCTTGCGTGATGCGCTCGGCCACCGCCTGCAGATCGGGCAGCTTGCGCGAGGCCAGAACGACCTTGGCGCCCTGCTGAGCGAAGGCGACGGCGATGGCTTCGCCGATGCCGCGACTGGCTCCGGTGAGGATGGCGACCTTGCCATCGAGGCGAAATAGCTTATCGGGGGACGACATGGCGATCTCCTTGCAAGTAGGTTGCGATAGCGAACCCGGCTACCGTACAACGGTTCGTCGGCGACCGCGCAGCCCCCGTCGCTGGGTCGGGGTTGACGACGTGGGGGCGCAAGTAGTAGTCAATTGGTGATGAAAGTCATTTTCAATTGGCTACTGCCCATGAGCAGCCGGTGTCTAGGCCGGTGCCTGTTCATGCTGTGGGTGCTGGCCGGGCCAGTCGACGTGCGGGCGCAGGCGACCTACTTCACGCCGCGAGCACTCTTGGCCGAGTTCTTCCCCAAGAGCCAGCTGGTCACCTATCAGAAGTTCGAGCTGTCGGCAGCACAGCGCAGCCGCGTCGAGGGTCTCCTGGGCTACTCGCTTAAGAAGACGAGCTACACCTTGTACATCGCCAAGACCGGTGAGCACGTCGATGGCTATGCCATCCTCGACGAAGAAAACGGACAGCACCTGCCGATCAGCTTCGCCGTCAAGCTGTCCCCGAGCGGCGCCGTCGAGCGGCAGGAGGTCATGGTCTATCGCGAGCGCTACGGCGATGAGGTCCGCGATCCCCGCTTCCGGCAGCAGTTCGTAGGCAAGACCGCGAACGACCCGCTGCGCCCCGGCGAGGAGGTCATCGCTGTCTCGGGAGCGACGATCTCGTCACGTGCCATGGCGCTCGGCGTGCGGCGGACGCTGGTGCTTTTTGACGAGCTTGTGCTGCGGCCCGCCCGGGACGCGGCAGCCGCGCATTGACAAGCCCTGCACCCCTGCGTCCTACTGCGCAGCCATGCGTCAGTTTGCAGCCAAAGGCCTGCGCATCTGGAACCTCTCGCGCGAGGCCAAGGTCATCTACAGCTTCTTCTGTGGGCTGTCGCTGCTGGCCATGCTGTCGTCGCTGCTGCTTTACGAAGATCTGGTCGGCCCCAGCCTGGGCGGGGCACATCTGCGACGGGTGGCTGATTACTACGCCAACGAAGCGGCCGCTCCATCTGAGGCGGTCGTGGCCAGTCCAGCAGCAGCCCCAGGCGGTCCGGCGATTGCGTTGCCGTTGGACGAGGCCGCTGCCGAGGCGGTTCCTCCGACGGTGGGCCTGCCGCGTGGGCCGCAGCGTCTGACGATCACGGTGCCCTACCGCAAGCTGCTGGAGGTCACGCACTTCCACCTTTTTACCGTCCCGGTATTTCTTCTGATCCTCACGCACCTGTTCCTGATGACGGGCATCTCGCGACGGGCGCAGGGGCTGTGGATCTGGCTGGGCTGGCTGAGTGCAACTCTGCACATCGCGACGCCGTGGATCGTGCGAGCACTGGGAGCGCGCTCCGCATCGCTGCATGCGGTGTCGGGCCTGGGGTTTCTTCTGTCGTCGCTTGCGCTCTGCGTCTTACCGCTGTGGCAGATGTGGTGGCCAGCCGTCGGGCCCAGGGCCGGTCAGTCGGCGGCGCAGACCCGCGATAGCGCAGCAGACTCCGACGCGCTTGACAGCCCCCACGCTTCGCGAGTTGATACACAGTAAGGTCGAGCGATGCCGCCACATGCCCATAGCCAAGCCAGCTCAGCGACGGAAGTGCAGGCGCCAAACCCTGAGCGCATCGCCTTTCTGAAGTCGGAGTGGGAGAAGTATCAGCGCGAAAAGCGCCTCAAGACGACCAACCAGCGCGACCTCATCGTCGACGAGTTTCTGCGCTGTCCCGATCACATCTCGATCGAGGGGTTGCTCAATCGGGTTCGCCTTCACAACAAGCGCATCGGCTACGCCACCGTCTACCGCACCATCAAGCTGCTGGCCGACGCGGACTTGGCGACGGAGCGACACTTTAAGGACGGTCAGACCAGCTACGAAGTCTCGGGCCCCAACAGCGAGCACCACGACCACCTGATCTGCCTCAAGTGCAACCTGATCCTCGAGTTCGCCAACGAAGAGATCGAAGCGCTACAGGAGCGCGTGGCGCGTGACCTAGGCGGCTTCAAGGTCGTGCAGCACAAGATGGAGCTTTACGCGCTGTGCCCCAAGGAGCAGGGGATCGCCGGCGGCGCCTGCAGCAACGACGAGCGGCAGCCGTCCTCGGGAGGCAGAGCTTCCGGGGCGCGCAAGTCCAGTCTGCAGGTCGAGCAGCGAGCCGGCTCGCGTCGAGCCGCGAGATGACGCCCCGGGACGAGGCCACGGTCGCAGCGCAGCAGCCAAGCGATGCCGCCGCGGTCGCAGTATCAAGTCCTCCCGACAGTGCGGGCGGGCTGGGAGCGATTACGCAGACCTGGCAGCAGCTGCGGACCCATACCGGGCTTCTACGTGGGGCACGGGTCCTGACGCAGCTCAACCAGCCTGGCGGCTTTGACTGCCCCGGTTGCGCCTGGCCCGAGCCGCACAGCGACGAGCGTCCCAGCCTGGAGTTCTGCGAAAACGGCGTCAAAGCCATCGCCTGGGAAGCGACGACGCGCTGCATCGGACGCGAGTTCTTCGCCCAGCGCAGCCTCGCCGAGCTATCGCAGGAGTCGGACTACTGGCTGGGGCAGCAGGGCCGCCTCACCGAGCCGATGTACCGGCCCGCCGGCGCGAGCCATTACCAGCCGATCGCGTGGGACGACGCCTTCGCGCGCATCGCCACCGCGCTACACAGCCTGCCCAGCCCCGAGCACGCGATTTTTTACACCTCAGGCCGGACGAGCAACGAGGCGGCGTTTCTTTATCAGCTCTTCGTGCGCCGGTTTGGCACCAACAACCTGCCGGACTGCTCCGACATGTGCCACGAGTCTTCGGGCGTGGCCCTGCGCGAGACCATTGGCGTCGGCAAGGGCACAGTGCAGCTTGCCGATTTCGATCAGTGCGATGCCATCTTCGTCATCGGCCAGAATCCCGGCACCAATCACCCGCGGATGATGACCGCGCTTAAGCGGGCGGCTGAGCGAGGCTGCGAGATCGTCGCCATCAATCCTCTCGCCGAAGCGGCACTGGTGCGTTTTCGCCACCCGCAGGAGCCCGAGGATCTGCTGGGCGAGGGAACGGCCATCGCCACGCTGCATCTGCCGGTGCGGATCGGCGGGGACGCCGCGCTCTTACAGGGGATCATGAAAGAGATCCTGGCCGAGGCTGAAAAGCCCCGCCCCGTCGGAGCCGCGCCGGTCCTCGACCACGAATTCATTGCCCAGCACACGAGCGGCTTTGCCGAGCTAAAGCGTGCGCTGGCCGCGGTGTCGTTTGACGACATCGTGCGCGATAGCGGCATCGAGCGAGCGCAGATCCGCGCCGCAGCCGAGGTCTGGCTGCGCAGTCGGCGCATCATCGCCTGCTGGGCCATGGGACTCACGCAGCACAAGGCAGCCGTCGCGACGATTCAAGAGGTCGTAAACCTGCTCCTCCTCGGCGGACACCTGGGGCGGGCCGGCGCGGGCCTGTGCCCAGTGCGCGGTCACAGTAACGTCCAGGGCGATCGCACCATGGGCATCGTCGAGAACCCCGATCCGGCCTTCCTATCGCGCCTGGGCCAGCACTTTGGCTTTGCACCGCCGGAGGCCCCGGGGCTGGACACCATTGCGACGATTCACGCCATGCTAGCGGGTCAGGTCGGCGTGTTCTTCGCTCTCGGTGGCAACTTCCTGTCGGCTACCCCGGATACTGAGCGCACCGCCGAGGCGCTTGCACGCTGCGGGCTGACCGTACAGGTCTCGACCAAGCTGCATCGCAGCCACCTTGTCGTCGGGCGCGAGGCGCTGATCTTGCCGTGTCTGGGCCGCAGCGATCGCGACCTGCAGGCCAGCGGGCCCCAGAGCGTGTCGGTCGAGAATTCGATGGGGATCGTCCATGCTTCGGCAGGGACACTGCCTCCGCCGTCGTCGCAAGTCCGCAGCGAGGTCGCCATCGTCTGCGGCTTGGCGCAGGCCGTACTGGGCCGGGGGGCGGCGGTTGGCGACCTGGACTGGCAGGGTCTGACCGACGACTACGACCGCATCCGCGAGCACATCGCCGCCGTCATTCCCGGCTTTGCCGACTACAACCAGCGCTTGCGAACGCGTGATGGCTTCGCCCTGCCAAATGCTGCCCGCGAGCGTCGATTTGCCACCGCTAGCGGGCGCGCGATGTTCACCGTTCATCCGCTGCCGCCGCAGACCCTGGCCGACGATCAGCTGATGCTGATGACGCTGCGCTCGCACGACCAGTTCAACACGACGATCTACGGCTTGGATGATCGCTATCGCGGCATTGCCGGTGGACGGCGTGTGCTGTTCATGAATGCGGCGGATCTGGCAGCGCGAGGCATTGCCGCGGGTCAGCACGTCGATATCACCAGCCACTTTCAGGGACAGACCCGGCGTGCCGAGGACTTTGTCGCGGTGCCCTACACCATCCCCCCGCGCTGCGCCGCCGCCTATTTTCCCGAGGCCAACGTCCTAGTGCCGCTCGACAGCTACGCCGACAAGAGTCGCACGCCGACCTCGAAGTCCATCGCCATCACGGTGGCACCGCGCGCCGCGACGCTGCCCTAACATTTGGGTTTTTCCGAGCCTGGGCAGGCCAGGTCCGTCGGATAATTAGCGGGTACTACCAACGTTGGAGGGATCCCGCATGTCCCACTTGGTTGACCAGCGACTGTTGTCTGCCGTCGGCACCGGGGCGCTGCTCTTGGCTGGGCTGCTCAGCCTGGGCTGTCGGCACGTGACCGCCGAGGACTGCCGGCAGGTTCATCCCGTGGCTCCTGGGGAGCATGCCTGCACGGTGCAGGGCTACGCCGACCGCGACTTTCTGCTGCGCCTGCCGCCGAGCTTCGATGGCACGCATCGGCTGCCGGTCATCGTAGCGATGCACGGCGCGGCCGGCAGCAAGGAGGGCTTCAACTCGCTGACCTGCCCGGCTGGCGATGCGAACCACCCCAGCTGCCTGTCGCGTGTGGCCGATCAGGCCGGCTTTATCGTTGTGTATCCCGACGGTACACGCATCGCCAACCTGACCGCGGCCAGCCGCACCTGGAACTCCGGCGGCGGGGGCCCACGCGAGCTTCGTTGCGAGCACGCCTGCAAAGACGGCGTCGATGACGTCGCCTACTTCGCCGCGCTTTTGGGTGAACTCTCGGCGGTCATCCCGTACGACGAGAAGCGGGTCTATCTGACCGGCTTTTCCAACGGTGCGGCCATGAATCACCGCCTCGCCTGTGAGGTCGCCGATCGCATCGCCGCCATCGCTCCCGTCGGTGGGGCCAATCTGTTTGCCGGAGCCGGGGTCTGCAACCCAGTGCGCGCCACGCCCATCTTGCACATTCACGGTGACGCCGATCCGTGCTGGCCGTACTTCGGCGGGCTTGGCCAGTGCGCGGCCGATCAGATGAACAGCGGTGCCTACGTCTCCGTCGATGAGACTATCGTCGGCGCGACGCTGCAGGGGGGCACGATGCAGGTTGGCTGGGTCAGTCGCCTCGGCTGTAACCCCGCCGGCACGACGACCTCGCTCGCCGGCCACTCGAGCGATACCTACACCGCCTGCCGCGACGGGGCGACCGTCTCGCGGCTGCGCGTGCTGGGCGCAGGGCACACCTGGCCGGGCGGTAACCAGTACCTCGCTGCCGATCGCATCGGCACCGTCGCGGGCGAGTTTTCGGCTTCGCAGCTCATCGTCGATTTCTTCCGCAGCATTCCCGCCCGCTAGACTCTGTCGCCTCGGACTGCCGACGCCGCTTGGCTCTCGCCTGTCCGAGTCATCTCTTGTATCGTCAACTGACCATGACGGCTCTGTCCCCTGAGCACCGCGAGATCAAGGCCCAGCTAGTCGATGTCCTGCGCGACCTAGCGCGCCTGGCCGACGACACCGGCATGCACACGCTGGTCAACGATCTGCTCCTCACCCGCATCCCGAAGTTGGAAGAAGAGCGCTTCGTGCTCGTCGTCCTCGGCGAGTTCAACCACGGCAAGTCGACCTTCGTAAACGCGCTGCTTGGCGCTGCGGTGCTGCCGGCGGGGATCACGCCCACGACGGCCACCATCAACCACCTGGTGTACGCCGAAAAACCGTACGCCAAGGCGGTGCTCAGCGACGACAGCGTGCGGGCTGTCGACCCCAAATCGCTGGCCGAGTGGGTGACGATTGAGGGCCAAAAGTCCGAAAAAGTCCGCCACGTCGAGGTCGGCTGGCCCGCCGAGATCCTCAAAGACCGCGTGACCCTGGTCGACACCCCCGGCGTCAACGACATCAACGAAGCGCGCGCCGAGATCACCTACAACTACGTGCCGCGCGCTGACGCGGTGCTGTTCCTGCTCGACGGGGCGCAGGTGCTCAAGCAGTCCGAGCGAGCGTTCCTAGAGCAGCGCATCCTGCGTCGCAGCCGCGACAAGCTGCTGTTCGTCATCGGCAAGGCCGATCTGCTGTCCCCCGAAGAGCGCGAGGAAGCGCTCAAGTACTGCCGGCAGAATCTGACGCCGGTGATGGGCGGTGATCCGTCGCTGTTCCTCGTGTCGGCGAAGCAGGCACTGGCCGGGCAGGTGGCGCAGTCGGGCCTGCCGCAGCTTCTGGATTATCTGCGCCGCTACCTCGCCGACCAGCGCGGCCGCGTGCTTCTTGATAACGCGACTGCCGACGGACAGCGCCTGGCATCGTATCTGCGGCAGAACTTGGGCATCAAGCGCCGCTCGCTGACCCTGACGCTGGAAGAGCTAGAGACGCGCATCGCTCGCGTCCAAAAAGAGCTGCACGGCAAGCAGCAGACGATGCGACAGCTGCAGAGCCGCATCACCGCCGAGTCCGACGCGATCAAGGCGCACATCCGGTTGGACCTGGAAGAGTTCGTGCGCTCGTTCTGCAACGCGCTGCCTGACGAGATCGAAAAGGCCGAGGCGGCGGATGTGAAGAAGTACCTGCAGCTCTTCGTGCAGGACACGCTGAAGGCCTGGGCCGAGCAGGAAGGCGACCGCGTCGCGGGTCAGCTTGAGCGCCTCGCCGAAGAGATCATCCAGATCACCAATGAGAATGTGCAGGCCGCGATGCAGACGCTGGCCAGCGAGCTGGGCCCGGCCGATACCAAGGTCGAGCTAGAAGTTGCGACGCTGCGCTACGACCTGGGCATCTTTGCGCTCGGTGCGCTGGGCACCGGCATCTTCCTGTTCGTCAACACCTTCGTCGGTGGCGTGCTGACGCTGGCGGCGCCGATCATCGCCGTGCTGATCCACGGCCGGCTGGCCGATCAGGTCAAAGAACAAGCCAAGCAGCAGGCCCCGGAAGCGGTGCGCAACGCTGCCACTGCGATTGCGCCGCGCTTTGCGCAGATCGTCGATGACTTCGCGGTGCGACTATCCGACTTCGTCACCGCGGCAGGCCAGGCGCTGTACCGCGGTATATCCGAGATGCTGGATCGCGCACTCGCCGAGCGGCGGGCGCAGGGCATCGATGCGGCAGCGCGCGAGGGAGAGATCGCGGCACAGATCCAGACGCTGACCTCGCTGGAAGAGCGACTAGAAGACCTGCGGCAGCGGTTATGGAGCGATGCCCCCGGCGAGGCTCCACCGCCTGTGAGCCGCGTTGCGGAGCCCGCTGCTGGAGCCGGCGACATCATCGATGCCAGCTTTGCCAGCGACGGGTCCGATCCGAACCCCTACAAGAACTAAGCAGCCCCCGCCTAGGGGCGTAGGAACAGCAGGTACTGTCCTGGTAGCTCTGGGGATGGCTGCGCTGGCTCGATGTGTAGCTCGGCAGCGACGGCAGCAGAGAGTAGCTCGGCGCGATGCGAGTCTCGGTTGCTGACCGCGATCCGGCTGCGGCTTCCGGGGCGCAAGGCCGGCCGTAAGCGACGCAGATAGTCGCGGCGGTCGGCGAGCAGGTGATCGACCTGAGCGAGGAGGATGAGATCGTAGGCGCCCGCTTCCAGGCCAGGATCCTCGGGGGTGACTCGTCGCGGCAGCACCTGTCGCAGACCTTCGTCTCGCACACGGGTGGCTAGGGCTGCCAGGGCTTCATCATCGATGTCCGTGGCGACGACTTGTCCGCCCGGCCCAACTGCCGCTGCCAGATAGCGCGTCAGATAGCCGCCGCCGGCTCCGACCTCAGCCACGTGGTCATTGCGATGCAATCCCAGCGCTGCGACAAGCTGCTGTGGACGACGGTAAGCGTCCTGGGCACTTGGCTGGCCAGTCGGTCGCTGCTGCGTGCAGGCTAGGCACAGCCCAGCGGCTAGAGTTGCAAGCAGATGCCGACGTTTCACGCCGCACATCGTACTCGCTGAGCGGGCGGGTGCTCAATGTAGCAAGCCCCGGCAGGCTGATGCCCGAGGGAGGGCGTGTCGATGCAACCCGCCGGGCGGTGCGCTGGAACGATAGGTAGCCGAAATGCCGGCTTGCCAGCTGCCGCCTCAGACGTTCTCCGCTGCGCGCAGAGCTTTCCAAGTGCGGCCAGTCACGGCACTATGGAGACCCGATATGTTGAACAAAGCCGTTCGAGTCGCCGTCCTCGTGACCGCTGCGCTGGGTCTTTTGGGTGCGACTCTTCCCTGGGCTGTCCAACCGGCCGTCGCGCAGCCGGCCATGCTCGATCCCTCACAGATGTCGGGGATCCCGCGCCCGGATCCACAAGTGCCGCCAGCGACGGTGACGGTGCGACTCATCCGCGGAGATCTCAGCAATCGCATCGTCGACGCCGCGGTCGAGCTGGTCCCCGAGGGGGGCGCCGCCGCGCGTAGTGAAAAGACCAATGCCGAGGGCCGGGCGACGTTTGGCGAACTGTCCGTCGGTGTCTATACCGCCCGGGCGACGATCGACGGCACGACCCTGACCTCGCAGCCCATCAGCGTCCAGGCGGCGCCAGCACCGGGTATCCGGGTCATGTTGGTGTTTCCCAAGAGCGCGGCCGATCAGCAGAAAGAGCTCGGCACCGCCGACGGCAAGGCCCGCGTCGACCTGAGCAGCCCGCCTGGCAGCCTGCTCGTCAAGCTGGTCAACGAAGGCGGACAGCCGATACCCGGCTTGAAGGTGACTCTGCTAAGCGCGTCGCGCAGCGACGAAAAGGTTGAGTCGCGTGGCACGCAGAACAGTGCCGACGACGGCAGCGTCAAGTGGAGCGAGCTGCGGAGCGGTGGCGAGATCGGCTACATGGTTCTCGTCGAGCGCGAGGGCGGTCGGCAGCAGAGCCAGCCCTTCCAGCTGAACGCCGAGCACGGCTCGCAGCTGGCGATGACGGTGCGCCCCGTGTCGCAAAATACCGGCGCGCTCACCTTGGGGCCGGCCACGCACCTGATCTTCGAGCCGCAGGACGACACCGTGCAGGTGACCGAGAACATCCAGCTGCGCAACTCGCTGGAGCAACCGGTCGACACCGGCCCGTCCGGCCTGCGCATTCCCCTGGCCAAGGGCGCGCTGTCGCCGCAGGTGGCCCCCAATGGCCCGTCGCAGCTGTCGGTGGATGCCAGTCAGGACGGTCCGCCGGTCTTGCTGTGGAAAGGCCAGGTGCCACCCGGTGACACCATGATCTCGGCGGCGTTTGTGCTACGGCATCGTGGCTCGCTGAGCTTTCAGCAGCAGATCTCGGTGCGTGCCGAGAGCCTGCGCGTCGTCGCGGTCAAGCTGCCCGAGCTCAAGATCGATGGCCTGACCGATAGCGAGGATCGCAAGTGGAACGGCCGCGACCTAGTGGTCGGCACCGTCACGCTGCCTGGCGTTGGCGGCAGCATCGAGCTGTCGCTAAATGGCCTGCCCACCGACTTCTATCAGCTGCGCATCCTGGCGGTGATCCTCGCAGCCGGCATCGGCTTGGCCTTCGCCTACCTGGCCATTTATCGCCGTGGCGAGGACGATGCGGCGACCGAGAAGCTGCGACAGCGCCTGCTGGCCCAGCGCGAGGGGCTTCTCGACGAGCTGATCAACCTCGAAGCCGGGGCCGCTCCGCCTCCGCCCAAGGGCGGCAAGGCGCGGGCTCCCCGTGAGGCCACTGCGGTGCGCAGCGAGCTAGAAGACGTCTATCGCCGCATCGATGAGCTCAATGGCTGAGCCGGGCAACGCGGCCCCAGGCTCAACGCTGGGGTTTGGCCGCATCACCGCCCAGGAGCTTTACCGCGACTACGGCCGGCAGCGGGCCCTGTCTGGTGTCTCGCTGTCGCTGCGGGCGGGGCAGGTGACGGCGCTGCTGGGCGAAAATGGCGCCGGCAAATCGACGCTGCTGTCGATTCTGGCGGGCATGCAGAAGCCAAGTCGGGGGCAGGTGCTGATCGACGATCAGCCGCTCGCGGCGCTGGATGACACCAGCTTCCGTCGCTGTCTCGGTGTGCTTTCGCACGAGCCGCGCTGCTACGCCGAGCTCTCCCCGCGCGAAAACCTGCGCCTGTTCAGTCAGCTCTACGAGCTGCCGCTGTCGCCCTCCGGCGCCGAGCCAGGGGCAGCGGGTTTCCATTCCGCCGACCCCATTGAGCACTGGTTGCACGCCGTGGGCCTAGAGCGCGCCGCCGACCGCCCGTCCCGGACGCTGTCACGTGGCATGCTGCAGCGCTTGGCGATTGCTCGCACCCTGCTGCATCAGCCATCGCTGATTCTGCTCGACGAGCCCTACACTGGGCTCGACCCCGCCGGCGTCGCCCTGCTGTCTAGTCTGATCGTCGGCGAGCGGGCGCGGGGGGCCCTCATCCTGGTGGTTACGCACGACCTGGCGACGGTGGCGCCGCTCTGCGATCAGGTGGTGGTGCTGTGTCGCGGTCGGGTCGGTGCCTGCGAAGAAGTGGGCTTTGGGACGGCCACTGGCGACAGCCTGCTGGGCCTGTATCGGCGCGTCTCTGCCCGGCCAGCCCGCGGCACCAAAGAAGGCCCTGCTGAGGCCATGCCTGCGACGAGAGGGGCCTAAGGCCGATGCGCTTCTTCCGTCAGGTGCTGCTGCTCCTGCACAAAGACGTCCGCGTCGAGCTGCGGGCCGGTGAGCTGGTCTACGCCACCATGCTCTTCGCCGCCATCATCGTGCTCTTGTTCTCCTTCGCCTTCCTGGGCGGCTCGCCGCCGACCGTCGAGGTGATGGCCGGGGTGCTCTGGGTGGCCTTGGCTCTCGCGGGGCTCGTCGGCATCAGTCGCAGCTTCGAACGGGAGCGCGAGGCCGACACCCTACGCGGTCTCCTGCTTTCACCACTGTCGCGCGCCGCCATTTACTTATCGAAGTTGTTATCCATGGCCCTGCTAATGTCCCTCGTGGTGGTGGTCGTGGTCCCCGGGCTGCTCTTGCTCTTTGGCATGCAGATCAGCAGCGCGGCGGCCCTGGGGCAGCTGCTCTTGCTGCTGCTCTTGGGCATCCTGGGCTTTACGGCGGTGGCTTCGCTGTTTTCCGCTTCGCTGGGACGCGCCCGGGGACGCGAGCTCTTGCTGCCGCTTTTGGTTTATCCGCTGTCGGTACCGGTACTTCTGGCCGGGGCCCGCGGCACCTACGATATTCTGTACGGAACCCCAGAGAGCCTGATCGATGCCGCCCGCTGGCTGCGCTTCCTTCTGGCCTTCGATGTGCTGTCGATCACCTGCGGGCTGTGGCTGTTTGAGCCGCTCACCAGCAACGACTAGGATTCCCCTGTTTAACCCGGCGACCGGCCGGCAACGAAGCTGAGCTACCCATGAGTCCACCCACCAAATCTTCCCATCCCGCCGCCTTGCCCCTCGGGCTGCTGGCGGTCTGTGTGATCCTCGCTGTCGGGTACGCCTATGTGCCCCAGCTCATCCTGTCGGCGCCGACCGAGCCGACGATGGGTTTTGTACAGCGCATCTTTTACTTCCACGTCCCCGTCGCCTGGCTGGCAATGCTCGGCGCGTTGACCTCGGGGGCGGCGAGTGCGCTGTATCTCTCGCGTGGGTCAGAGAAGGCCGACGAGATCGCGGTGTCGGCGGCTGAGCTCGCGGTGATCTTTGGCCTGTGCGCCATCGTCTCGGGACCGCTGTGGGCGCGCAAGGCCTGGGGCGTGTTCTGGCAGTGGGATGTTCGCCTGACCACCACGGCCCTGCTGTGGATCATCTTTGTCGCGTACCTTTTCGTGCGTCGCTACGGCGGTCCTGGTTCGTCGCGGCTGGCGGCGGGTCTGGCGCTGTTCGGGGCCGCCGATGTGCCGCTGATCTACATCTCGGTGTCGATCTGGCGAACGATTCATCCCAAGACCAGTGTCGTGCCGACGCTTGACCGCGGCATGCGGCCGGCTTTCTGGCTGTCGATGCTGCTCTTTTCGACGCTGTTCTTCGTCTTGCTCAGCATGCGCCGCCGGCTTGAGCGGGCGCGCAAGCAGCTCAACACCCTGTATCTGGACGCCGATGAGGCGGGCCTCCTCGACGACTAGCCGAGACTTCCGATGCCAACACTCACCCTGAAAAAAACTGCGCTCGCACGCGCTCTGTCGCTCGCCCTGTTCTTTGGCCTCGCTGCGCCGGCTCTGAGCCTGGCCGACAAGGCACCACCGCCGCCCCCGACTGCGCCAGCGGCCAGCGCCCCCGTTCCCGACAAGGATGGCTTCATCCCCGACAGCCGCCCGGCGAACATGAAGAACGTCGAGGAAGGCCTGCCCGCGGGGCCGCTCGTTGGCGCCGCCTACGGCTTTATCTGGCTGGCGGTCTTTGGCTTTGTCGTCTGGACACTGCGTCGCACCAGCCAGCTAGAAGGTGAGCTGGCCGAGCTTCGCGAGCGCGTCAAGCAAGCCCAGGGCGGGACCAAGTAGCAGGGACCGATGCCGACCGCGGCCCATGTCATCTACATTCCGGCGATGCTGATGTTCGGCATTGTCATCGGCTACATGCTCGGCACTCGTGCGGCTCGCGATGCCATGCAGGCCGAGCAGACTCGTCTGCAAGCCAAGGCTGCCCGGCGCGCTGCCCGCGAAGCCCGGGGCCAGGCGGCTGGGGATCCGGCATCGGGGGAAGGGAATCATGCGCAAGATTCAGCTCAATGAAGACTGGTCGCGACTGTTCGCGCAGTATCGCCTTGATCACCAGCACCCGATGAACAAGCGGCTGCATCGCGTTGGCATCCCGCTCATTTTGTCCAGCATCCCCGTCGCTGCGACGCTGGTTGGGCTGCCGCTGGCGGCTGGCCTGTTTACCGTCGGTTGGGGCTTCCAGTTCGCCGGCCATCTGTTCGAAGGCAAGAAACCCTCGTTCGTCGACGACAAGCGGGCCCTGCTGATCGGCGCGATGTGGTACCTCGATCAGATCGGGCTGACCGTCTTCGAAGAAGAGCGCGTGCAGCTTTAGCTCCCGTAGCCAGCGACGGGGAAGTACAGCCCCATCGCGGAGGGGGCTGCGGGTATCATCGATAAGATGCAGTCCCTGCAGCCAGCCCTCTTGGCCCAGCGTTACGAGCTCATGGAGCCGCTTGGCGAAGGGGGAATGGGCGAGGTTCGGCGGGCGCGCGATCGGCTCACCGGCCAGTGCGTTGCACTCAAGCGAGTTCGTTTGGCAGCCTCGGGGATCAGCGATGCCGGCCCCTCGACCGACTCGCTGACCCGCACCATGGCTCGCCTGCGCGAGGTGCCGACGGCCCTGTTGACGGTGGCTCTTTCGCCCTCCGTCTCGTCGGAGATGTCGGCGATCCCCGAGTCCGCGCTGCGGCTCCTGCTGGCGCAAGAGTTCCGAACCCTGGCCAGCCTGCGACATCCCCACATCATCAGCGTCCTCGACTACGGCTTCGACAGCGAGGGCCGGCCGTTCTTCACCATGGAGCTCCTCGAACAGGCCGTCGACCTGAAGGAAGCCGCCAGCCGCTGCGATGTCCCCGGCAAGCTCCGCCTGATCCACCAAGTCCTCCTCGCCCTCCACTACCTGCACCGCCGCGGCATCCTGCATCGCGACCTGAAGCAGCGGAATGTGTTGGTGTGTCAGCGGGGGGAGGAGGGGATGCAGGCCAAGGTGTTGGACTTTGGGCTGGCCATTGCTCGTAACAGCGCCGTCGGTGGCGACGAGCTGATGGGCACGCTGCACTACATGGCGCCGGAGCTTCTGCGTGGGGAGGCGGCGGGCATTGGTGCGGATCTGTATGCGGTTGGTGTGATGCTCTATGAGCTGTTCGCCGGGCGACCACCGTTTGCCGAGGCGGCCGGGCAGTCGGATCGCGAGGGCTTGCTGACGGCGATCCTGGAGCAGGCGGTGGATCTCGCGCCGCTTGCGGCGTGGCCCGGGCTGCAGCGCTTGGTTGGTGCCCTGCTGGCCAAGGAGCCGAGCGCGCGACCCGAGAGCGCCGAGGCGGTTGGGCAAACGGTGCTGCAGCTTGCGGGCCTCGCGGGCGAGGCGGAGCCGGCCCAGGTGCGCGATAGCTTCTTGCTTGCGGCGCGCTTCGTCGGTCGCCGCGCCGAGCTGGGGCGGCTCACGGTGGCTGCCGATGCGGCATGTGATGGGCGGGGCTCGGCCTGGCTGGTGGGCGGCGAAAGCGGGGTCGGCAAGTCGCGGCTGCTCGACGAGCTGCGCACTCACGCCCTGGTTGAAGGGATGCGGGTGCTGCGCGGCCAAGCGACGCAGGAGCCGAGACACGGCTTGGCCATTTTCGCTGACGTGGTTCGTGCGCTGGCGCTAACCGTGCCGCTGTCGGAAGCAGATGTGGCGGTCCTGACTCGGCTCGTGCCCGATCTGGATCGCGTGCTGGAACTCCCCGAAGGCCGTCCCCCTCCGTCTCCAGGCGCCAGCGGTCAGGCCCCGCGCCAGGAACTTTTCGAGACGCTAGAAGCGCTGGTCCTGCAGGCTCCGGGGCCGCTCTTGCTGATCTTGGAAGATCTGCACTGGCTGGCCCCCGACGGACTTGAGCTCTTGGCGAGCCTCCTGCCGCGGCTCTCTGGCACCTCGATCCTGGTCGTCGGTTCCTATCGCAACGACGAGCGGCGTGAGCTGTCGCAGCAGCTGCCCAGCGCCCAAGTGATCGCGCTGCCACGGCTCTCTGCCGTCGAGGTGGCCGAGCTCGGCGAGTCGATGCTCGGCGAGGCGGCGCTGCGTCCCGAACTCATGTCTTTCCTGCAGCAGCAGACCGAGGGCAATGCCTTCTTCGTTGTGGAGACGGTGCGCGCCCTGGCTGAAGAGGCGGGGGGGCTGGATGCAGTCGGTGGGCGCACGCTGCCGCAGCACATTCTGCCCGGTGGCATCCGCGCGGTGGTGCGACGTCGCTTGAGCCAGGTGCCCCCTTCAGCGCGGTCGCTCCTTCAGCTTTCGGCCGTGGCCGGGCACGAGCTGGATCTGGCGCTGCTCGCCGATCTTGAACCGCAGCTCTCGCCGTGGCTGCAGACCTGCGCCGATGCCGTCGTCTTGGAGGTCAGCGCCGATGAGTGGCGCTTCGTCCACGCCAAGCTGCGCGAGGGCCTGATCGCGGAGCTCGATGAGGCGGCCCGCACCGCCTGCCATGCCCGCATTGCCGCCAGCCTGCGCCGGGTCTATGCCGACTCCGACGAGCAGGCAGCCCGCATCGGCTTCCACTGCGATCGCGGCGGTCTGCCACGGCAAGCCGCGCAGTTCCTGGCCCGTGCCGGTCAGCTCGCGCTGCGTCGCGGCGTCTTGAATCAAGCGGCAGAGCAGCTAGGGCGGGCGGCGGTGCTTGAAGAACAGCTCGCGATGCCGGCTGTGCAGCGGGCCGGGACGCTGCGTCGCTTGGCGCGAGCCGAACACGGCCTGGGGCGCAACGATGCCTGTCTGCAGACGGTGCATCGGGCCATGGCGCTGGTGGGAAACCCGATTCCGCGGACCCGCAGCGGTCGCCTGTCGGCCATCCTCGCCGAGACCTGGACCGAGGTGCGCCATCGTCTGTACGGTGTCCGCCGGTTGCCCACGACGGAGGGGCGGGCGCTCAAGCAAGAGCAGCTCAACATCCTGACCAACACCGGGGACTCGCTCTACGTCGCACGCGGCAGCTTGGATGTCGCGCTCTACGTCGCGCTCTGCGGCCTGCACGCGGCCGAGGAGCTGGGCGATGTCCGCTATCAGATCAGCTATCTGTCGGCGCTGGGCTACACCGCGTCGCTGTTCGCGGCGCGCCCGCTGCAGAGCTACTTCCTGGATCGCGCCGATGTGCTGGCTCGCCGAGCGGACGTCGTGCGCTCGCCGGTGGTGGCGCACCTGGCCTTTTCTGGCCTGGTGGCGCTGTCGCAGGGGCGCTGGCTCGACGCCGAACAAGGCTTTCTGTGCCTAGAGGCAAAAGGGCGCGAGACTGGCGATCGCATCCGCGAGGGGCTGGCCTGCAACATGCTGTGCGCGCTGTACTGCGAGCTTCAGACCTGGGATCGGATGCAGGCCGCCGCGGAGCGCTGCGAACAGCTGGGGCGTGAGTTGGGCAATGCGCAGTTTCTGGGCTCAGCCCGTGGCTGGCGGGCCTGGCTGCAGCTTCAGCTGGGCCACACCGAGCTCGGGTATCGCGTGATGGGCGAGGCGGTCACCCTGCTGCCCGGCGAAGCGACTGCGAGTCGCGCTCACCGCATGACGCTGTGGGCTGCCTATGCGCTGATCGCGCTGCAGCACGGCGACCTTGCGACGGCCGAGCGCGAGCTAGAGCGGGCCCTGTCGGCCATGGCGCGCGGCATCGCCCCCGCTGCCGCCTTCCGTATCGGCTACACCGCGGCGCTTTCGACGAGCGTGGGTCTGTGGCGGCACCAGCGGGGAACGGCGCTCGAATCGCGCTCGCGGGAGCGGGTGCGACAGGCCCTGCAGCACCTGTTTCGCTACGCGGCCTCGTTCCCGATCGCTCGGCCCTGGGCACTGTGGGGCGCGGCGCAGGTGCTCCGTCAGCTGGATGCGCAGCTAGCTGGCCGCTTCGGGATTGGCCGACTGGCCGCCCCTCTGCAGTCCGCGGCGCAAGCCGGCCGCCGTCGCCTGGGCATCGCTGAGATCGTGGGGCTCGCTTAGGCGCTGTGATGCAAAATAATCGAACATAAATAGGCGAGAGACGCTTTGTTGATTATTAGCATATTTTATGTTGATTTTTAAGTGTCGCAAAAATTCGCAATGAACTGAGCCTTTGCAGAATCAACCCCAGGAAGGTTTTTTCACTGCGGGCGCGGCGCGGTCGTCGAGCGTGGAGGCGTTATCGCTGACCTAGCCTCGCGGGACGTCCATGTCCACCACCGGGCTGCCGGGACAGCAGACAAAGCAAGGCGGCGGGGCCGTGGTGCCGGTCATGGGAGGCGGGCAGGCCAAGCCGTTGGGCGTCATCGGGCAGATGGTAAACCCGGTCGCACAGCGGTTGTTCTTGCCGGGGCAAAGGAAGAGGTTGTCGCCTGCCTGGATGCCGCCCGTGGAGCAGCCCGCCGCCCCCTGATCGACGCAGAAACGATCCACGTTGCAGAACAGGCCGCTTGGGCAGCTCGTGCCTTCGCACATGTAGATGGCCTGCGAGTAGCTGGGGCTGAAGCAGCTCGCCATAGCGGCGGCCCACAGCGCGATCCCGCCAAGGCCTAGCCAGGCTCGCGCGTTGCGAAGAATGGGGTGCATCAAAAGCCTCCCAAGCGGACTGCCGAGTCAGCGCTCGGCGCAGTCGACGGGCGGAGCCTGGCCCAGTGACGTCCGCTGCTCGCGACCGAGGATTTTCCTGGCCGAAGCAGGAACCAGGTGGCTAGCGAGGCGCCCGCCCCGCCCAGCGTGATCAGGCCGAGGATATCGACGGCCTGGCCGGCTCGCTCAAGCTGGATGCCACGTCGCTCGATGCTCTGCTCCAGCGTGCTGAAGGGACGGAAGTTGTTCGATGGTGCGCTGAGATCGGAAGCTGCGCTGACCGCTCCCGCACCGAGGCCGATGCCGATCGCCAGCATGCCCGCCCCGATGCCGAACAGCGCGAGGGTGAGCTTAGGCGGCCAGCGATCCGGCTCGACGATCAGCGGGGCCGGGGGCGGCTCTGGCTGATTGGCCATGCTCAGGGCGGTCAGCGACTCGATCTCGTAGCGGCGCAGCGTCTGCTCGGTCTCGGCGTCGATCTGCGCCACCGACTTGCGGTACTTGCTGAAGCGATCGAGGGCCTCTTGATAGCGCTCCAGGCGGTGCAGGCTGCGGCCGATGTTTAGCAGCAGGAGTGGCGCTGGCTCGATGTCATAGGCGGCCTGGAATTCATTGAGCGCCAGCGAGTAAAGCTTCTTTTCCGAGAAGGCGACGCCTTTTTCGGAGTGGCTGCGGCAGGCCGGATTCGCCTGGCAGCGATCGCCTGTCGGGCTGGCTGCCTGCGCCGCGCCCTCAGCGAGCGACACGACGGTGAGCAGCAGACCCAGCCCAACGCGCCCAAACCTCCTGGCCTGTTGCGCGGCTCGCCGCCCCGTCCGACCTGCCGAGCCCCTTGCGGTGTGGCCCGGCGGCTGCGGCCCGGCCTGCGGTGGGACACTAGGTACGGGGGGGGTGAGCGAAGACACCAAAGACTCAGTCTCAGCATATCGAAAAGCCGGGGGGAGTTGGGGGCATTTGCGCCTGCCTGCGCCGCGCCGTGCAACGCCCGCTTGCGCTGGGTGAAGCTGGGGTACGATCGGGGACGTCGATGAGTGAGCCCGCTCGGCCAGATCCCCCGGCGATGGATGAGCTGATGCTGGCCCGGACCATCCAGTCCCCGGCCGGGTCGGGCTCCGCAAGTGATTCCGGCCTGCTCGACACCCTAGCCGCCTCGTCGCAGGCCGCAGCGGGGGTGGGGGGCGAGGAGAGCAAGGTCACGCTCTCGGCGCTGCGCCGCCTTGGGCGCTTCGTCGTGCTGCGTCCGCTGGGCGAAGGGGGGATGGGGCGGGTTTACGCCGCCTATGACGAAGAGCTGGATCGCAAAGTCGCCCTCAAGGTGCTGCACCGCAGCCAGGTCGGCGACGGTGAGCAGCGCAGCCGCATCCTCCGCGAAGCCCAGGCCATGGCCCGCGTCTCGCATCCCAACGTCGTCCACGTCTACGGCGTCAGCGAGGCCGAGGGTGAGCTCTTCATCGCCATGGAATTCATCGACGGTCAGACCCTGGCCGCCTACCAGCGCCAGCGCCCGCGCACCGCCGACCTCCTCGCCATCTACCGCGCCGCTGGGCACGGCCTGCTCGCCGCGCATCAGGCTGGCCTGGTGCATCGTGATTTCAAGCCGGACAACGTGCTCATCGGTCGAGACGGGCGACCGCGGGTCGCGGACTTTGGGCTGGCGCGGGCTGAGCTCTTGGGGGGCGTGCCGGGTGGGGCCGCCGTGGGGCAGCGGGCGACGACGGGGGCACCAACTGCTGTGTCTTTGGCGTCTTTAGTGGCTTCAGCGACTTCGACGGGGGGACCGTCTGCGGGCGGTGCGGCGGAGGTGCCGGTCGGCAGCCTGCTTTCGTCTCCGCTTTCGATGGCCGGTCAGCTGGTGGGGACGCCGGCCTATATGGCGCCGGAACAGTATGCGGGCGGCGCGGCGGATGGGCGCAGCGACCAGTTCAGCTTCTGCGTGGCGCTGTACGAGGCGCTCTATGGGCAGCTGCCGTTTTCGGGCGACTCGCTGGCTCAGCTGGCGGCCAACGTTGTCGCTGGACGGGTTCGGACCCCGGCCCAGGGCGGCTTGTTAGGCGCCGACGGCAGCGAGATCCCAGTGTCGATTTTTGCGGCGCTGCAGCGCGGGCTCGCGGTCGAGCCTGCCAAGCGCTTTCCCTCGATGGCCGAGCTCTTGCGTGAGCTCGACTTCGATCCTCACCACAGTCCACAGGCCGCCCCCCGGCTGCGGCGCGGATTTTCCCGGGTCGTGCTCATCGGGGTCATCGCTATGATGATATTCACCCGCGCGCTGCGGCACTCTGGGACCTTGACGTTGCAGAGTACGGCAATCGCAGGTACGGGTCTTTTTATGGCAATGCTCGGTGCCGCCATTCTTTTGCGGCGGCAGCTGGCGAGTAACTCGTTTCATCGGGGCATCATTGCCACCTATGTCTGCGCCCTCGGCTGCGCCGTCACCATGCGCTGGGCCGGGGTGCGAATCGGTCTCACGCTGCAGCAAGAGGTGCCCTTCGATCTCCTCTCGATTAGCTTTGTAATTAGCTTAAGTGTGTATCAGTTCTTTCGCCAGGGATGGATTATCGCTGCAATTAGTGCTGCAGGGGGAATTGCAGCATTGATTTGGCAAGAGCATGCGGTGCAGATTGCGCTAATGTTTTATCCTATTGTTGTATCGCTTACCCTGCTGATCTGGTCACGGCTGGCCCGCGGGTAGCATGTCGCCTCTGGCTGGGCTTGCTTGACGGCCTGCGATGGGCGCGCTACGCAGCCGAGGCCGCGGGACAGTCAGCGCTGGGGACTGGGCCTCTTTACGACGGAGGGCAGCTCTCCACTGCGCCAATCGGACGATCGTCCGCCCGTGCCAACCTCAGACGAAAAGGGAGAGAGCGCAGCATGGGTAGCCAAGGAGCAGGCAAGAAAGCAGCAGGCAAGGGAGCAGCGGGCAAAACGGGAGCTGGTGAGACGGGTATGAGCGGAAACGTGCTGTCGGCGGCGGATGCCGGGGCGCTCTTGCGAGGACTCAAGGCGCGCTTCGAGCAAAATCCGGCGCGGCATCGCGGGCTGGCCTGGAGCACGGTGCAGGCCCGCCTGGAAGCGCATCCCGACAAGCTGGCAGCGCTGCAGGGGATGGAGCAGACCGGCGGTGAGCCCGACGTCATCGACCACGATCCGCGAACCGGAGAGCTCTTGTTTTGCGACTGCTCAGCGGAGAGCCCGGAGGGGCGGCGCAGCCTCTGCTACGACCGGCAAGGCCTGGATTCGCGTAAGGAGCACAAGCCGGCCGGTACGGCGGCTGACCTGGCGATGGCCCTCGGGATCGAGCTTCTGACCGAGGAGCAGTATCGCAAGCTGCAGCAGCTGGGCGAGTTCGACGCCAAGACATCGAGCTGGGTAAAGACGCCGGCGGAGGTGCGCGGGCTGGGCGGGGCGCTGTTCTGCGACCGTCGCTATGACAAGGTTTTCGTCTATCACAACGGGGCTTCGTCGTACTACGCGGCTCGCGGGTTCCGCGGTGCGCTGCGGGTTTGAGCAGGCGTTTACATATTCAGCTGCGAATGACCTCGGCGTGACTTTGCTGCACGGCTGGGGGCCCCGCGGACGCGGCCTCCTTTTTCGCCGGGGCGTCGAAAAAATGAGATCCGCTGCGGCCCCAGCCTTACTGGCTTCTTTGGGGAATACGGAGATGGGTTAGTCGGGGGGGCTAAGAGCGGGGCTTGGTGGGGGGGCGGTTGGCGGTGATGACGCTGGCGACGGAGGCGGCGATGAGGACGGTGGCGATGACGGTGGCTAGCGTGACTTGGCCGTCGCCGCAGACGGCGGCGATGAAGGCGGCGAGCACGGGATTGACGTAGGCGTAGCTCATGGCGACGGCGGGGCGGGTATGTCGCAGCAGATAGGTGTAGGCGGAAAAGCCGATGAGCGAGCCGAAGATGACGAGATAGATCACCGACACCGTTTCGAGCAGGGGGAAGCTGACGAGGAGCGGCTCGCCGCGCAGGATGGCCACGACCAGCATGGCGACACCGCCGGTGAACATCTGCGCTGCGGCGCCCATCAGGCCGGGGGGCATGGGCAGCGAGCGGGCCCAGGTCGAGCCCAGCGCCCAGCCAATCGGGGCCAGCAGCATCATCGCCGCGGTGGCGGGCTGCGCCCGGAGCTCGGATCGCAGCATGAGCACGCTGACCCCGACGATGCCGCACACCATGCCCAGCCACTCGCCGGGGCGCTGGCGGCGGCCGCGCAGCGTCTCGATCAGTGCGGCAAACAGCGGCGTGGTTGCCGACATCACGGCCACAACGGCTGATGACACCGTCTGCGAAGCGATGGACACGATGCCGTTGCCGGCGAGGAACAGCAGCACGCCACCGGGGATCGACGCCAGCCACTGTCGGCCGGTCGGCAGCGGATCACCGCGCAGGCGCAGCCACAACGCTAAGAGCAGACCCGCGACGACGAAGCGCCCGCCTGCCATCTGGAACGGCGGAAAGTGCCGCACGGCGATGCGGATGGCCAGATAGGTCGACGACCAGATGACGTACACAAGCAGCAGCGCGACGAGGATGCGAGTCTTCGTCGCGGCGGCGGGTGTCTCGGCTGGTGGGGATGGGGCCGGATGAGTATCCGGATCAGTAGCAGCGGCCGACTTGTTCATAGCCCGAGATGGCGTGGCAGGTTCCATGGTCCCCGTCGCAGGGCACGCCGCCAGCCATGTCCGGAGGAGTGCCGCCATCGGGGACGGTCGGCAGATCGCAGTAGGGGCGGCAGACCGACTCGCGGCCGGAGCGCAGGGTGCAGGCCAGGCCGGGGTCGCAGTTGGCCGAGCGCTCGCACAGGGCATCGATCGCGCCGCTGCTGTCGCCAAAGGGCTGGCGTCCCATGCAGAAGGTGCCGCCGCTCTTGTCGTCGGCGAGGACGTAGCAGCTAAGCTGCTTGCCGCTCATGTCTTTGCCGCAGCCGGTCTGGGGGCTGACGGGCTTGCAGCGATCGGGGGCCGCGCAGTAGCTGATGCCGCTGACTTGGGTGTAAAGGACGCAGAGCTGATCTTTGCAGTCGCCGCGCCGGCCGCGCTCACAGAGCTTGCGGCAGCGCAGGGGACCGCTCTCGGTGGCGACGCAGCCTAGGCCCTGGCCGCAGCGGTCGTAGCGTCGCATGGTGCCGCCGGTCGGGGGGGCGCCATCTTGATCGAAGGCGCAGGCCTCGTTGAGCCCCAGCGGCTTATCGACGACCGGCACGCACTGGGTCAGCGTTCCCACGGAGCCGGCTTCGCCGACCTGCACCATGCCGCAGCGCAGACCGGTGTCGCAGACGACGTCGGAGTACCCGGCGGGAGTGCAGTCAGCGAACTTGCCGCCTTTGATGAGCGGCGGCTTGTCGGGCGGCTGCGCCGGGGCAAGCCCCAGATCCGCAGTCGGCAGATCGTCACTGGGCCGGGGACAAGCGGCCAGCAAGCTGGTCAGGCTTAGGGCCAGGCCAGCGACGAAAAAATGACTTCTAAAAGGGAGACTACGAGACGGGCTTCGTCCACGCATGCGGCGCAGCGTAGTCAAATCTATGGGCCCTGTCATCAAACGCGTAGGCGGGGCGTCGGCGGGCGAGGGGGGGCGGGTGAGACTAGCTGGGGCGATAGAGCTGGTCGAAGTGCTGCAGGACTAGCTCGCTGACCTGGCCGCGCTCGGGCAGGCGGGCGAGCAGACCGTAGAGCGCCGCGTTGCCCTGGCTGCCAAGCTCGGGATGGGCGCGCACGAAGGCCACGCAGTCGGCGAGATCGCGCAGGTAGTCCTCGACGATGGCGGCGTGGTTGGGGTTGATCATGAGGTGCAGGCAGTCGGGGCGCTGCTGACGGTCGATGTGCCAGCCGCGGGTCTCCATGGCGTCGGCGATGGCGAAGATTTCGAGGTCGTCGGCCGTGTACGCAAAGACCCCGATGGCAGGCGTACCGAGTACGCGAAGTCCCGGAATGGCGGCGATGCCGTCGAGGAAGCGCCGCGTGGTGCGCATGACCAGGTCGGCGTGGCGACGGTAGCCGCTGCGTCCCAGCGATATCATCGCCGCCCAGGCCGCCGCGATCGGGCCGCCCGGTCGGGTGCCGGCCATCGTCGTCGAGGCCATGATGCCGCCCGGCCAGTCGGGATAGACGAAGAACTGATAGCGCCGCAGGTCGCCGTCGCGGTACATGATCGTCGAGGCGCCCTTGGCCGCGAAGCCGTACTTGTGCAGGTCGGCGGAGATCGACGTCACGCCAGGCACGCTGAAGTCAAACGGCGGGATGGGATAGCCAAGCTCGCGGGCAAAGGGCAGGAAGAAGCCACCGACGCAGGCATCGACGTGCAGACCTAGGCCGTGCGCCAGAGCTAGCTCGCTGAGCTCGGCGATGGGATCGACGACGCCGTGGGGATAGGCCGGGGCTGAGCCGACGAGGGCCACGGTGCGCGGACCGATAGCCAAGCGTGCCGCTTCGACGTCCATGCGAAAGTCGGGACCGACGGGGACGTGGATGATCTTCACACCCAGGTAGTGGCCGGCCTTGTCGAAGGCGGGATGGACGGTGGTGGCGGTGACGATCTCGGGCGGGCCGTCGACGAAGCGCTCGGGGGTGAGGGCGCGGGCGCGATCGCGGTAGGCCTTGACGGCCATGAGGATGCTCTCGGTGCCGCCCGAGGTCATGCTGCCGACGGCCTGCGGCCCGCCGTGCAGAAGCTCGCAGGCCATGGCGATGACCTGGGTTTCGAGCTGACGCAGGCTAGAGAAGGCGCCGGGGTTGAGGGCGTTTTCGCTGAAGAACAGCGCGTGCGCTTGGCGCAGCAGATCGGTGTGCTCGTCGCTGACGTGGTACACGAGGCTGAACGTGCGGCCGTCGTGCCAGCGGACATCGTTCTGCCGCAGGGCTCGCAGCCGGTCGAGGACAATGGCCGCGTCGGCGCCCTCCTCGGGCAGACGATGGCTAGATGGAGCGGGAGTCGAGGGATGATCACGGTGATCCATGTCGAAAGGCTAAAGCAGGCCGCCGTCACGGCACAATCGCGGACTGCAGGCGCGGACTGCAGACGATGTCCGTGAACCCTGATCTCCTCGTGATCTCCTCAGACTGGTGGGGCGCTGGCTGATAGGATGTTCGAAGGTGCCACGTGCCTGACACATCCTCTGACTCGTCCGCTGGCGCAACCCCCGGAGGGCCCGCGCCCCCCTGGACGCCGTATCAGAAGCGACTGTTTTTCTTCCTCAGCGTCGCGACCTTTTTCGAGGGCTACGACTTCCTAGCCATCACGCAGATCCTGCCCAACCTGCGGCGCGACATGGGGCTGTCACCGGCCGAAGGCGGGGCGCTGATCGGCTTTACCAACATCGGCATGGTGCTGGCCTTCCTGCTGGTCCGCAAAGCCGATGTCTGGGGGCGCAAGCCGGTGCTGAGCCTGACCATTGTCGGCTACACGCTGGCTTCGTTTCTGACCAGCCTGATGCCAAATGCGATCGGCTTTGGCCTGTGTCAGCTAGTGGCGCGCTTCTTCTTAATTGCCGAGTGGGCGGTGGCGATGGTCTACGCGGCGGAAGAGTTTCCGGCGGCGCGGCGCGGCTTTGTCATTGGGCTGATCCAAGGTTTCGCCAGCCTGGGGTCGATTACCTGCGCCGGTCTGGTGCCGCTCCTCCTGAAGTCGGCGTGGGGCTGGCGGACGGTGTTCGTGGTCGGCACAGTGCCCCTTGTCATCATGATGCTGGTGCGTCGCAGCCTGCGCGAGACCGAGCGCTTCACGGCGGTGCGCGCCCAGCAGGCCGCCGGTCCCCCGACGGAGGCCAGCCTGCTGCGCATCTTCCGCGGCTCGCCGGCCCAGACCCGCAACGTCCTTTACCTCGCGGCGGCCTGGGGCCTGACGTACATCTGCACGTTCAACCTGCACGCCTTCTTCAAGGAATACGCCCTCGCTGAGCGCGGCATGACCGACGCACAGGTCGGCGGCACCGTGACCATCGCGGCGATTGGCTCGATCCCACTGATTCTGTATTCCGGCCGGCTGCTCGATCGCTTTGGCCGGCGGACGGGCGCGGTGATCATCTTTGGCCTGACGGCGATATCGACGGTGACGACCTATCAGCTGACCAGCCGAGGGGCGATCACCGCGGCGCTGACCATCGGCATCTTCGGCATCTCAGCGGTGCTGCCGGTGCTGAACGCGTTTACCACCGAGCTGTTTCCGACCGACCTGCGCAGCGACGCACTGGCCTGGGCCAATATGCTGATTGGGCGGACGACGCAGGTGCTTTCGCCATGGATCCTCGGTGCGCTGGCCGGCCACTACGGTTGGAGCGGGCCGATTTCTGCGACGGCGATCTTCCCGCTGCTGGCGCTGGCGCTGATCCTGGCGCGCTTCCCCGAGACCGCCGGGCGCGAGCTCGAAGAGACGGCGGCCCTGCACTGATCCCGGACCCCACCGCGTCGTCGCGCACGGAATTCGGCGCCAGTGGGGCAGCGGCTGCGCTACGCTGCCGGGCATGATGGTGCGTCAAGCGGCGTGTTCTTGCGGTGGGCTCTCAGCGACGGTAGAGGGCGAGCCGGTGCGAGTCTCGATCTGCCACTGCCTGGCCTGTCAGCGGCGGACCGGCAGCGTGTTCGGCGCGCAGGCTCGCTTTCCACTGGGACGCGTACAGCTTAAGGGGCGGTCGAGCACTTTCGTGCGGGTCGCTGACAGCGGCGGCAGCGCCACCTTTCACTTCTGTCCGAGCTGCGGCGCGACCGTCTACTTTCTGCCCGCCGACCTGCCCGGCTTCTGCATCATTCCGGTGGGTGCCTTTGCCGATCCCAGCTTCCCTCGCCCGACGGTGTCGGTCTACGAAGTACGCAAACATCCCTGGCTTAGCCTGCCGGCTACGATCGAACACCTAGACTGACTCGCAGGGACCGCGGGGGGCGTGACTAGCGCTTGCGCACGAACTCTTCGGGTGAGACCTGATAGAGCTTCTGCAGCACCTTGAACTGCACCGAGCCGCTCTCTTTCAAGCAGGTCTCAAGCGGGCGCATGTGGTTGCTAAAGGCGGCTAGGAAGCCGGAGAACAGCGTCGGGAAATAGCGGACCGGGTCGAAGCTGGCGATCGCCGCCTGGATGTCGCTGGCCAGGACGGCGGCCTTCATGTACTCGCCGGCTTGCAGGAGCTCTTCGAAGGCGTGCAGGCGATGCAGCAGGCCGGCCCACTCGGGCGAGGCCTCGACGGCTTGGCCGCCAATGCGGGTCATCGTTCCTTCGGCCGGGAGCAGACGGCCGCGGGGGCGACGGACGCTGGCTTCGCTGGTCTCGCGATCGTCCTCCAGGAAGCCGCGGGCGCCTTTGCCCGCCTGGCTCCGCGGGTCCTCGTCTTCGTGCTCGACGTCGGCTTCTTCGACGTGGGACACCTCATCGTCGTCGTCGTGCGGCCGGTCCTCATCGTGCAGAGCGCGGCGCCGAGCGTCGTCGTCAGCGGCGATGTCGTCGTCGTCGCCATCGTCGTCGAGATCATCTTCGTCGAGATCATCGTCCGCCGGGTCGGCACTCGGTGAGCTGTGTCGCCCTGAAAAGCCCCCGCCGCCGTCGCCCAGATCGAGGCTCAGTGAGTACCGCTTGGCGTCCTCGGCGCGCTTGCGCTTCTCGGCCCGCTCGCGGCGAAGTCGCTCGCGCTTCTCGGCTCGCGTCTCGTTCTTGGGGGGCGCGTCCTCGTCGTCGGCTGGCTTGGCGTCGCTCTTCGCGGCGTCGCCGGGGACATCGACGGACACGCTCTGGCTGCGCTCGCCGCGGGCTTCATCCCGGGTCTCTTTGGATCGGGCATCCGGCGCCGCCGAGGCCGGTTCAAGCCCACGCAGCCAGCCGTCCAAGCTAGAGAAGCGCAGCGCCGCCCGCGACTTGGCCGAGCTCTGAGCGATGATTGGACTCAACACCGTCGAGAGCTCCAGCGCTTCATCGATCGCCGGCCGATTCTTGCCATCGAGCCACTCCTGCCATCGAGCATCCTTGTGCTTGGCGTGGTGCTCGACGTTGCGCAGCATCGAGGCGAACAGCCACTGCAGCGTGTTTTCGGTGTGAATCTCGCGCTTCTCGCGCGGACCGATGGCCTCGGCGCTGGGCCCCAGGGCCTGCTGCACGATGCGATAGACCACCGGCAGGGCTTTCGGGCCAGCCTCGGCGAAGTAGCCGAACAGGTAGTAGCCCAGCACCCGCCAGTCGCTCAGGCCCTCGTGCATGGCTTGCTCGGCGCGGCGACCAGCGACGATGTAGTCACCCTTGGTCACCAGATCGAGCATGGCCATGAAGCGCCCATCCGTCGGATCAAGATCGGGCGCGCTGGCGTCGCGGGCGGGCAGGGGCGCAAGCAGCCAGTCGGGGTTTAGCGGTGGGAAATCAACGTTGGCGGGAGTGCTCATCCGACCATGACCTTTACTTGCCCGGGGTAAGTGACGGTGATGCAGCCGCCATAGCTGCACATCACGGTGCTGCCGTTGTCGACGACCGGCATGTTGCCAATCAGCACCGTCGGAGCCGTCGGGATCCACGGCGCCGCGGTGGCAGGAACGCAGGGCATCGGTGTCAGCACCCCCAGCGCTGCTGCCGTCGCTGAGGCGACCGTTGGATTGGCCAGCGAAGAACACATGCCAAACGTTGGAAAGTTGGCGATGGGCTTGTTGTCCATGATGTTGGCGGCCGGCATATCGACGAGGACCTTGTTCGCCGGCAGCACTATCAGTGAGCACGGCGCTACGCCGAAGCTGCACATCGTCATCGCACCCATTGTGACTAGGACACCCATGCTTTACTCCCGTCGGGGCCCTGTCGGACCTCGGCTGCTAGGCATTGCTTAGGACTCCAGCGCCCCCGGCTTGGGCGTCGTCCCCGAGGCGTGCGGCGCCGTCGGAAGCTGCAGGCAGGCCTGCCGAAGCTCGCCGAGAAGCTGCTGGCTGCGACGCGAAAGCTTCTGAGACAGGGCGCCGATGAGATAGTTCGTGCGGCACCAGGCGTGATCGAGGGGCCGCTCGGCCAGCGGCTTTTCCGCCGGCCCCAGACGGCGCGGGAACAGCGGGTACAGCTCGACGTGATCGGGCTGAAACTCGCCCCCCATGGCGAAGCTGATCTGACGCTCGATGGCGCCGCGCAGACCGCTGTCGATTCGGTTCTGGCCGGTAAAGACCAGCAGGATGAAGGTGAAGCGCAGCGGCTCGCTTCCCTCGGGCAGGACCAGATACGAGACGCCGAGCACGGCGGGAAGCTCGGACACTACCGCGGCGACTTCGGCCTGGGGATAGACCTGTCCGCTGCGGCGCGGCGTTAGGGTTCCGCCGATCAGATAGCCATCGCCGCTGCTGCTCTGCGCCTTGAGCAAGATCAGGAAGGCCTGCGGTTTCTTCCATCCAGCGGGAAGGAAGGCGCCGTGCTGTCCCGGAGCGCCTTGACTGCTGCCCATGACGTCGACGGGCGACAGCTTCCAGGCGCAGCCGGCGGCGGGCCAGACGAGCAGGCTGGCATCGCCCTTATAACGCGCCGAGACCAACAGCGCCCCGCCGTGCGCCGCTTCGTACACCCAGTTAAAGCGCGGTACCTGCGCCAGGCTGCAGCGCTGATCGAGATCACGCCAGGCTGCGACGTCCACCGGTTCCAGCACGTCGCGGAACCAGACGTGCAGACGGGAAAGTGGCGCGCAGGCCCCGACTGGCAGCTTGCGCAGCGTATCGCGCAGGCCGCGACCAATGCCCAGGCAGGTGATGCCCAGGCGTCCAAGCAGCGTGGGATCTTTGCCCAGCGACTCGCTGTCGCAGACGACGAAGGTGGCCCCGGCGAGCAAGGCCGAAAGGATCAGGCTGGGGTAGTACTGCGCCGGATCGTAGTCGGGCAGCGGCGCGCACAAGCCATCGCCTGGCTTCAGCGAGAGCACGCAGAGCGCATCGCGCAGCGCTCTTCCGTAGGCCTGCTGTGCGTCGATCAGCGTGACGGCTTCGGTCGGATCACGCAGCGGCGAGCAGACGGCAAAGACCGGGGCTGCCGGGCCATAGGTGTGCGTGCGATCGTCGGGCAGGGCACGGCGCAGCGGCTCCTCTTCGCGGTCTCGGCTGCCCAGGATGTGCGGCGGCGGCAGGGCCTGCGGGCACAGCCGGGCGTAGAGGCGCTCAGTGACGATGCAGGCCGGTGCCAGAGCGAGAAGTCGGCTCGCCACGTAGCGCTCACCGCGCGGCATGAGAACGCTGACCGTCACCCCGATGCGCAGGGCGGCGAACAGCGTGACGAAAAGCCCCTCACCCGGGGGCAAGAGGATGCACAGCGCATCGCCAGCTTTCAGGCCCGACTCGCGCAGCGTTGTCGCTAGCGTCGAAGCACGGCTGTGCAGCTCGGCATAGCTCAGAGTCCGCACCAGGCGTTCACCGTCGCGCAGGGTCTGCAGCATGCGCAGCGCGACGCGCTCACTGCCGGCAAAGCGCAGGATCGCGTCATGGTAGAAGTCATAGCCCGTCGCTCCGCTCTTGCCGTGCGGTGCGTACAAGGTCGCGTTGTAGTCGAGCAGAGCCTGCAGGAAGGCCTCGGGGGCGGCCCAGCTATCGGCCAGCCAGCGGCTGCTCGAAAAGGGGCGCACGGCGAGGACGTCCTCGCGCACTGCATCGATATGGAAACGGGGTGGGGTGGGCGCCGGCACAGAGAGAGCTCCGCGGTCATCATATCACGCGCCTCGACGCTAAAACGCGGGGCGCGCCTGGCCTACGGGCTGGCTGTCTGCGCGGTTTGGGGCTGTGATATAAGCCGCGGATGTCAACCGCACCTGACTGTTCTCCCTCGTCTGTCTCCTGTTCTTCTGCGGGCGCAAGTCGCCGTCCGAACGTCTCCCGACGCTGGATCTTTGTCTCGGTCCCGAGCGCGCTGAGCCTGGGCCTGGTGTTGGGCATGCTGCCGCCGGTGGCTGCACTGGATGCAGCGCCTGGCAAGGCCGGCAAGCCGGGCAAGCCGGGCAAGGGCGAGCCCCCTCCCAGCCTGGGCATCGACGCCAGCATCATCGACCGCAACGTCAAGCCCTGCGACGACTTCTTCCGCTACGCCTGCGGTGGCTGGCTCAGCAAGACCGAGATCCCGGCCGACCGCCCCGCTTGGAGCCGCGGCTTCGCCGAGATGGCCGAGCGCAACCAGACCACCCTGCGCGAGCTCCTCGAAAAGGGCGATAGTGCCCAGGCGGGTGGCGCAGCGGTTCCCGATAGCAAAAAGCTGGCCGACTACTACGGCGCCTGCATGAACGAAGAGCGCATCGAAAAAACGGCGCAGGCCGAGCTTGCCGAGCAGCTAAAGCCCATCGATGCCCTCAAGACCCTCGACGACGTCGCCCGCGAGCTGGCCCGTCAGCACCTGGGCTTTGGCCACCCGCTGTTCAGCATCAGCTCGATGCAGGACTTCAAGGACGCGACGCGGGTCATCGGTGCGCTGGATCAGGGCGGCCTGGGCTTACCGGATCGCGACTACTACCTCAAGACCGACCCCAAGTCGGTCGAGACGCAGAAGGAATATCAGGCGCACATCGAGCGCATGCTGACCCTGGCCGGTCTGCCCGCAGCGCAGGCCAAGGCGCAGGCGGCCGCTACCTACGGGCTGGAAAAGCAGCTCGCCGCCGCATCGATGTCGCGCATCGATCGCCGCGATCCGCGCAAGCTCTACAACCGGCTAGAGCTCGACGGGACGATCAAGCTGGCGCCGCGCTTTCCCTGGCAGGCCTACCTGACGTATCTCGGCTTTGGTGGTCTGCGCGAGATCAACGTTCTTGTCCCCGGCTTCCTCCAAGGCCTCAACAAGGCGCTGAGCGAGACGCCGATCGAGACGATTAAGGCGTATCTGCGCTGGCACCTGGTGCACAGCGTCGCCGGTCGGCTGAGCAAGGCGTTTGTCGATGAGCACTTCAAGTTCTATTCACAGCGGCTGACCGGCACAGCGCAGATCCTGCCGCGCTGGAAGCGCTGTGTGACGGCCACCGACGGTGCGCTGGGCGAGTCGCTGGCCATGGCCTTTGTTCAGAAGACGTTCGGCGCCGACGGCAAGGCGCAAGCGCAGGAGCTGATCGTCAACATCGAAGCGGCGATGGAAAAAGACATCGCCAGCCTGCCCTGGATGGACGAGCCGACGCGGGCCGCGGCGCAGACCAAGCTCAAGGCCATCACCAACAAGATCGGCTACCCCGACAAGGCGCGCGACTACAGCGCGCTTTCCATCGTGCCGGACTCGTACCTCAAGAACGCCATCGCGGCGTCGGTGTTCGAGAGCCGTCGCGACCTATCGAAGATCGGCAAGCCGCTCGATCGCACCGAGTGGGGCATGACCGCGCCGATGGTGAATGCCTACTACGAGCCGCTGCTCAACGAGATCGTCTTTCCGGCGGGCATCCTGCAGCCGCCGATGTTCCAGCGCGGGGCGCTGCGGGCGGCGAACTACGGCGGCATCGGCATGGTCATGGGCCACGAGATCACGCACGGCTTCGACGACGAAGGCCGCCGCTTCGACGCGCAGGGCAACCTCAAGGACTGGTGGAGCGAGAAGATCGGCGCCGAGTTTGAGCGCCGCGCTTCGTGCCTGGTCGAGCAGTACAACGGCTATACGCCGATCGCTGGCGAGAACGTCCATCTCGACGGCAAGCTGACGCTCGGCGAGAACATCGCTGACCTGGGCGGCATCAAGATCGCCTACCACGCCTTCAAGCTGGCCAGTCAGCGCAGCCCGCAGAAGATGGCCAAGGGCAGCGAGTTTACCGAGGATCAGGTCTTCTTCCTCAGCGCGGCGCAGTCGTGGTGCGATAAGCGTCGGCCCGAGTATGCTCGGCTGCTCGCCACCGTCGATCCGCACTCGCCGCCCGAGTTTCGCCTGAACGGCTCGCTGTCGAACCTCAGTGAGTTCGCCGCGGCCTTCAAGTGCCAGCCCACCGACAAGATGGTGCAGAAGAACCGCTGCATCGTCTGGTAGCCGCCCGCTAGGCGGCGCTGGCTTCCGTCGGCGTCGCCTAATACCCCCCGCTCCTTCGCAGGACTTTCGGCCCCGCCTCGGCCCCGCCTCTGTTCCCTCTCGCCCCCGCGCTACCCGTTCCCCTCAACCGGCAAACTTCCTTGAGCCGCGGCGTGCCAAGCCAGCCATGCCGCCCGCTCGCGAATGAACCAGGTATACGAGCGAGCGCGGTACGTGGGATGGGCGAAGGTCCGCTCGCCGCGACGCTCTAGCCCGACCTTTCGCAAGACGTGTTGCGAGTTGAAGTTGTCGAGGTCAGTAATCGCCACGATCTCTGGCAGCTTGGCTACGGTAAACCCGTAATCCAGCACGCAGCGCGCCATCTCAGTGGCATAGCCGCGGCCCCAGAAGGCCGGCAATAGCAGGTAGCCGACCTGCACCTGTGGCTCACCGCGCAGATGGTTGAGCAGGTGCACGCCGATAGGCTTAGAGGAGGCGCGCTCGCTGGTCAGCCAGATCCCCAGCCCGGGGTGTTCGTCGTAGTAGCGGACGACGCGTTCGTTCCAGATCGTCTGCGTCTCCTCGCGCGAGCGGGCTCCGCCGGCGTAGCGCATAACCTGTTCGTCGCTGTGGATGCGGAAGAAGAGCTCGAAGTCGTCGGGAGTGAAGCGGCGCAGGGACAGACGCGGAGTCTGCAGGGTATCGCTCGGCTGAAGCATCCCCTCAGCCTAATCCAGAAGCAGGTGATCGATATAGGTCTCGGCCGGCGACAGCGCGCCATTGTCCTGGCGATAGATCCCGCTCACCGACTTTTGGATCGTGCCGGACTTGTCGAACAGAAATACCGTCGGATACGAGTCGACGGGAATCACGCCATCGATGTCGAAGACCGGGGTCAGACTGTGGCGGGTGGCGTAGTCGCGCAAGAGCTCAAGCGGGCCGCGACCAACGACCGAGCAGGCCGACATGCCGCGCCGCCAAGCCTTCTCGGGAAGCTCGTGCACGACGGGCATAAGCTGGGTGCAGTACGAGCACCAGGGCACCAGATACACGCCGATGCAGCGGTCGGTCGGGCACGAGGTCAGGAATTCGTGCGCGCTGTCGCCGCAGTCGGAAAACGGCACTTCGCCGTGATACTGAATCACCATCGCCGAGTTGCAGCCCGTCGCGGCGCCTCCAAAAAGGAGGGCCAGCAGGCAGACGCGCAGCGCCTGGTAGATGCGAGCCATCAGGGGGTGACTACGTCGCTGGGCAGAGAAGAACGGTAGTCGGGAGCGCATGGCGGTTTTCGTCCTTGGGCCACCTTGGGCACTGCTTTTACTACGCGGCCTGTGACGCAAACCTGACAGCCGGCATCCGCACCTGCGGCGGGGCGAGCCGGCCTAGGTTTCTGGGGGAAGCGAGCGAGGGGGGAAGCAGCGGGAGAGGAGAGGAGAGAGAGCGCTGCGGAGAGGCGTCGCTACGAACCGACCTACCACTTCTCGGCGTCTTGCAAGGCGCTCTCGGCGGTGACGGCGAGCAGGCGAACGAGGCCGATCGTGGTCTCAGTGCGGGCGAAGTAGTCCTGCTGCTGCTGTGGCGGGGCGGCCGTAACCATGGCGGGGGCGGGGGCCGGATAACGCGAGAAGTTAGCGAAGCCAAGCTCCTTACCACCGTCGAAGAAACGCAGCTTGAGCACCTCGCCCGACAGCGGCGCGCCGGGTGTGGCGTTGGGCGTCTTGGGTTCCTCACCCTGCGGCACGTAGTCGTTGATCGCCATGCGCAGGATCTTGTCGACCCAGTTCTTCAGCGTGTCGTCGCGCTTGTCGGGCGTGCTGCCGTCGGCGAAGTAGAAGTTGGCGTTGTCCTGGCGATTCTTCTGCACCAGCGTGCGCTTCTTGGCGCCGGCCGCGGTCACGACTTCGACCTCGATGCGATCGAACTCCGACCGCTCGAAGCGATGCATGCGGCGCTCCATCAGGCGGCTCTCGGCGAACTCGAAGTCGCTGACCAGCCGATGCGCCAGCAGGAAGGCCTGCCCCTGACCATCGCGAGCGTAGACGTCGCCGGCACCGTAGCTGTTCTGGCCCAGCGCAAAGACATAGGTCTGGCCCTTGGCGACGACGGTGAGCTTCTTCTTACTGGCGTCGAGGCCAAGCTCCTTGGCCTTGGCCTCGGTGATGCTGCCCAGCGCTCGTACGACCCGCATGGGGGCGAACTGCTCAAACAGCTTGTCGGCCTGCTCGTTGCCGCGGAACGACTTGGTGCTGACGACCTCTTTGACGTCGTGGATGGGCGGGGGGGCGCTGGCAGCAGGCGTTGCGGCGCCAGGCGGGGTGGACTGCCCGGGTGCCGGAACCGCCGCCGTCGCGCTGGCGGCCGGAGCTAGCGGTGGGGTAGCGTTCGATCCGGGTGGTGGGGGACCCTTACCCTCTGAGCCAACGATCGCCTTGTCGCCCCCCTTTTGGGCGGCGGCTGGCTTGGCTGCCGGGGCTACCGGGGCCGCCGGCTTGGCCGCGGGGGCCACAGGTGCAGGCGGAGGCGCATGCGGGTTCGCTGGGGCCGGACCATGCGGATTGATGCCTGCCGGCGGCGCACCGTGGGGACCGACCGGGGGCGGCGACACGCCGGGGCTCGGGGGGGCTGGGGGAGCGCCGGCCGGTTGAAGCGGGTTTGTGATCAGCTGCTTCTGCCGCGTCGAGACTGTTACCCAGGTGTGTTCTCCGCTTTCGCCACTGCGCCGCTCGACGACGATGTTGCGCGTCTCGTCTTCGTAGCGCAGCGATTCGACATCGCGCTTGTTGAAGTCCAGCGCGACGACGGTATCGGTCTGGACCTGCGAGCGATCGCGCGTCCAGGTGGTGAAAGCCAGGAGCAGGCCCAGGCCGGCTAGACCGGCATGAACCCCGACGGTGGAAATCCCGCGCTGTGGTGTCTTTTTCATGATGCCCTCCGCTTCTGCGCTTGCTGCTTCCTCTGTCCGCGACGCACGACCCACAGGCCAAGCGCGAGGACCAGCGCCGGGGCGGCGATGATCGTTCCGTAGAACCAGATCTTGTCCTGGTCTTTGGTGTGGAAGATGGGGGCGTCGGTCTCTTGCGCCGTTTCACCGACCAGCGCCTCCTCCTGCATCAGCCACTTGATGGTGTCGAGCGCCAGCACTGCGTTGGCGCGGTTCTGGAGCGCCAGATCGGCCACCGCATCCGTCGAACCGACCAAGGCGAGACGGAGCTCACGCTTGCTCTTGCCGGGAGCGGATGCGCCATCGCCCAGGGTCTTCGAGGCCACGGCCGCGAGATCAAAGGTCTGGGCCTGCTCGTCGCTGTCGCGGGTGAAGTTCTGGTTCTTGTCGGCGTAGGTCTTGGGCATCGAGCGCAGCGTGAAGTCGAGCTGAATGCCAGGCGGCGTGGCGCCGTCGCGTTCGAAGTAGCCGCACTTCGGCAGAATGACCCCGGCACGACCAGATGCCCGCGACAGCGTCGTCACCGACACGTGCGACGAGAAGCTGGTCGATACGATGTTGGCCTTGTCGGAAGCCTTCTGCGTTCGCACGGCGAAGGCCTCGTCGTTGGCAAGCAGCGTTGGGTTGTACTTGATGCCCGCCACCTTGAGCAGCGGCGCCAGATCGCTGTTGCTGCTGGCCGCCGTCGGGTCGAGCAGCGCGTAGACATGGCCGCCGTCATTGAGGTAGGCGACGAGAGCGTTCACCTCGTCCGGAAGAATTTTTTCGTTCGGGCCGGCGATGATGACTAGGCCGGCGTCGCTGGGGACCTTGTTCGATAGCCCCTGACCGATGCCCAGCGTCTTGACCTCGTAGCCCTGGTTTTGCAGCAGGGTGCGCAGGAAGCCGACAGGGGCCCGCAGGTCATCCTTCTGCATGTCAAAGAAGCCGCCGGTGTCGAAGCCGCGCTCGCCGTGGCCGGTCGTGAAGTAAGCGACGCGACCGGGGCGGCTAAGCTGCAGGAGCTTCTTCTGCACGTCGCCGTCCAGCGTCGAGAGCGCCGTCTGCGAGCCTTCCAGCGTCGTGCCAACGTTGAGCGTCTCGCGCTGCGTCGGGGCCTGATTCGGGTTCTTCTCGTCGAGAACTCCAAGCACGACCATGCCGTTGCCGCTCGCACCCAGCTCGCGCGCCTTGGTTGGTTCGAGCGCGTGATCGACGACTTCCAGAGTCAGCCGCCCGCCGGTGCTCTGCAGATCTTCGAAGTAGGGCAGCACCAGCTCGCGCACTTCGTTGGGGTTGGCGAAGAACAGCGTCGCCTTGATCGGCTTGCCCAGGTTGCCGACGATTTTTCGCGTCACTTCGCTGGGGCGCGTCGTGCGGAAGCGGGCCAGATCCCACTTCTTATTGCGGTCGGACGCCACGTAGTTGAGCGAGGCGCAGAACAGCATCACCAGCACGATGGTCAGCGCCGACTGGCCTGAGTGGCGCACGCGCACCAGCTCGACCTTTTCAGCTTGGCCCAGGCCATCGGTCATCGTCGCCAGCGAGCGCTGGATGAAGGCCATCGGCAGACCGCCCAACAGGACCAGCGTCGGCCACAGCACGGTGACCAGATCCTTGGCGCTTTCGTACTTCTTGCCGAATAGGCTGCTTAGCTTTTCGGTGACGGCCGGTGCCTTGGCCGCGAACAGCAGGTATAGCGCCGCACCCGCGAGCACCAGCGTGGCGTCGATCGCCATCCAGGTATACGACTGGCGTTCGTCGGCATCCTGGGCCGCGCCGCGGCGGCCGAACAGGGTCAGCAGCATGCCGAACATCGTCGCGAAACCAAGCAGGTCCACCGCCCGCTGCGCGGTATCACTGGTCAGGACGCGCTCAGAAAAGAAGATCAAAAACAGGCCAGCAAAGAACAGCAGCGTCGGCCATGCGACGAGCTGGACTTTGCCGCTCTGCCCAGGACCTGTGCGTCCCGGCCGGCTCTTCGTCGATTCGGTGTTTGCACTCATTTGGCAACCTCGATAGCCACGTTCGGACCGGGCCTAGTCGCTCCAGCGACGCGATTCCAGCACACGCGTCGCCAGGAACAGGAAGAAGTACGACAGCGAGGCGTAGAACACGACGTCCTGCGTGTTGATAAGCCCGGTCATGAACGGCTGGAAGTGCTTGTTGTGCAGGGACAGCCACGAGAACACCTCGGAGAGGGGCCGGTCCGTGTTGGCGCCGATGAGCCAGCACAGCAGCAGGAACAGCAGGATGCCCGTGCCGACGATGATGGCCACGACCTGGCTGCGCGTGAGCGAGCTGCCGAAGAGGCCGATGGACAGCGACGCGGCGCCGAGGAGCAGCAGGCCGTAGTCCCGACCGTTCCGGTAGTCGTGCACCCGATCGGCGAGGGCGGAGGAGGGGGAGGTCGTCACGAGGACGATCGCGAGCTCGACGGAGAGACAGCGCATACGCGGC
>CALFYE010000311.1 GCA_937952145.1 uncultured Myxococcales bacterium
GAGCTTGTTGAAGTATTGGCTCAGCAAGGCTTCAGCAGGCTGCTAATTGTCATGGCAACTACAAATCAACATAATAAGATGTATCAAAAAATATAAATATTTTATTTATTTTTGAGGATTATTTGATTACTGCAGCAAGCTCCTAGGCCGGCTCGCTGGGGCGCTGGGTGCGCGCTGCGCCACCGGTTTGGGGGGGCCTAGCTGGCAGCCCTGTGCCAGTCGCAGCGCCGGCCGTGGGGCCAACCCCGCGAGATCACTGGGGAGGCAGTGTCAGTGCAGTGCCAGATTTGGTGCCAGATTTGGTGCCAGATTTGGTGCCACCTGGGCAGTCCTTTCGTGGGTCGCGGCTGGCCAGCCGGCGTCCTGCCTCGTCGAGCCCCCCCGCGATCGGGGCGTCGTCTGGTCGGTTGCAAGTCGGGGGAACCGTCCGCGGGCTTGGCATCGCCTTTGCTGCGATCCCATGGTCTAACGGCGTAATGGTCTATCGGCATTAGCTCTGGCTGATGATCAACAGTAAACCAACCCAATAGGAGACCTTCAGTGATTGATAATCAAGATAAAATTATTTCGATGATCTCGTCCCGTGATCTGCGTGGGCTAAGTCATGATTTGCGCGAATATCTAAGTGATGATGTGGAGTACTGCATGGTCGCCAATCGCCCCGCGGCCCCGCTGTGGCGACAGATCAAAGGCGCCGAGCGAGTCGCGGAATATCTGGGCGTTATGCCGATGATGTACGAGATCACCGAGAGGAAAGTGAACAGCGTGGTGCAGGACGGGGCGCTGACGGTGGTGATGGGACAGGACCTGGCCAAGACGTATGAAAAACCGCAATCCTTTCGGACTGACTGGACGGCGATCTTGCGGATTCAGTCCGGAAAGATCTGTCGAATTCAGTACGTCTTCCAAAACTGGCAATATGCGGCATAAGCCGTGCGGTCCCCGCATCTGCCGCTTGTGCACCGGGGCATCCGGCAACGGCAGGACGGGGCGGCCAGTGGTGGGCAGTGGTGGGCAGTGAGGCGGCCAAAGTCCCGCTGGTCTGTCTCCGAAGTCTCTGACATCGGGAGGTCGTCCGCCCGACGTACGGGACACCGAGAGGGGCGCAGGGGGCGGGACAGTCTCAGGTCGGTCGTAGACCCGGCAATGGGAACTTGATATGCTCAAATTCCTCATAGGAGTGTCTATGCATCCGTACCGTCCCCTGACCCTTGCCGCAGCCCTGTTCCTTGGTGGCCTGAGCCCAGCCTTCGCGCAGAGCGGAACCGAGCCTTCCTCGTCCCCATCGCCGTCGTCTAGCGATAGCAGCGCCAGCAGCAGCCCCAGCCCCAGCAGCGGTTCCGAGCTGGGCGCGGCCGGGAGTGGTGCTGCAGAAGCCGGCACGGGACTTAAGCAGAAGCAAAATGGCATCGCCGTGCAGCTGAGCCTGGTCACCCGCATGCCGTTCGTGCAGAGCAGCGGCACCGCCGCCAACCTGACGACGGGCATCAGCGGCGACATGTTCGCTGGCTACAAGCTCGATCGCTTCCTGTTTGGCCTGGGCTTTGGGATCGATCACAACGCGACCACCACGACGCTGGTTTCGCCCTCGGGCAGCTCGACGACGAGCACGCAGACCACCTCGTTCCTGATCTCGCCGGGCCTGCAGGTCGCGGCGCTGCGGGCCGCTTCCGGGCGCTTAGAGCTGCTCGGCGCGGTGCAGTTTGGCTTCGGCAAAGCGGTGACTTCGCGCTCCGATAACCCGACGCTGCCGACCTCGGTAGTGGCGCAGTACCCGACCGACAGCTTCCACCTCAAGTATCAGATCGGCCCGGGCCTGCGCTTCTTCTTCATCCCGCAGTTCGCGCTGACCTTGCTAAGCGGCATCGAGGGCGATCACTTCTTTGCCACGCAGGATGCCCCCTCGGGCCTGCGCGCCGACAATCTCGCGACGGTGAGCGTGTTCGGCAAGCTGGGCCTCTTGGGCGTGTTCTAGCCGCGGCTTCCGTCCGCTATCCAACTCGACTTGCCGACTAGGAGATTTGTCATGAAGAACGTCTTTCTGCTCTGCTTCTCGCTGTGCGCCGCCGCGCTGTCCCCCGGCTGTGGCGTGCAGGCGTCGTCATCGACCAGCAACCCAGACACGCTTGAAGCCTACTACCGGGTCGACAACCAGCTGACCTGTGAAGCGCGCGAGCGCTGCTGCGGCACCACCTGCAGCACCGGCACCGACTCGACGTACTACAAGAACGCGGCGCGCACACTCGACTTCGTGAACCTGGGCCTTTTGCGCTATGACGCGGCGGCGGCGTCGGACTGTCTGTCGGCGCGGGCCAAGTACTACAGCACCTGCGACACGCCAGTCATCCAGCTGCCGAAGATTCCGGCGAGCTGCGGCAAGATCCTGGTACCCAACACCCCGGCTGGTGGACAGTGCGATACCACAATCGGCAACTGCGTCGCTGAGACGGTGTGCACGGCCGGTACCTGCATCGCGCTACCGGCCGTCGGCCAGACCTGTGCCACCGGCGGACAGCCCTGTGTCAGCACGGCCTATTGCGAGGTCGCCACCAGCACCTGTCGCGCCCTGCCCGGCAACGGCCAGAGCTGCGCGATGTCCGGCTTCGCCTGCAGCAAAGGCTTCTACTGCGACAGCGTCACGCGGCTGTGCACGGCCAACGGCCAGAGCGGCCAGGCCTGCAGCGGCGCCAAGCCCTGCGATGACACGGCCAACCTGATCTGCCTCAGCAACTCGACCTGTGGCCTGCCGCAGCCCGACGGGGCTCCCTGCACCAGCGCCATCCACTGCCAGAGCGGTCGCTGCAGCGGCGTAGTCGCCGGCTCGACCTGCCAGCCCCAGCTCGCGCCGCAGACCCTACGCCAGCAGTTCTGCGGCCTGCGCTAAGCCGCACCGCTCGCCCGCTCGGGGGGCGGGGGCGGCTGCGGCTAGTCTCCGGGACGGCTTACCCACAGGCCGTGCCCGCGACCGCTGCGCTCGATCGCTGCCGTCGTCGATGGGCCGGGCACTCCATCCACCCGCAGTCCAGCATTGAGATCGCGATTCAGCTCTTGCTGACGCAGCTTCCAGGTCTCGAGGTCCTGGCTGGTCGCAAAGTCGACGGCTTCGTATCCAGCCGAGGCCAGCCGCTCAAAGATGGCGTCCCCGGGATCGCCCAGCCCGCGATTGGTGGTCACGTCGCGATGCCCGAAGATGCCCACAACGTCCTGAGCCCCAGACGCGATGCGAGCCGCCGGCCGACGATGATAGGGCCACTGATACTGCCGCTGGATGTGGAAGCGCCGCGTTAGATAATCGACCAGCGCAACGACACTTTCCAGCTGTCCTTCATAGAGTTCAGCATCGCTGCCCTGGTAGATCTCGATGCCGATCGACACCTCGTTCACTTCGCCCGAGTGATAGGAGACCTCGTCGGCGAGGTCAGCAAGGCAGGCGGCAGATCCATCGTGGTCAACGACCAAGTGGGCGCCGGCCTGCCGGGAGCTACGTGCCCACGACAAGGCGACCCGAATGTCGCCCTGGGCATCGTTCCCTCGTCCCGGCAGGATCTGCTGCGGTCGCTGGTCCCGACCGCCAGGAATGCCTTTGGTGGTGTGTAGGACGATTGAGCGAACCCATCTCGTATATCGTGGTCGTCCGTCTTCCCCCATATTCAAACGCAATAACGACCGATCCAGCCAGCTGCGAACCAACACACCGGGCACATCTTCTACTTGTCCGCGAATCACAACACCCATGGAATACTCCTTTTGGATTTACCAAGGTACGAGAGCCAGCGCATGTTGTGACACAAACCAACCGAGGGACGCAACATGATCCGTACCCATACTTGTATCTCGACGGAAGTAGAGTGCTGATGCGGAGCTCTGCCAGGGGCTGGAGGCAATGAGAAAAATAATAAATGATTGACTAGATCGGCGATTCAGTCGAATCGCAGTCATCGCAGGTTCAACGCGCAGTTAGGCGCAATGAGCGCGCAGTCCACATCGACATAGGACTGCGCATTCAGGACTGGCGATCAATGATAAATTGATGCGAGATACCGTTACAGGTGATAGCGAATCAGGTAGTTGACGGCTTCGGTGGTCATGACCGAGCAGATCTTCTGCACCGCGATCTGGATCGTGGTGTCGCTGCCATAGGCCGGTGAGACGAAGCTGCCGGCCGACAGCGAGCCGGTCTGTGAGCCGGTCAGGATGACGAAGTCGCTGTAGCGATCACTGTCGACGCTGAACAGGTAGCAGGGGGTGTTGCCGCCGCCCGAGGTGGTGAAGGTGAAGGTGAAGTCGTTGATGCAGAACGCGCCGCCGGTGCCGGTCACTTCCCAGTAATCGGGGGCGGTGCCGACCGAGGGCACAAAGCCGGGGATGGCCGGGCTTTCGTGCACGCGTCCGTCCGAGATGACCTTGCCGGTCATGGCATCCAGGCTGCCGGCATCGTCGCAAGCCTTGCTGCCGCGATCGCCGGCCGGGGCGCCGGGGATATGGCCGGGAGCGGAGTCGTCGGCGAGCTCGCAGCCATCGCTGGGATCGCCGTTGACGTCGTAGTTATCGCCGCGACAGCTGAAGCTGCAGGCGTTGATATTGCAGCCGATGTTGGCCGTGCCTTGACCGAACCCCGGGCAGGGCGTGCAGCTGCCGCAGTGCGCCGGGTTTGACGTGGTGCCGGCTTCGCAGCCGGTGCTGAGCAGGCCGTCGCAGTCGGCGTAGCCGGCGTCGCAGCCGCCGATCGCGCAGTTGTTGCTTTGGCAGGCGCGCGTGCCGTTAGCGACCGGGTCACAGACCTTGCCGCAGGTGCCGCAGTTGTTGGCGTCGTTGCTGATGTTGGTCTCGCAGGACGTCGTGGGGCCGGCCCCGCAGGTCAGGTAGGGAGCGGCGCAGCTCGATACCGTGCAGCTTCCGGCGGCGCAGGTGGCGTTGGCGGCTCCGCTGGGCAGGCACTTGTTGCCGCAGGTGCCGCAGTTGTTGATGTCGGCCGAGCCATTGACCTCGCAACCGTTGTTGCTCTGGCCATCGCAGTTGAGGTACCCGGCCTGGCAGGCCAGCTTGCACTGACCCAGACCACAGGCAGCGGCGGCGTTGGTTCCGCTGGGGCACTTGTTACCGCAGGTGCCGCAGTTGTCGGTGTTGCGATAGGTGTCGGTCTCGCAGCCGTCGCGGGGATCGCCGTTGCAGTCCTTGTAGCGGGTGCCGCAGGTGGCCGCACCGCACACGCCGTCTTCGCAGATCGCCTGGCCGCTCGACGGGGTGGGGCACTTATTGCCGCAGCCGCCGCAGTTGTTGATGTCGGCCGAGACATCGGTCTCGCAGCCATCCAGGCCGCCATTTTTGCAGTCGCGCAGGCTGCCCGAGCACTGCGGAGCCGCGACGCAGGCATTGGTATCCAAGGCGGGATTGCAGGCCGGGGCAGTGCTGTCGCAGGCGGCAAGCAGGCCGAGCGCAAGCAGGACCCCAGCGGCTGGCCAGACGGAGCTCCGGGATCGGGCGGCGTGTGCCGCGCTCCCGCTCACCGAACATCCTCTCGCCGGTCGCGGCTGCGACGCGCGCTGTCTACCCAGTACAGACGACAAGAAAAGTAAGCGACGGACATGCATGGGCCCTCCTCCCCGCAGGCATCGTTGCCTAGATCATTATTTGCGCCGATTCTAAAGAGCTATGCACACAAACGATGACGGGCTCTATAGGTATAGGCGATCGGCGTGGTGGGGACTTTGGCAGGTGGCCGGGGGGCTGTCGCTTTCGGCGGTCCTTTCGGTCGCTTGCGGCGGGGTGTCTGTCCCTCCCGACCCAGCTGGCTACCGCGTGCAGGCTGAAGGGCTGGGGCGAGACGGCGATGTCACGGTCAGGGTCGCCGGGCAGGTCTTAAACCGCTACGCCGTGCTGGGGGCCGATGCCAACCCCGGCAATACAACGCTGACCTTATCGAGCACGCCCGGCCAGGGGCTGGATGCGCTCCTGCCACTTGCCCCCGGCGACCTCCTCTTGCTGATGCAGATGCAGGGGGCCGAGATCCGCGATGACAACAGCCCCCGCTTTGGCGAAGTGCTGGACCTCGGCGGCGCCGGCCTGTTCGAGTTCATCGAGGTCAGCAGCGTCGATAGCGCCAATAACCGCATCAGCGTCAACAGCGGCTGTGGCGGCCTCAAAAACGGCTACCTGACGCGCGGCAAGACTCAGGTAGTGCGCGTGCCGCTCTTGCGTAGCTTGACCGTGCAGAACAACTCCAGCGTCGCTGCTAAGCCCTGGGATGGGCAGAGCGGCGGCCTCATCGCACTGCAAGTGGCTGGCAACTTTACGCTGACCGGCAGCATCGATGCCTCGTCGGCCGGCTTTCGTGGTGGCAGTCAGAACGTGAACCTCGCCGATCGGCTGGCGCAGGTCGGCAGCTACTACCTATCGATGAACGCCCAAGACGGTGCCAACCGCGGCGAGGGCATCGCCGGCAGCCAAGCCGACTACGCGCTCCTGGGCCAGTACGGACGCGGCGCGGCGGCTAACGGCGGCGGTGGTGGCAATCGCATCGGCTCCGGTGGCGGCGGCGGCGGCAACGGCGGTGTGCTGGCCAGCTGGAGTGGTCAGGGCGTCTTCTCCAGCACCGTCGTCGGCGGCAGCCTGGCTTGGCCGCTTGATCCGGGCGCGGCCCTGGCGGGGGCTGGGCAGGCCGGTGGAGGGCGCGGCGGCTACACTGTATCCGACGGCAAGCTAGACCCCACCGCCGCCGCTCCGGGGGCTAGCGGCTGGGGCCAGGATGGGCGGCGTGAGCGCGGGGGCCTGGGGGGCCGTCCTGTGCCCAACGATCCGACAGCGCGCCTGTTTCTGGGCGGTGGCGGCGGCAGCGGCGATGACTACAAGAGCCAGAGCGGGGTCGGTGGACGTGGCGGCGGCCTGATCTTCATCGATGCCACCGCGATCAGCGGCACCGGCATGATCCTCGCGAACGGCCAGACCGGCGGCAGCGCGATGACCAGCGACGGCGGCGCCAGCGGTGGCGGGGGCGGCGGCGCCGGAGGCAGCATTGTCCTTTCGGTCCCGCAGGTGGTCGGCGTCAGCCTGCAGGCCAACGGCGGCGGCGGCGGCGATCAAGGGTCGGCGGCGACTCTGGCCGCCGGTCCCGGTGGGGGAGGGGGCGGAGGCTTCATCGCCGTCGTCGGCAGCGCCAATGCCAGCGCCCAGGCCGATGGCGGCAGCGGTGGCCGCAGCCTGTCCCCCGATATGATGAAGTTCCCGCGCAACGGTGCCAGCGACGGTCAGGCCGGCGTCATCGAGCGCACGGTCAGCGGCCTGTTCGCCGGGGCTCCGCTGTGTGCCGTCGCCGATCTTTCTGTCGCGCTGTCGGCGAGTCCAGCGCAGGCCGAGCGCCTGACGCCATTTTCCATCGCCGTCAACGTCCAGAACCGCGGCCCCAGCCGCACCGGCAATATCGTGGTGCCGCTCGATCTGCCGGCCGGCGTGCGTCTGACTAGCTTCGCCGCCTCGGGCTGGGACTGCAGCGCCGGGCCGCAACAGCTTCGCTGTACGCTGCCGCTCCTGGCGTCGGGGGCCGAGGCCGGCTTTACCGCCACCGTCACCCCGGCTCTTGGCCAGGCCAGCCTGCGCTTTGCAGCCAGCGTCAGCGCTCCGTCCTCGGACCCGCAGCCCGCCGACAACACCGCCACCCTGACCGTCGACAACCGCGATCCTCTCGACATCCGCTTCGCCGGTGGCGGCATCGGCTGCGCTCTCGCCCGCTCGTCGGGGGGCGGCGCTGGCTTCGGGCTCGGCGCCTTCCTCCTCGCCCTCGTCCTGCTTTTGCGCCGTCGCGCCGCGGCGTAGCTCCGGCCCTGCCCGTCGCTACACTGTTCCGTCGCGGCGTCGTCTGCCCGGCCATCGCGTCGCCCGCGTACACTGAAACGATGAGCGATCCTCGCGCCCTCGCCCAGACCCTGCACACCGGCTGGACTCAGCTTGATGCCGCGACGCGGCAGCGCATCGAAAGCGCTCTCGTGGCTGCCGTGACCCAGCAGCTAGAGCGCGACCCCTGGTACTCGTCGTTCTCGAATCCGCCCGCGGTCGAGGTGCTGGGCATAAGCCACAGCGACGGCACGCTACACGTCCACTTCCTCGCCGATCACCTGAACTACTGCTACGCCCAGTCCGGCTCCGACTGGGCCGATCACAACCTCTTTACCGGAAAGCTCAGCGTCCCCGCCGCCACTCCGGAAAGTCCCCCCAGCATCCAGATCACCCCGGCCGACCACGTCTTCGTCAGCGAGCGCACCTACGACGACGGCTACGACCGCACCCCCGCCAAAGACCGCGTGCGCGCTGCGCTGCTGGCCAAGCTGGCGGCATCCCTGCCTAGCGCCTAGCGCTGCTCGGCTTTGTGCGCCGTCCGCCGACGGTGGCCACTCCCCCCGGCTGGCCGACGAAGGACTAGGGCCAGGGTTGTTTTCAAGTTGGCAGAGGTGGACGGTGCCTTCGGATCGGTGCACGGCTATCGGTCAGTCAGCTCTACGCGGAGCTGCCTCGGGATGGCCAGATAGGGAAGCGCGGCCACGGTCATCGCACCGCCCCCAACCACCGCCGGAATGCCAAACATGTAGCCGAGGAGCGCGCTCCAGTTTCCCTCGGATTCTCCCACCCCGAGGCCGATCGAGCCCGCGATGAGCAGCGGCAGACCGAGGCACAGCAGCACCGTGCCAGTCCGACGCCACTCCACGCCTTGCGCTCGGACCACGACTGCTACCGAGCTAGCCGAAGGAGGAAGCTCGAACATGGGCGAGTCTCGCCAGCCACGCGCGGTGGCAAAGTAGCTGCCGCGTGGCTCAAGCGCGACGCTACAGGGCGTCGTGCAGATGGGCTGCGTGGCTCCGCTGACGTAAGGCGATGTCCCCACTCGATGGAGACCCACGGGCAGCTCATCGCCAAACACCGTCACCGGAATGAGCGGCTTTGGCCGTGGCCCCAGTGCTGGCGCTGTCGCGGCCGCCGGCTGTGCCCCCGTCTCCGTGGATGGAGGTGGCACGGCCTCGATGGGGACGGTGGGCGGTGTGGGCTCGATCGACTGCGCCCAGCCGGGCGGGCTAACGCCAAGTCCAGCCAGGCCCCAGAGCGCGCTCAACAGCAAGCGATGTGGCATCCCACTTGAGTATAGGTCACGTCCTTAGCGAAACCGACGCCGCGTGCTCTCCCGGGTTCGGCACCCGGCGACAACGCATGGCGACGCGGATGCGGCCCGCGCAGAGGTTCCGGCCGGCTCGGTCTTACGGCGCCACCAGCCCGCGCTCGCGGTGGCCGGCGTCGCGGTGGAGGCGCATTTCTTCGATGGAGAGGGGCGTTCGGGAGAGGGTGGCGAGGTGGTCGATGTAGAGGTGGCCGTCGATGTGGTCGAGCTCGTGCTGGAAGATGCGGGCGTCCCAGTCGTGGGCTTCGACCTCGCGCGGGGGGCCTTGCAGTGCGTCGGGGGCAAGGTAGCGCAGGCGCAGGTGAAGCGCGCGCGGCAGGCGGCCGCCGATGCCGGTGACCGACAGGCAGGCTTCGTAGTCTTCTTGCTGCTCGGGCGAGGCGTAGATCACCTGCGGGTTGACGTAGGCGACGATATACGGCGGCACCCCGGCCGGCTGCGAGACATGACGACGCGTGCCGTGCTTGACCAAAAAAACGCGCTTGCCGACGCCGATCTGCGGGGCGGCGATGCCGACGCCACCGCTCGAAAGCAGCGTGGCATGCAGGCGCGCGATGAGCGGCGCGATGTCGCCATCTTCGGCGGTCCACGGTGTCGCCACCTGACGCAGCACCGCACTGAGATCGCCGGGCACTGCCGCAGCGCTACCGCCACCACCGTCGAAAGCGGCAGCCGACAGTGGGCGCGGCTCAGTCGCCGGCCACTTCACGATCGGCACGACCAGCGTCGGGTCAAAAGTTGGGGCCGGGGCGGCGGGATTCATCGTTGGGGTACGGAGTGTCGGGGGGGTGGCGCAGCCCACAAGCAGGGCCGGCAGCAGCCAAGTTACCAGCCGCATTTCTGCGACTTGGTCTGCTCGTCAAGCCAGCCCTGCAGCGGCTGGTAGTACTCAAGCAGCGCGTTGGCATCGATCTGGTCGGTGCCAGCGATCGTCTGCATCGCCTCCTGCCAGGTGTGCGAAGCGCCCATCGCCAGCACGGCCTTCAGCTTGTCGCCCGCGGCGCGGTTGCCGTAGACCGAGCACTTGTAAAGCGGCCCGGTGTGCCCTGCTGCCTGGCACAGCGCGCGATGGAACTGGAACTGCAGGATATGCGCCAGGAAGTAGCGCATATACGGCACGTTGGCCGGGATGTGGTACTTGGCGCCGGGATCGAAGTGGTCCTCGGTACGGGTGACGGCCGGGGCCACGCCCTGATAGCGCGCGCGCAGCTCCCACCAGGCCTTGTTGAAGTCTTCCGGCTTGGTCTGGCCCGAGAACACCTGCCAGCGCCACTGATCGATCAGCTTGCCGAACGGCAGGAACGACACGCGGTCCAGCGCATCGCGCAGCAGGAACGCCATGTCGTCGGCCGGCGACTCGCTCACCTGATCCAGCAGGCCAATCTTCTTTAGGTACTGCGGCGTGATCGACAGCGCGATGGTGTCGCCGATGCCTTCGTGGAAGCCGTCGTTGGCTCCCGACTGAAACAGCAGCGGCTGGTCGCGGTAGTACCAGTAGTAGTAGATGTGCCCTAGCTCGTGGTGCACTGTCTTGAAGTTATCGGCGTCGAGCTCGATGCACATCTTGAGGCGCAGATCGCCGCGGCTGGTGATGTCCCAGGCGCTGGCGTGGCAGACGACATCGCGATCGCGCGGCCGAACAAACATCGACCGCTGCCAGAAGGTATCGGGCAGCGGATCCAGACCGAGCGAAGTGAAGAAGTTTTCGCCGTACTTCACCAGCGCCTGCGGCGTGGTCTTTTTGCGCACCAGTGCGGCTGCGACATCGAGGCTGCGCGCCTTGCCCGCCGGCGCCACCAGCGGCCAGACGTTGCCCCAGTCCTGCGCCCACATATTGCCCAAAAGGTGCGCCGGGATCGGCCCGTTATCCGGCACGCGAGCGCCGTAGGTCTGGCGCAGCTTCATGCGGGTGTAGCAGTGCAGCGACTTGTAAAGCGGCTGCACCTGCTGCCACAGTCGCTCGACATCGGCGGCGAAGGCATCGGGCGGCATGTCGTACTTGGCGCGCCACAGCGCCCCGACATCGCTATAGCCGGCATCGCGGGCGCCCTTATTGGCCAGCGCGACATAGCGACTGTAGGGACCGCGCAGCGCCTTGGCCTGCTCGTGCCAGCCACCCCAGGCGTCGAGGAGCTCGTCATAGCTGCGGCTGGTCTTGAGCGTGCGCTCTAGCTCGTCCAGGCTCTGGCACTTCTGCACCGGCTGCGGCGCGGCGACGGGGGGCGGCGGTGGGGCGCCGGGAGTGGTCGCCTGAGCCTGCGGCTGCGCTGGCTGCGGCGGCGTCACCATGCGGCAGTACTTGGCCTTGCCGTAGTGCGCTTCCATCGCGGCGGCGATCTTGGCCAGCTCTTCGCGCTCGGCTGCCTCGGGCGGCGCGGCCAGCACCTGCGATAGGCGGAGGTTATCGAACTTGCGCTTCAGATCCGGCGGCAGCTTCACTCCATCGAAGCGGTGGCTGTCTTTGATGCGGCGCGCCAGCACCTCCATCGACTCGGCATCGGCGGCCGCGACCAGCGACTCGGTGTCGTGATTGATGAAGGTGTTGGCGAGGAAGCTCAGGCGCTCGTGGCGGGTGCCGATCACGCGGAGCTCGGCCTCGGTCTCGTCCATGAAGCGGGCGGCATCTTCGACGCTGGGGCCGGTTGGCTTGACCACTTCGGCGGTCGGCACCGGATCCGGCCGCACCGGCGCGATGGGGTCACACGGGGTACAGCTCCCCGCAAAGACCGGCACGCCAAGCAGGAGCAGGAAACCCAGCGACAGCGAGCGGCGGGCGGGGCGCGACCCCGGGGGAAGCGACCGCTGAGACGAGGCCAAGGAATGCGACGACAGCGAGGGCGAGAACCGAAAAGACAGCAGGGCGGGCATACTTCCTCCGAGCGAAAGGCCTAGGGCCGCCGGACAGGCGGAAGCCAGGGCTTATATCACGTCTCGCACCCGGCAAGAGGCGCCGATCCGTCCCGCCAAGACCGCGGCCCGCGCCCCCGCAACCTGCTTATCGCCCGGCTGCTTCATCGTCGTTAGGACGGCCCTGCCAAGAGCGCCGCCATCGCCTCGCCGACGCCGCTGGCAGAGGCGGGGTTCTGGCCGGTGACCAAGCGCTGATCGACCACGACATGCTTCTGCCACAGCGGCGCTTTGCTGTACTTGGCGCCGCGCGCCGTAAGCTCGGTTTCGAGCAGGAAGGGGACGACCGCGGTCAGGCCGGCCGCGGCTTCTTCGGCGTTCGAAAACGCCGCCACCCCCTTGCCCGCGACCAGGTACGTGCCGTCGGCCAGCTGGATATCGACGAGTGCCGCCGGACCGTGGCAGACCGCGGCGACGACTCCCCCGGCTTCGTAGATGCTGGCGGCCAGCCGCTGCACCTGGGGATCGCCGCGGAAGTCCCACATCGTGCCGTGTCCGCCAGCGAAAAAGATCGCCTGGTACTCCGAGGGATCCACGTCGGCCAGGGCCCGCGTCGCCTCCAGCTGCGCGCGCGTCTCCGCCGTCTGCCACAGCCGCTGGTTAGCGGGATCGTTCATGTTCAGACTCGACGGATCGACAGGCGCGTTGCCGCCACGGATGCTGGCGAAGTCGACTGCGATGCCGCGGGCTGAAAGCGCCTGATAGGGGTGCGAGACCTCGGGCAGGTAATAGCCGGTGGGCTTGCCGGTGCTGCCCAGGACTCCGTGGCTGGTGACGACAATCAGGACCTTCTTGGAAGTGCTCATCTTTATTTCTCCGTCGGGAATTCGTGGCTGGTGACGGCGCTCGCGCGGCTATCCGGGCCGTCGGGTGAGTCGCTGCTTGGTAAGAAAAATCTAAGGCCGGCTGGCTCATTTGAGAAATCGATAGGTTTCATGGCAATGATTCAGATCATGAATAAGACGGATAAGCTGGGGAGCTTGCTGCAGGTCTTCGAGGCACTGCTGAGCGAGCGCAATCTCTCGCGGGCGGCGGAGCGGCTGCACCTCAGCCAGCCGGCGATGAGCCACGCTCTGGCCCGGCTGCGCGAGGCGCTGGGCGATGAGCTCTTTGTGCGGACGGCGCGAGGCATGACTCCGACGCCGCGCGCCCTGGCCCTGGCGCCGCAGGTGCGCGACACGCTGGGGCGCCTGCAGCGGCTGTTCGCCCCACCGCCGCGCTTCGATCCCACGACCACGGCGGCGCAGCTGACGCTGGCCAGCACCGAGTTTTTCGAGCAGCTCCTCCTGCCGCGGCTAGTGCCGCTGCTGCTGGCCGAGGCGCCGCGCCTGACGCTGCGCTCGCGCTCGACGCTGGGCCAGCTACCGAAAGAAGACCTGGAGCGCGGCGACTGCGACCTGGCCATCGCCGGCTTCTTTGGCGAGCTTCCCGAAGGCTTCTACCAGCAGATGCTGTTCGTCGATGACTTCGTCTGCGTGGTGCGCCGCGATCACCCGCAGGTCAAAAAGACGCTGTCGCTCCCGACCTATCTAGACCTCGATCACTTGCTGATCTCGATGCAGGGGGATCTCAAGGGCGTGGTCGATGTCGCGCTGGCCAAAAAGCGACGGGTCCGGCGGGTGGTGGCGGGCGTCTCTAGCTTCCTGACGCCGGGCTGGATTGTCGCCGGCTCGGACTTGGTGCTGACGGTGCCGCGGCGGCTGGCCGCGATCTATCAGGCACAGCTACCCCTGCGCGTCCTCCCGGTGCCACTGAAGTTGCCGCCGATCAAGATGGTGCAGGTGTGGCACGAGCGTACGCATGCCGATCCGCTGCATCGCTGGTTTAGGCGACGGGTGCAGCTAATGATTGGTGAGTCGGCTTAGGGGGGGGGCAGATCGACAAGACCCAAGATGCCGTCGTGGGGTGGGCTAGTCGGCGAAGAACGAGTAGATGGCCTCGGCGGCGCCGGCCGGAGCGGCGAGGAGCGACGTGGCCGCGGTCATGCCACCGCCGGCGATATCGCCAATCGTATCGATGCCGTCCGCGCCCACCATGCTCTCGATGAAGCCGCCCCCCAGACCGCGCTCGACGGCCTTGTCGGTGTCGCGGCCGATGGCGGCGGTGGCGTCGAACATCGACATCTTGTTGCCCCATTCGTCGGTGCCCCAGAAGCCGCTCTTCTGGCTGTCGATGCCTTCGGCCATGCCCCAGCCGGCAGCCAAGCCCGCCAGCCCCGAGCCCACGACGGCAGCCGCAGGTCCCAGCGCCGCCAGGGCTCCGCCACCAGCCGCGCTGCCCGCACCCGCGGCGGCGCCGGCCCCGACCTCGGCAGCAGCCCCACCGGCAGCGGCGGCTCCCGCCCCGGCTCCGCTGCCCCCCATGAGCGACGCAGCCCCCTCACCGGCGTACGCGGCCCACGGACTGGCCGTCTGGATTCCTGAGATGATGGGAGCGGCGCTATTGGCCGCGATCTCCATCATCTGTGCAACCCCTCCGACAAACATCGGTACCGACATTTCCCCCACTCCTCGGTGTGGCTGCCCCAAAGAGCGCCACAAGGCTGTTATTCCATCACGGGCCAGACGCTGACGAGCCGGACGATGGGGTTATCGCCCATCCCCATCCGGCGTTGCTAGCCGCGCGGCTGGATCCAGATTCCAGCCCCTGCTTTCTGTCCGACCTGTACTAACGCTTGCGGGTTTTTTTGGCGGGTTTTTTGGCGGCGGCGGTGGGCTTCTTGCCGTCTCCCGGCTTGGCGGCGGACTTGGCGTCGTCGTCGTCGTCGCTGGTGCCGCTGGCGCTGTCGCTCTCGCTGTCCGGGGTGTGCGTCGATGGGGCGGCTTCGGCGGCGGCTTCGCTGGTGGGGCTCGCGGCGGGGGCCTCGACGACGGGCGGCGGCGGCGGGGCGGCGGCTTCGAATAGCTCGCTGGCGGTGGCGGCGCTCTCGGGGTGGATGTCAATCAGCCAGCGCGGCAGCTTGCCTCCGGCTCCGGCGACGATGAGCATGCCGGCGCCGCTGCCTTCGCGGACGCGACGGACCTTCCCGGCTAGCTGGTGGTCGCCGGAGCGCAGGCTCAGCGCGGTGGCGACCGGCATCGGTGCGTCGCTGGGTACGAACAGGCCACCGTCTTCAAAGCGCCCGCTGGTCTGCCGTAGAAGAGGGAGTCCCTGGTAGGAAATATCTAGGCTCATTACATAAAAAAGTAACAAAGTTCGCGACTAGCGAACAGCGGCAAATCCCGCGGAGCCAGAAATTTGACGGAGCGACGGGAACATCGCCGAATCAGGCCCCATGAAAATCCTGCACCTGATCGCGATGACTCCTTGGTTCCTGTGGGCCTGTGGCGGCGCTGAGCCGATGGTCGAGTACAGCCCGCTCGACGGCGAAGCCTGTGTCGGCAGCCCCGACCAGATGCCGGCTGGGCTGACCCCGGTAGAAGACGCGCCGCTTCTGCAAGAGGCGCTGGGCAAGACCGGCGAGGGCAAGCTGTGCACCGGCCGCGTCTTTGCCGCTAGCCAGGCCGGGGGCGTGACCGTCTACCGCGTCTGGAACCGCGCCAAAAGCTACACCGAGTTCGGCAAGTGGTGGTCGCTAGGCGCGCCGATGGGCACCGTTGACAGCTATCGCCAAGAAAACGCCATCTGCCCCGAGTGGAGCGAGCTGAATCAGCTTACGCGCTGCACGCTGAAGGCCGGGGCCCACGTCGTCATCGGTCCGGGGCAGAGTGCGGCCTGCATGTCCCTGACCTACGAGAAGTCGGCGACCAATCAGGTCTACATGGCCAACGACACCCGGGTCGGCATGCTCTACGTCGAGGGCTGCACGCAGCTTGGGATGTGGCCGTCGCCCTGAGCGTTCCCATCGGGGAGCAGCGGGCAGCAGTCTGCGTCTAGGTTGTCTGGGGGAGAGGGCGGCGAGGGCAGGCGAGGGGACTACTTGGTGGCGGCTTTGGCTTCGTGAGCCGCGGCCTTGGCCTCGTGCTTGGCGGCCTTGGCTTCGTGCTTGGCGGCCTTGGCCTCGTGCGCCTCGGCTTTGGCTTCGTGCTTGGCGGCGTGGGCCGGATCGGCGGCGGCCTTGGCCTCTTGCTTGGCGGCCTTGGCGTCCTGCTTGGCGGCCTTGACGTCTTCCTTGGCAGCCTTGGCCTCTTGCTTGGCGGCCTTGGCGTCCTGATGGGCCGCGGCGGGAGCCTGGGCGAACGCCACCCCTGAGGAGAGAAGCGTCACGAGCGAAAGCGAGAAGATCTTGTTCATGGTGCGGGTCTCCGTGTCCTGTGAATGTCTGGGGCGAGAACTTGGCAGCCAGGCCGCCGTGTGCTCGTCGCGGCTTGAGCTAGGCCACAGGGCAACAGACGAGCGATCGCGCGATCTCTTCATCTCATCGGCAGGGCGCTGATGAATCGCGATCGGTCGGCGTTGGTCGGTGTGGGGGAAGAGAGGTCCAGCGGGGGCAGAGGGCGGAGGTGCGATGGAGCTAGACGTAGATGTCGGCGTTCTTGCGCGTGCCGGCTAGCTCTCGGAGATAGCAGTGGGCTGCGCCGTCGATCAGGCCCTTGCTGTCAGCGACGCGCATGAACGACTTGGCGAGCTGAGGCGACTCGCGAAAATCGGCGACGCGGCGGGGATCGCCGGCGAGCTGGCAGTAGAGCTGATGGTCGAAGTGCGCGTGCGAGTTGAGCTCTCCGTCGTGGATGTGCACCGTCGGGAAGAACAGGCGGTTGGGATCGGCGCTGGGGAAAGAAAAGGCCATCGGATGCACCGAGGTCGCAGTGCGCTTGAGCTTAAAGACCGCAAAGCCGAAGCGGCTATAGGCCGGCTGCTTGGCAAACGCTGACTCGGGCAGCCGGAAGCGCGGATCGAGGCGCGAGAAATCTTTCGGTGTCGGCACGAACGAGGCCTCGAAGCTGCCGACCTGGACCACGGCCAGCGGCGCGGCCGCGGGAGCAGGGATGCCTCGGCTGCGCGAGTTCGTGTGATCTAGGCTGAGCTCCTCGGGGAAGCCGTTGTGCAGATCGTCGAAGAAGCCGGGATAGCCGTGCAGATCGATGAACCCCACCGCGTTCTCGGCCGTCCCGGCGGGCACCGGCAGCGGCAGCACCATCGCCAGGTCTTCCTTGGCCTGATAGACCATGCTGTAGGCCAGGAATTGCCGGCCGCCGCCAGCCAGCCGGGCAAAGATCTTGGTGGCAGACACCGAGGTCACAGGACGACTAAAGCAGCACATTTCGATCCTCCGCAGACAGCGCGCTATCGCCATGATAAGGCCAGGCCGGCTGCGACTGGAGTTCTGGTGTAGCGACCGACAAAAGCTTGGCGGGGCCTCCCGCGCCGGGGCAAGATGCGGCCGCATGTGCGGAATCGTTGGCTACATCGGTCCTAAGCAGTCGACGGGCTTGCTGATTGGCGGGCTCAAGCGGCTGGAATATCGCGGCTATGACTCAGCCGGCGTGGCGGTGCTGGAGCCGCAGCCGGTCAGTGGAGCGGTGCCCGGCGCGAGCCAGCCGGGGCTGGAGCTGAAGGTGCTGCGCTGCCGCGGCAAGCTGAGCGAGCTAGAGGCGCTGGTGGCGCGCGAGCCGCCACAGGGTCACGTCGGCATCGGCCACACACGCTGGGCCACACATGGCCGGCCCTCTGACGAAAACGCCCACCCGCACTGCTACAAGGGCGTGGCGGTGGTGCACAACGGCATCATCGAAAACTATCTGGAGCTGAAGCAGGCGCTGTCGGCCCGCGGTCACGAGTTTCAGTCCGAGACCGACACCGAGATCGTCGCCCACCTGATCTGGGAAGAGCTGCAGCTAGACCCAGCGGGCAGTGAATCGGCCAAGACGCCGCGCAGTACCGCGCTGCGAGCCGACCGCCTGCTGCAAGCCACGCGGCGAGCGCTGCATCGCGTGCATGGCGCCTACGCCATCGTTGTGCTGTCGCTCGATACGCCGGAAGAGATCGTCTGCGCCAAGAACGCCTCGCCGCTGGTGCTGGGGCTGGGTCAGGGCGAAAACTTCATCGCCTCGGACGTGCCGGCCCTGCTTGAGCACACGCGCCGCGTCGTGTTCTTGGAAGAGGGCGATCTGGCGCAGGTGCGCAGCGATGGGGTGCGCATCATCGATCTCGAAGGCAATGAGCGCACCGCCGCGCAGCGTCCGCCGCGGACCATCACGTGGTCGCTGGTGGCGGCCGAAAAAGCCGGCTTCAAGCACTTCATGCTCAAAGAGATCCACGAGCAGCCGCGGGCCGTCACCGATACCCTGCGCGGTCGCTTGGTGCATCAGCCGCCCGATGCGCTGCTCGACGGCATTGCCCTGGGCCAGCCGGGGACGGGAAACGATCCGGGGATCAAAGTACGGCGCGTCCTCCTGCTCGCCTGCGGCACCTCGTATCACGCGGCGCTCGTCGGAAAATACATGATCGAGCGCTTGGCTCGCCTGCCCGTCGAGGTCGATCTGGCGTCGGAGTTTCGCTATCGCGATCCGGTGCTGTTACCCGGTGATCTGGCGATTTCGGTGTCGCAGTCGGGCGAGACCGCCGACACGCTGGCTGCCGTCAAAGAAGCGCGCGGTCGTGGGGCGCAGACGCTGTCGATCGCCAACGTCGTCGATTCCTCGATCCCGCGGGTCTCGCACCACGCGCTTTACACCCACGCCGGGCCCGAGATCGGCGTCGCTTCCACCAAGGCCTTTACCACCCAGCTCTCGGCGCTGTTTCTTTTGGCCGTGCACCTTGGGCGACGCACTGGCGCGCTGGGCGAAGCGGCAGCGGCAGAGCTTCTGCATGAGCTCTTGGCTATCCCCGCGAAGATTGGCGAGACCATCGAGACCGGCGCCCAGGTGCAGGCGCTGGCCCGTCGCTACGCCCATGCGCAGGACGTGCTCTATCTCGGTCGCGGCCCGCAGTATCCGATTGCGCTCGAAGGCGCGCTCAAGCTCAAAGAAATCTCGTACATCCATGCTGAAGGCTATGCGGCGGGCGAGATGAAGCACGGACCGATCGCACTCATCGACGAGGGCGTGCCGGTCATCGTCCTGGCGCCTGAGGAATTCGGCTACGAGAAGGTGCTGTCGAACCTGTCGGAAGTGAAGGCCCGCGGCGGCCAAGTCATTGCCATCGCGACCCGCGGCGATGCGGCGCTGCGTCGGCTGGCCGACGAGGTTATCGAGGTGCCGCGCGCGCCTTCGCTGCTCTTGCCGCTTCTGACCGTCGTGCCGCTGCAGCTCTTTGCCTATCACGTCGCGGACATCAAGGGGACCGACGTCGATCAGCCCCGCAACCTCGCCAAGTCGGTGACCGTAGAGTAGTAGAATAGGCCTTTGTGCCCCCCGGAGGACCCATGAGCCAGGCCGTAACCACGACGGAAAGCGACGCTGCTTCGGCAGCCCCGACCGAAAACCTCGCCGCGCTGATCGATGGCGGTGCTGATCAGGCCAAGCTTTCGGCCTACCTCGATGGTCTTCCCGCCGAGGAGCGCATCCGTGACGCGCAGAGCCTGGGCAAAAAGCAGCTTGCGGCGCTTTACGAGCGCTGTGCGGGCTCGGTCCTGACCCTGGAAGACATGGTGCCGGCCAATGCCCCCGTCGGCGAGCAGGTCATCTTCGCCGGTCGCAATGATCTGCTGATGTTCCGCCGCTTCGAGAAGCGCTTCGCCCGCACCCAGGACGGCGCAGTCATCGGCTACAACCACCAGACGATGGGCGCCTTCACCGGCCCCGGCTATTTCACGGTGCTGCCGGCCGGCGAAGAGATCGTCATCGACTACACCAAAGAGCCGACGCAGGACGACGCGCCGCCGATCTGGCCTAAGGTCAAGCCGAACGCCTCGGGTCTATCGCACATCGTCTACAAGAACATGCAGGACTACTGCCGCCGCGTGTCGCGGGATGTGGTCATCGGGCACGCCACCAAGTTCGGCAAGTCCATCGGCCACTACTTCATCCTGGCCCGTCGGCCCTCCGCTCCGCCGCCAGAGAACAAGAACGACACTGCAGCCGGCAGCGAGAGCTAAGCCCGCGCGCCGCCGACGAAAAGCCGCGCCGGCCTTGCCGAGCTGGAATGTCAGACTCAGCTTGACGGTTGCAGCGCGTATCCCTCCACACCACGTCGCCGACCCCGGTCGGTAAAGAGGTCTTCCGATGTCGCTCATGAACGCCACAGAAAAACTCTTCGGCTCGATCCCGCTTGATGAACGGCAGGCTGCCGTCGCCAAGCAGACCTATGCCCTGCTCAGCATCAGCTTGGTCAGCGCGTTTGTCGGCGGCTACATGGGCAGCGGCTCGATTGCGCTGGCCCAGTTCTTCGCCAACCCCATCGGCTGGATCGCCGCGCTGATACTGCTGAATGTCGTGCCGCGCGTCGCGCTGTGGGCCGCCGATCGCAGCCCGACGGTGGGCCTGCTGGCGCTGGGGGCGGATGGCTTCTTGTCCGGCCTGGCCATCTCGCCGCTTCTGTTCATCGCCCGCTTCTATCACCCCGAGATGATCGTCGCGGCTGGCGCAGTGACGGCGGCGGCCTTCCTCTCGGTGACTGGCTATATGCTGATCACGCGTGAGCGCTTCAACGCGCCCTCGGGCCTGATGACCGGCATGTTCGTCAGCATCATGGCGGCGATCCTTATCAACTCGCTGCTCCTGCACATGCCGCTCCTCGGCGTCATCATCAGCATCGGCATCGCCATCTTCGGCGTGATCATGCTGATCTACGCCACCAGCGAAGTGCTGACCGACCCCAGCTTTGACAGCCCGGTGCGCGGCGCGCTGATGCTGTTCGCGGCGCTGTTCAACATCTTCGTCAGCGCCCTCCGCCTGCTCCTCAGCTTCACCTCGCGCGACTAACCGCCCCCGCCTCGGCCACGCCGTCCGGTGTGCCCCCCGCGGGCACCGGTCCTGCGTCTCCCGCTCCCCGCCTCCCGCTCTCTGTTCCCGGTTTCCGTACAAAAATTCGCTGCGCTCACCTCGCCTGCCTCTGGGCTGGTAGGTAACGCGCCTTGCCTGTCTTTACCCCTGAGCCCGGCGACGCTGTGGGGCAGTTACAGGTAAAGCAGGCCACTGGGCAGCCTGTTCGACCAGTGCACTCCTGCGCCCTTGCGCGTGCCCAAAAGGGGCTTCGTCTGCAGTCTCTCCGACGGGATTTTGCAGATTTCCACTCCTGAGCGCGGAAGTCGTAGCGAGCTCGGCATGAGTAAACACAGTCAAAAGGCTATAGGGATGCCGAATTTATAAGGGATTACTTTTTCTCTTAACGCCAAAAGGTATGCGCACAACGCTGGTAAATTGAAACGCGACACAGGGACTTTTCGCAAGCCTAAGCTGCAAATCTATCTTGACTAGGCTCCGGTCTCTGTTTGATCAATACCGGCCACCGGACAAGGAATCCCGAGGCAGAACCCCGCTGACCGACTAGGTGGCTAGCTAAATAGCCCCGATCATCCAGTGGCAGTCTTTCAGCGCTTTTGCGGGAAACCAGGTTTCGGAACAAGCGCAGCACGCATCGTTTACACGCATCCGCACTACAACATCGCCCGAAGAATCCCAGAAGAATCCTCAGATACATCGCGATAAAGGAGCCCGTCATGCCCGTCATCTACGACCAAACGATCAAGAGCCCGTCCCTACGGCCCGCGTCCCCGGCGGCGAGCCTGCGCTCGCCAGGTGCGCTGTCGCCGGTTGGCAGCGCCGTGCCTGCCGAAGCCTCGGCGAGCGTGGCTGGCCGGGATACGACGCTGCCGGCCCCGCGCTCGGGTCCCTTGCCGATGATCGATCCTGCGCATACTCCGCGGGCCCGTGGCTTTGCGGCGATGGACAAGGACCGTCAGCGCAAGATCGCTAGCGCCGGTGGCCGCGCCGCCCACGAGTGCGGCAACGCCCACGAGTTCACCTCGGAAGAGGCGCGCTCGGCCGGTCGCAAGGGCGGCATGTCGATCAGCCAGAACCGCGAGCACATGGCGACCATCGGCAGCAAAGGCGGCCTGACCCGCGGCGAGCGTCAGCGCGTGCGCGAGTCCTCGGCAATGTAGCGACCACCCGCTTGCGCGGTCGTTTCCCACCCCGCAGCGAGCGCGCCTCTTGCAGTGAAAAAGCGTCCCCGCGGCGCCCGCAAAAACAGCGCCCCAAAGCGTTCTTGACTGTCCCGCCTAGGGAGTCAGCCGGGCGCCTCCTCCGTCGCAGAACGTACCCCTACGCCAAAGTGATCTCGCGATCATCGATCTGCGCTACGATGACCGAGCAATGGTGTCGCAGGCTTCCCGATCTAAGGGCTTAGGGGCCCGGCTCTGCAGTGCTTGGTTGCTGCTCGTCGGGGGGATGTTTTTGGCCGGCGGGGTGGTTGCGGCAGGAGGGGTAAGAGTGGCCCACGCGCAAGGCGGGGCGGTCGCGCTCAGCACGCCGCGGGTGCAGGCGGATGTCGCCTATGGCGCTGGCAGCCCGTTGGGAGCCGATCCGCAGCGCCGGCTTGACCTCTATGTTCCGGCCCGCGCGCCGCTAGCCGCTGGTAGTCCGACGGTCACCACGTCGGCGCCGCCGCTTTTCATCTACATCCACGGCGGGGCCTGGGTCAGCGGCGACAAGCGGCAGTACAGCGACCTCGGTGAGACGCTGGCTCGGCACGGGGTGATGGTGGCGATCATCAACTACCGGCTCTCGGGCGAGGGCGGCGTGCGGCACCCGGCGCATGCCCAGGATGCGGCAGCAGCGGTCGCCTGGTTGCGTCGGGGCGCCAGCGAGCTGGGCTTTGACAAGAGCCGCATCTTCGTCGCCGGTCACTCCGCCGGGGCGCACATCGCGGCGCTGCTCGCCTACGACCCCAGCCTGCTATCCGCCGTCGGTGAGCGCCCGGACATCATCCGCGGCTACATCGGCTTGGAAGGCATCTACGATCTGCCTGAGCTGGTGCGACGCTTCCCCAGCTATCGCGTTGACTTCTTGCAGGTGGCGTTTAGCAGCGACGAGAGCACTTGGCGCGCCGCCTCGCCGCAGCACCTATCGATAAGTCACCGGCGACCCTGGCTACTGGCCCACTCGCAGAACGACGAGCTGGTCGATGTCGAGCAGTCGCGGCGCTTCAAGACCGTGTTGGAGAGCAAGAGCGTGCCCTTGCAGTGGCTGCTCCTCTCGCGCGGCAGTCATTTTGGCGTCATCCGCGAGCTGTCGACGTCCGGTAGCCCGCTGCTCACCCGCGTCCTCGACTTCATGCGCTGAGGCGGGCCCCGCCGATCCGTCGCCGCGCCGGGTTGTGCCACGGGAGACACATCGATGACCCGCTCGGGGTTCCGATGGTTCACCCCATAGATTGCAGGCAACAAGACTCACCATTTTGCCGACATAACAATGTAAACCTCTTGGAACCGCTGGACGTTGCGGATGGTCCGATTGGCCGTGGGGCGGATATTTCACCACAGCGCCATGGTTATTCAACAGAGATAAATTTGTGGGGGATTTATGGGTGTATTTGACTTGCTCGAAAAGACCAAGGTTGGCGGCGTGCCGATGCTGGGCACCATTATCAATGGTGCCGCTGCCTTGACTCACGCCGGAATGGCTGGAATTGATTATTTAGCCGGTGACAAGGAAAATTCCCGAGATCACCTGGCCATGGCCGCGATGGACACTGTGAAGGCGATTCCAGTGGTCGGCACGGTCGCAACGGTCGGAGAAGCCATCTACGATACCCATGCTGGGCGTCCGACGGAAGAACATCTTTTTGACCCCAGTGCGCCGGCCCGCCAACAGACGCTGCTGCAAGATGTCCGCGAGTGGATGTTTGGGCGTCGGCATGACGGCAAAGAGACCGGCAAGGATACCCAGGGGCTTTGGTAGGAACGGGCGGTTAGTGGGTAATCTGAATATAGGTTGACTCATGACGGATCTGGCTGAAACGATCATAAATAAGTGGGAAGATGTGGTTAAATCCGCGCGGGCGGACTTTGCCGTCGCGATTGAAGGAGATGACTGGTTAGGGGTCCAATATAGTGATTCTCAGGAAGAGCCAGTTCCACAGAAGGTGCGATTGCAAAAATTTAACGCGTTAGGGCAGCCATATTTGGCCATTACCGCAGATATCTTTGATCAAGACATCATTCCCGCCGAGCTCGCACTGCGGATCAACAATGAGCTTCCGATCGCCGCTCTCGAAATTGAGGAGGGAAAGTATCTCCTGCGTGCGACGGTGCCGCTGCAAGGCTTGGGACAGATCTATTTTCGACGGCTCATCGTGCACGTCGCCCGACAGGCCGAGCACATGCGACGCACCCTGGGAAAACCGGGGGCAGCCGCTTCGCCCTATTCGTACTGCAGTGAGTAAGAAGGTGTTTACATATTAAGCTGCGAACGCCCTCGTCTCGATGTGCTGCACGGCTGGGGGCCCCGCGGACGCGGCCTCCTTTTTTCGCCGGGGCGTCGAAAAAATGAGTCCGCTGCGGCCCCAGCCTTACGGGGCCCTCGACGGGGGAGATAATATGTAAACACCTTCTAAGCGGGTGTTTACATATCAAGCTGCGAAGGCTCTTAGCGCGGTCGGGCGGACTGCGGCGGGCGGGCGCACGCTGCGCGTGCAGCGGCGAGTTCTATTCGCACGCCTCCCCTGACTTGGCGAATTATCTATTGCGATACCGCATCGCGGGCGGGGCAGCCGGCGACGTGATCGTTTACCAGTCCCATGGCCTGCATGAAGGCATACACGGTGGTGGGCCCGACGAAGCGGAAGCCGCGGCGCTTGAGATCGGTGGACAGGCGGTGCGAGGCCGGCGTGGTCGATTGGCGGCGCAGCGTCTCCCAGTCGAAGCTGGACGGTCGCTCGGCGGCGGGCGGCTGGAAGCGCCAGATGTAGTCGGCGAGCGAGCCCTCGGCGGCGATGAGATCCAGGGCGGCGCGGGCATTCTGTATCGTCGCTTCGATCTTGCCGCGATGGCGCACGATGCCCTCGTCGCGCAGTAGGCGCTCGACATCGGCGGGGCCGTAGGCGGCGACGCGATCGATGGCAAAGCCGCTGAAGGCGGCGCGAAAGGCCTCGCGCTTGCGCAGGATGGTCAGCCAGCTGAGGCCGGACTGAAACCCCTCCAGGCACAGCTTTTCAAACAGCCGAGTGTCGGAGCGCACCGGACGGCCCCATTCCTCGTCGTGATAGCGACGGTATAGCCCGTCGTCGCTTGCCCAGCTGCAGCGCACGATGCCGTCCTCGTGCTCTCGCAGACCGTCTGCCATGCTCATGGGCCTAGCCTATACACGCAGCCGGCGGGGATTGGCTAGCCATGCGTTGCCGGAGTGACGGCGCGGCAGCCGGTTTTTCGACTGCTTCGGGAGCTGGCGACTCATCCCAGGGCCGAGAGTCCGTCGGCGTCGGCAGCGTGTTGGATTGGGGGGCATCCATCCGCTACAGTCGACTCTTATCGCGATGAAAAAACGCCGGCCGACGCCTTTGAAAATTCGAGTGATGGCGGAGTATGGCAGCTCGGGCTTATGGGGATTTAGAGACCAGGACAGTGGCCCATTTCGTCATGGGATGTTGGAATACAGTGCGCTCGGTTTACCGGACGACCTCTGCGATGGCTTTAGACGCTGGATACAGCGCTATGAAGACGACAATCTGAGTCATCGCCTGGACCATGCCGCCTTCAACGCCGAGGGCTTGCGCTTGGCGAGTCTGCTGAAACGCTGTTTAGGAACGAATCAGCACGTCGAATATCAGGGAGAGTCGCCGGAAGGAGGCCTGCTGCCGAGCGTGATTGTCGAGTAGGTCACACCGGGGCGATGTCGCTGGGCGAGGGGAGTAGGACGCCGGCTTAGGGGATGAGGAGGCGATCGACCGCGATGAAGTCGGTGGTGGGGATGGAGGTAAAGGGCTTGCCGGTGCTGGTGTCGTAGTAGCCGCGCACGGAGACGCGGTAGGTGCCTGGGAAGATCTTTCCCGAGAAGGCGAAGCCCGGGGTCTGGCAATCGCCGAGGGAGAAGTCGAACTGATAGCCCTTGGTCGTCTCGACGAGGTGGACGTTGGCCTTGGTGTAATAGGGGTTCTTGGTGGTGGAGCAGACGGTGGTGTCGGGGACGGGGACGGCGCCGTTCACGGTGACCGAGCCGCTGATCGAGACGGTCTGGACGTTGAGCACGACGCTCGTCGGGGAGCCGCCCGCGCAGACGCCGTTTTTCTGGCACATATAGCCGGCGGGGCAGCCCGAGGCGCAGGGCACGCTATCGACGCACTGGTCGCCCACGCAGTACTGATCGCCCGGGCAGGAGTCGGCGACCCAGTCTAGGCAGCCGCTGCCGGTGAGTCGGCAGACCTCGCGCTGGCCATCGCGGCTACAGCGGGCGGCGCCGGCCGCGCAGCCATCGGTGCAGCTGCCGCCGCAGGAGCCGTCTTTGCACATGCCGGTGGAGCAGGCGACGGCGGGTCCCCACGAGGCACAAGATTCCGAGACGCGCTCGCAGATCTGCAGTCCGGTATCGACACAGCGCTTGGCACCTTGGGCGCAGGAACACGGCTGGTCGACAACATCGGGCTTTGTGCCGTCTGCCGGCATGCTGCCGCAGCCGGCCAGCGCCAGCCCGACGAGCAGCAGCGAGCCAAGCGCCAATGCCTGGGCAAATTCAGCAGTCAGCCGCGAGGCGAAGGAAACGGTGGGGGCAGAGTGGGGAGCTCGGTTCATAAGCAGTCCTTATCGTGGGGAGCGTGGAAACGACGGCACCCTACCACAGGCATCGCAGTCTTTACGTCTCTGATGCAGAGCATTGAGGGATATGGCTGTGTTGCTTTTTTATGCAGGATGGAATCCATGATAATTAATTTGAATTTATGGGGAATGATGCTAATTAAATAATACGCTACGCCGATATTGAGCTGGGGGATCGACTGGCGGGGATCGATGCGGGGGCGGGGGCGGGCGGCGGAGCGGTGGGAGCTACAGCGTGAGATCTTCGGCGCGGACGTAGCGGCCGATCTGGACCTTGAGCTGGACCTCGGACTCGCTTTGGAACTGCAGGACGAGGGCCCGCTTGGCAGCTTCATCCTTGTCGGCGGCGAGTCCGAGGACGGCAATCAGCGCGGCGCGCGCGGCGGCATCGCGCTCGACGGCGAGGCGGGCGGCGGCGGCCTGAATCGTTGCGGCGGCGGGTGCTTGGCCGGTCTCGCGCAGACGATCGGCGAGGGACTGGGAAATGGCGCGGCTGACTGGCGAGTCCTTCTCTTCGGCGAGCCAGCCGGCTAGCTCGGGCTCCATCACCGCGACATCCATGCGGCGATAGGCGCGGGCGGCGTGGGCGCGGGTCTCGATCGACTCGTCGTGGCGATAGCGCTGCAGCGCCGGGGCCAGCTCGCGATCACCGCTGTTGCCGATGGCATCGAGCGTCACATTGAGATCTTCTTGCTGCGTCTGGGCCTGCAGTCGCTGCCGCAGGTCGCCGCGAATCAGCTCGGCAGCGGCGGGGGCCAGCTTCTGCGCCCGTCGGCTGAGCGCGCCCATGGCCAGCACGGCGGACTGGGCCACGGCTGGCGTGTCGCTGCTGTGGGCTTCGGCCAAGAGGGTCTGCGCGGTCGCCAGCGAGGGCCGCGGAATGTCCTGCAGCGCGGCAGCGGCGCGCATGCGATTCATGGTTGGCATGGCGCGATCTTGCAGCGCCTGGGCCAGGCCGCGCTCGGCGGCAAGGCTGCCGGTACGCTCCAGCGCCAGGAACAGGGCGGAGTGCAGCTTGGCATCGATGGCGCCGCTCTTGATGCGCAGCAACAAGTCGTCAATCGCCTGCGGATGCGTCGAGAGATAGGAAGCGAGGCGCAGCGTGGCGTGATGCAGGCCATCCGGGGTTGCCGAAAGCCCCGTAGAAAAATCGCTGAGTGCAGCCGATAGATCGAGCTGCGCGAGGACGGGATCGGGGGGCGGTGGCAGCGGGGCTTCTTGGTGAATCTTGATGGCATCGGTGCTGCTGGCCGAAAGGGTCTGTGGATCGATCTGGCTCAGCAGGGCCGGGGCGCGGCCGGCGCTGAGCTCGCGGTAGAGGTGCAGGGCGCTGTCGATCTCGGACAAGAGCTGCGGGCCGCGCTCGATGCGCAGCCGGGTGTGATCCTGGACTTCCTTCAGCCAGCGTCCCTGCGGGTCTAGGCGCAGCTCGGCGCGGCTCTCGCCGACCGACACGCGCAGGGGGCCGCCACCGTCGGGAAGCTGCGGTAGCGAGCGGCTGGCATAGCGCAGCTTCTGCCGGCTGAGCACGACGTCGCGCTCGCCGCTTTTGCGCTGATAGTGGGCATCGAACTCGGCGGCCGACTCGCGATGGCGCGACACCCACTCGGCAGCGGGAGCGCGTGGCAGGATGACCTCGGCCGAGCGCAGCACGCCTTCGATCTCTTGCCGCGTTTTGGGGGAGCTTGTGGGATCGAAGCGCAGCTGGCGAAAGCGACAGTCGCTGCCCACTTGCAGCTGGAAGGGCAGGCTGAGCCCGGCGCGGCGCTCGTCGCTCTCGTCTCCGCTGAGCACGACATCGGACAGCGTCGCGAGCACCGTCCATTCTGCACCCTGCTGCGCCGTCACCCGCCACCACAGCCGGGCGCGTAGCTCTTGCCGGGTGTTCTGTCCGGCGCCCAGCGACTGGGCCACGCTGGTCAGGCCGAAAGCCAGCTCGTCTCCGACGGTGAACTGACAGGAAAGGGGAGCCGTGGGGGGCTGTTGCAGCAGCCTTCCCACCCCGAGACCCACGATTCCCAAGAGTCCTACGGCCAACATTCCCTGCACGATCTTGCGCGTCATGATGTCCTCACCTGCGACATGGGGGCGCGGGGTCGGCCACTGGCCGGAGCCCCGCCACTACTGGCCCGACTTATGGATCGACTTACTGGATGGTGATCGATGAACCGGCTTCATCGAGCAGGACATAGTTCTTCGAGTACCCGTCATAGCTGAAGATGGTGGCTTCATAGACGGTGTCGTAGCTGTAGCAGGGGTAGTACCACTTGATGCCCCACTTCTTTTTGTAACAAATGTTCGCTTCCAGCTGTTCGATGTCGAGCTTCAAGCTGCCGTCGAGCGTGGTCAGGCGCAGGTTCGCCGAGATATCAAAGCCAATGGTCAGCTTGAGCGGACTGGTGCTTGGCACCGAGTACGAGAGCGTCGCCGTCACACCGTCGCCATCGGTGGTGTTGATGCCGAGCAGGGTGACGCTGCCAGTCAGCGACAGCTTGTAGATGACGACGTTCAGCGAAGCCGTGACCGAGAGCGTCGAGCTGATGTAGGGCCGGACATTGCCCGAGATCGACGCGCTGGTCGCGGTCAGCGTCATGTCGAGGCCGGCGCCCGCCGCGAAGCAGCCCTGCAGCTCGACGCTGACGATGGCGCCGTAGGTGTAGGTGTAGCAGAGCGACTTTGAGTAGCTGAGATCCTTATTGTACGAGACCGAAGCCGCCGCGCTGGTGGCATCGCTGATCAGCGACACGCCAAACACCTTGAGGCCGTAGTCGAGATCGGCCTTGGCGGTCGAGCGCACGGCATCGGCATCGCCCCAGGCTTCAAACAGATCGAAGCTGCCGAAGAAGCCCTTCATGCTGGCCTTGATGTCGTTGTCGGTGTAGGCGCCCGAGGTGTCGAAGTACGACTTGGTGCCGCCGGTCAGGCTCATGCCGATGGTGCTGCTGCTGCCGAACGACTCGCTGATCGGTTCTTCGATGGTGTACGAGCTGGCCGAGTGCGCCGGATACTGCCCGGCGATCATCTGCACCGAGAAGGTCTTGCAGTTGTTGGCCGTACCCGCTGGCCCGCCGGTCCACGATGGACCGACTTCGGCAAAGGGAACCATCAGGCACTCGCGGATCTGAAAGCTGCTGACGCCGGCCCAGGCTCCGCCGGCGGCGGTCAGGGTGCGGAACTCGGGCGTGGGAAATAGGGCGGCGTCGCGCTGCAGCTCTTCGCCGCGCACCAGCGCGGACAGCGGGGCGTGGTTGCCTTCGGGGTCGACCGACAGCGGCTTCCAGCCGACACCAGCTGTGTCAGGCGAAGCGATGATGTCGAACTTGAAATTGACGCTGCCTGGCAGCGCGTCGGAGCCGGCGGTGTCGTAGTCGCGGCCGTAGGCGACAAGCGAGCTCTCGACCGTGACCATCGGCTTGGGGCGTTCGCTGCCGCCGGGACGCAGGTTGGGTGACGTCCCGGCCGGTGGCAGGACGATGACCGACGAGCCCGGCGTGGCCGAGGTCAGCGCCAAGTCGAGACCCGGTGAAGGCTTCACGTTGAGATCAATGACGCAGCCGGCGGTGCCGGTGCCGGGATCGGGCGTGCGGCACTTGGCATGCAGCGGATCGCTGGCGTTCTTGACGTTGTAGATCGTCCACTTGTTGTCATCGCCCTGCGTCGTCGAGTCGAGCACCGGATCGACGACCACCATCAGGTTGACGGCCCGGGCGCTATCTGTACCCAGGCACTCGGGCGGAATGACTCCGGTGATGTCTGCGAACTGCTGACTGCCGCTGCCCAGCACGTTGACCTGTTTGGTCCCGACGATGCAGCTCTTGAGCGTAGCCAGCTCAGTGTCGGTGGCGGCGGCGCCGCTCGGGGGCTTCTGCATCAGGCCGACCTGGAGCTCGACCTGATTGGTGTTGCCGGTGCCCTTGAAGCCGACGCGCACGGTAAAGGGATGGTTGACGAAGATATCGCCGCCCGCTGGGGTGGCCCTCAGGCTGTTGATCTCGACGGCGAGCGCGCCGCCGTAGCAGGTGTTGTTGGCCTTGTCATAGGTCTGGCCGGTTGGGCAGGTGCACTTGTAGGTCGAGCCGCCGCTGGGGATGGCGCAGCTGGCACCGCCGCCGCAGGACACCGGGCTGATGCCGAACTCGCAGACGTACTGCTTGCTGCTGCCGCAGATGTCGTCGTTCCAGGTGCCATCGTTGGCGTACATCATCGAGCAGTCTTCCTGCCCCTGCTCACCTGGGGTGGGATAGTCGTTGGGCTCGCCGCCGCGCCACGCTGTGTAGGCCAGGCTCTGGCCCTCGACATCGACCCAGCCGGCGCCGGGGTTGGGCTGACCGCTCTGCTGCGAGACGCCAATCCACAGGTTGCTGCCGCCGTTGGTGCCGCGGATGGCGCTGTTGCCGGCACTGTCCATCGGCACAGCGAGGCGGCCGCCCATCGCTTCACAGTCGGCCTTCGCGGCGCTCCACGACTTGCCGCTGGCGAAGCGGTAGTAGGTGCTGTTGCCGTTCGTGCCATAGGCAGCGGCATCAGGGGCGCAGCGATCGGTGGCCGGGCTGGTGCTGTTACTCGGCGGTGGCGGCTTGGTTGGTTCCACCCCCTCGTTGGCATTCCCACCCTGACCACATCCAGCAACCAAAGAAGCAAGACAAAGGAATAAGGATGATCTTCGTACCCACATGGAAGGCACCTCCTGGGATGAGTCCCTCGGGGTTGGAACCGCGAGCCGAAAAAATGGGCAATGCAGGCAAGCCTTGCGCGTCTGTGCGGCTGGCGGTTCTAAGGCAAAAGAGGAGGGGAGGCCGCTATGCCGTTTGCACACCGCGCCGCCGCCCAGACCGTCGGTGGACTGTGCCTGCTTTGGGGGCTCGCGCTCGTCGCCTGTGGTGGATCAGAAGACACGTCCTTGCGTTCAAGCTGCTGGACCCCGGTCGTGTCTGCCCTGCCGGCGCCCGCCCCCGCTTTGCCCTGGCAGCTTGTGTCCGAGGTCCCGGTTCCAGCCTCGGGGCGGAGCGAGGCTCAGCTGGTTCCAGTGGGCGATGTCGTGTATCGGCTGAGCACCGCGGGCTGCGTGCAGATCGACTCGCTGCAGGATGAACGCGGCACGGCCTGGGTGACGCCTCCAGCGACGCTTTCCGACTACGATCTGTTCTGCAAAAGCTGCCCGCAGCGCGTCTCGCTGGGCGTGCGGCAGGGGCTGTATGTCCTGCCCTCTAGTGATCCGCTTCCCACTGCAGCGATCAGCCTGCGCCTGCAGGCGACGCTGCGCGACTGTGACACGCTGCTGCCTCGCCAGTCGTCGGGGATGGTGCGCATCGAGAGCGCAGCGGTGGCGCGCCCGTTTGACAGCCAAGCCGGAGTTCTGCGACTTGAACTTTTGATCACACCTGGCTCGATCTTCTACGACTCATCAGATGCCCTGCCGCCAGTTTTCGAGAGCGCGGTCGCGCTGATCAACACCTGGCTGGCCCCGGGTCAGCTTTCGCTGCAGGTGCTGCGCACGCGTCGCATGGCGGCCGACGATCCGCTGCGTCTTTCCGCGGGCGATCACGCGGCGCTGGAGCGACTGCAGCAGACGATGCACGCCTGCGACCAGGGCGGCACATCCCCCGATGACACCTGGGTGCCCGTCGTGCTGGCCGGCTGCTTGTCAGTCAGCAATCGCGTGACCGGGCGCAGCAGCGAGCCGGAAGGCTTGACCCCCAGCGTGCCGAACGGGCTGCCGGTGTCGGGGGGCGCCCACGGGGTGTACATCAAGGGCCGCGGCTGCGATGCCAGCTCACCGCAGATCGAGTGGACGGTCGAGAGCCTGGCACGCGTGCTGGGGCACGAGCTAGGCCACTATCTGGGCGTCTATCACAGCGTCGAGCTCGACGGCAGCCCGGACGCACTGACCGACACTGACGCCGATGACCTGATGTATGCCCGACCCTCGGCAATCGACGCGCCGCACTTCACCAGCCATCAGCTTCGCGTCATGCGCCAGCACCCAGCCATCGCCTGGCAATAGGCGCCGGAGTCTGCACGGCGCGCGCGTCCACGGGTCTAAGCTCGCATGATGCGAATGCTGGGCCGTCTTCGCGCTGTGCTGCACCTCTGGCTGGCTGCGCTGACCTGCGGCGTGCTGGGTCTGGGGTCAGCGTGCAGTCCTCCCCCGCCGGTGCGGGTCGCGGTGATGATGCCGCCGCTGCCCAATGGCCAAGAGCGCAAGGCACTGCAGTGGGCGGTGCGGACGGTCAACGCCCAAGGCGGGATCTGGGGACGGACGCTGATCGTCGAAGAGGCAGGGATCGATCCCAGACTAGACCTGACGCAGCAGCAGGAGCGCGCGGCGCAGCTTGCCAGTGATGATTCCTATGTCGCGGTGATCGGCCCGGGGACCTCGGACCTGTTGGCCGCCACTGCCGATCTGTTCGTGGAGCACCGAAAGCCGCTCGTGTCGTTTAACTCGACGGCGGCCGACATCCTACGAGCGTATGGCGGTAAGGGATGGATCTGGCGCACTCGCGAGTCCGACATCAGCCAGGCCGAGCTGATGGCGCGCTTTGCCGCTGCCGAGGGAGCCAAGCGCTTGTCGCTGGTCACGCCCGCGTCCTTGAGCGGTCAGACCTTCCTGTCCTGGTTTGCGTTTTTTGCCCGCGATCTCGGCTATGCCAACGACGCGATTCGCATCGACATCCTGGAGCCTGATACCAGCTGCGAGGCGCCCATGGCGCGGGCCCTCGCCTTCCAGCCGGACATGCTGTTTATCGTTGGAGCGACGCCGAACGATTACGACTGCGCGACCCGAACCGTGCGGCGACCTGATGCCCCCAGTCATCCGCGGCTGCTGTGGGCCGACACCGGCCTGGATACGCTGGGCATGCTGCGCGCACTGGGGCCGCTGGCCGAAGGTCTAGAGGGCTTTGCGCCGGTCTCGCCGGGCGACGGTCCGCAGCCGGGATTTGAGGCCGCGTTTACGGCTGAGTTTGGCGGCGAAGCCCCGCCACATGGAGCCAGCGAGTACGATGCCATTCTCCTTTTGGCGTATGGGCTGACGCGGTCGCACGGCGAAGGTGGCGAGGCGCTGCAGCAGGGCATGGCCGCCGCCATCGCCGGTCGGGGCGAGCGCACCGGCTGGGATGGCGAGGGTGTGCGCGTGGCACTACAGGCGCTGCAGCAGGGCCAGGAACCCAACGTCAGTGGCGCCACGGGAGAGCTCGACTTTGAGCCCGGCCTGCTGACAGATCTCGCGGACTCGACGCTGGCCCACTGGGTCGTGCGGCAACGTCAGCGCCGTACGACGGAGCGATTTTTTACTGGCGAAAGCAGCTTTCGCACCAGCCAAGCCGCGCTGGTTCGCAACACCGCGGACAGCTCCATGGATCTCTCTGGCCCCGGCAGTGGCTTTGTGCCGGCGCAGCCGAAGCAAGCGGTGTATGCGCTGATCGCGGCGTTGTCCTCGGGCTTTCCCAACTATCGCCATCAGGCCGATGCCCTGCGGCAGTACTGGCTGCTGCGCCACGCCGGCGTGCCCGACGACCACATCGTGCTGATGCTGGCCGACGACATCGCCACCGCCCGGCAGAACCGCCGCCCCGGCCAGGTGCAAAACGAGCTTGCGGGCCCCGACCTGAGAGCGGGTGCCGTGCCCGACTATGGCCTGCAGCTCACCGCACCTGAGCTGATGGATGTCCTGCTTGGGCAAGCCTCCGCCAGCACCCAGGCGGTGCTAAAGCCCAGCGCTGACAGCAACTTGTATGTCTATCTCGTCGGGCACGGCGGCGAGGGGGGCCTGGCCATCGGCGCCACCAGCGCCTCTGATGGACTGGCTGGGCGCGGCAGTCTGCTATCTCCCGCGTTGTTGCGAGAGACGCTCTGTACGCTGAAGGGTCAGGGCAAGCTGCGGCGTACTCTCGTCGTGATCGAGAGCTGCTTTGGCGGCGTCTTTGGCGAAGCGTCAAGCGGCGGGCTGGAAGCGGGCTGCGATGACGGCAGCACACTCTCCGGCGCGGTGCTGTTTTCCGCTGCCAACAGCGACGAAAACTCCGTCGCCACGAGCTACGATTCCAGCCTCTCTTCCTGGCTTGCCGATGAGTTCTCGCAGGGGCTCGCGCGCTTCGCCGAAGCCAGCCTGCGCCCATCGATCGTCGAGCTTTACAAGGCGACCTACGTCGCCGTCCCTGGATCGCATGTGTCAATCTACAACGCCGGGGCCGCCGGCCAGCTCAGCGCTGTGCCGCTCGCCGAATTCTTCCAGCCGTGACGCACTCCCTCGATATGAGGAGCCGGTGGGGCCGTACGGACTAGAGCGCAGGCTGACGCAGCGTTCGCCCCTTCTTCGGGGTGCGCGTCGCAGTCATGGCGCGGGGGCTATTCGCACTGACGCACGGCGGTGACCAGGCCGGCATCGACGGAGACCGTGCGGGTCTGTCCGTGGCCAAGGCTGATAATGTGCTCGCCGGCCGGGAGGTAGTAGGTATCGCTGAGCACGCACTGACCGTCGCGACTGGTGAAGATCTGGATCTGCCCCATCTTCTTTTTGAGTCGGCTGCTGGCTTCGCTGACGGCTTGAGCAGCCTCGGGGGATCGCTGGCTGGGGGCCAGTGCTTCGAAGGTGGTGTAGGCCGACATGGCCTCGCGCCACTGGCCGCGTAGCTCCTGCGCGGTGCCGGTCAGCCACAGGATCTCGCCAAGGGCGGGCGACCGGCTGGCGCCGCGTCCCAGCAGGCGGCGGGCCCGATCACACAGGCCCAGAGCCTGCGCGTACTGCTTGCTACGGATGGCAGCGCGGGCTTCCTGCAGCAAGGCCTCGACCTTGGCGGCAGACTCGACGGCCTTGGTCGCCGGGGCGGTGCTGGTATCGGCCGCGGCATCGGCCGGTGGCGTCGCGGCGGCATCGGCCGGTGGCGTCGCGGCATCGCTGAGCGTTCCTAGGTCAGCGGGGGAAGAAGGCGGCTCCGACCGGATGGCTGCGGTGTTTTCGACCGCAGCGGGTGAGGAGGCCCCCGGCTCGCGGCTTGGAAGCTTGCTGGCCAGCTGAGCCACCGTCAGCTGCACCGCCGCACTGGCGTCGTCGCGCAGCCCGATCAGGACATCACGGAAGGCGGGATCGGAGGTCTTGGCATACAGATCGAAAGCCATGACGGCGACTCGCTGGCGGTTGCTGGCCAGCGCATCGCTGCTCAGCGCGCGCAACAGGCGCTGCGCCACCCTGGGGGACAGATGCGGCAGCAGAGCCAGCAGGGTAGCCCGCTCGGCGGGGGCGCTGCGGATCACGCGCTGGATTAGCTCGGGCGGCTCGGCGATGTCTTCACCCAGTCGGCGCAGCAGGCCATAGGCCAGCACCCCTTCGATCCCCGGCGATGCCAGGGCCTGCCGCAGCACCGGCTTGGCGCTGGCCTGACCCAGCAGGGCCAAGCGCTGCGCCGCGGCAAAGCGAACCTGCGCATCGGGGTCAGCCAGGGCCTCGCCAAGCAGCGAGACCTCCTCGATGAAGTCGACCGCGAGGCGTCGAAGCTGCGGGCTGTTCGACATCGCGCCGGCGCGCAGCGCATCGCGGTGCTGGGCTTGACCCAGCTGGACCAGGACACCACTCGCCACGATGCGATCGGCGGCATCGCTGCCCTGGGCGATGCGATCGAGCGGGCCGAGCACAATGCCATCTGCTTGCTGATCCCCGCGATGGCGCAGTCCGCCGACGACCTGCGAGATCGAGTGCATGCCGGTACTGCGGACCTCGGCATCGCTGTCGGTCAGGCTATCGAGCAAGGCCTGCAGAGCGGTGCGCACGAGCTTGCGGCCCAAGGCCTGCGCCGCGCCACGCCGCACATCGCGTTCAGAATCGCGCAGAGCTTGGCGCAGCGAAGGAACGGTGCTCTCGGCATCGAGCACGCCCAGCATCTCGACCGCCAGTTCTCGCGTGGCTCCGCTATCGCTGCCCAGCGCCATGTGCGAAAAGGACAGGCTACGCTCAGCAAGCTGCGCGCTCTGGCCGACAAACAGGCGCAAGATGGCGGCGGCGGCCGCAAAGCTCAGGCGCTGCCCGCTGGGATCGGTGAGCAGGTGGGCGAGCGGCAGGACGGCCTCATCGCGATCGCAGTCGGCCAGGCCCTCAATCGCGATCTGGCGCGTGGCGTCGGGCTGGCGACCGTCGCGTAGGGTACTCAACAGCTGCTGCTGCGCCGTTTGGGGACACTCGCCCAGCGAGATCAGAAGGCGCGTCGCCAGTACCGCCTGAGCACCGGCCCCAGTGCTTGCCCGCAGACGCTGCCGCCCGGACTCGTCCCCCAGCTTGGCCAGGCTGAAGAGCAGCAGCGGATCGTTCGCCAGCGATGGGCTCTTGGCTAGACCCGCTAGTTTGCGGCTCGCCTCCTCGTCCCCCAGGCGGGCCAGCATGGTCAGCACCGGCAGCGTGCGCTCGGGGGCGGCGCTGCTGCTTGCAATCAGCTGGCGCAGCAGCGGGGCTCCCGCCAAATCGCCATGCTCAAGCAGGCGCAGCGCCGCTTCAATCTGCGTCAGATGGTCGGCACTTTGCAGCAGGCTATGCAGCACCGCCGTCCCTTTGGGATGCGAGAGCTGTAGCAGCGCCGTCGCCGCCTCCATGCGGGTTCGCTCATCGGCGCCTCCTTCGACCAGCCGCAGCAGCCCGGCCTGCGCCGACACCGCACCCAGGTTGCCAAGCGCGCGGGCTGACACGGCACTGAGGGCGGGCTCCTGCAGCAGCGGCTCGACGACACCGCCTTGTGAGGGATCGCGGCTCTTGCCGATCGCCGCGATGGCCGCACTGCGCTGGTCCAGGCTTCCCAAGCGGGCTCCCGCCTGCAGCGTCCGACCCGCCAGGGCGCGGGCTTGGTCATAGGAAAGCGGCGCGGGACGGCCCCACAGACCGTAGCCGCCTAGGAGCAGCAGCGAGACCAGCCCGCCGCCAAGCAGGGTATAGCGCAGGGGCCGGCTGCCTCCGCTCGTTCGGGGCTCCAGTCTCGCGAGCTCGTCTGCCACTTGTGGCATGGTCGGGCGCCCGCTCTCCGCCATGCTGAGCATCCGCTCAATAAGGGCTGCGAGCTTGCGGGGAGCCTTGTTATTAATTGTACGTATAGGAACTATTGGATTATTAAGTAATTTTAGAGAGCTACTCTGATACGGCATGCGGCCCGCGACCAGCTCGTACAAGATGACGCCCAGGGCGAAGACATCGGCGGCACCGTTCACCGACTCGGCGTGGCCAAACTGCTCAGGAGCCATATAGAGCGGCGTGCCAATGACCGCTCCCGCCTCGGTCTTGACCCGGCCTGCGAGATTCCCAGGCGTACTCCTTTTTTGCAGCTTGGCGATTCCGAAGTCGAGGACCTTGACCTGCTTCTCGCCCGGCCGGACGGGATCGGGGATCAGCATGATGTTCTCGGGCTTGAGGTCGCGGTGAATGATTCCTTTTTCGTGCGATGCCGCGGCAGCACGAGCAAGCTGCAGACCGATTCCTAAGACGTCGGCGATGGATGGCGGAGTCTTGGACTGGGCCAGCCACTGCCGCAGCGACTGTCCCTCCAGATACTCCATCACAATGTAGAGGGTGCCGTCGGCGAGCTGGCCCCGATCGAAGATCTCGACCAGGCCGGGGTGGCGGATGATGTTGACGGCTCGTGCTTCGTTGAGGAAGCGCTGCACCTGCTCGCGATCCTCTGCGAATTCGGGATGCAGGACCTTCACCGCGGCGCGGTGGCCGATCTCCAGATGCTCGGCTTCATAGACGATACCCATGCCGCCTTCAGCGATTTGTCGCACGAGGCGGAAGTTCCCAAAGCGCATGCCCGGGCCAGGTCTCTTTTCGACACTGCTTTCGGCAGGCGGTGTGCGGGTACTGGTCAGCGCATGGCGACCGGAGCTGGGGCTGGCGACGGTGTGCATGTGCCCAGCGAGCTGGGCCTGCCAACCGCCGCTGTCCTGCTTTTGGGATAGTGGCTGCAGCGCTTCGGCGACCGCCAGCGCCGTCGGTCGCTGCGCTGGATCGGCATGAAGGAGGCTGGCGAGGGAGGCGACTCGCTCAATCGGCAGTGCACCACTTCCGCGCAGCGCCGCTTCCGCTTCCTGCAGACTGGCGGGGGGCTGCGCGCTCAGCGCTTCGATGAGCATGACCCCCAGCGAGTACACGTCGCAGGCCGCGCGGGAAGCGACGGAGCTAGCCTGCCCGCCGCGCAGCTCGGGGGCCATGTAGATTTGGCCCAGCTCGTTGAGCGAGCCGCTCGGCGAGGCCAGCACTTCCACCAAGCCCAGGTGCAGGGGCAGGATCTGCAGCTCGTTCGGCTGGGTGTCGCTGTCGATCACGACCTGCTCTGGCGAGAGGCGCAGGTGATGGATGTCGGCGGCGTGGGCACGGGCCAGCAGCGCGGCGAGGCGACTGAAGATGATCCAGGTGCCAGGCAGAGCCGCCCCACTGCGCGCCGCGAACAGCGATGCCAGCGTCGAGCCAGCCCCAAACGGCGTGACCCACAGCAGCGAGCCGCCGGTCTGGCGTTCCAGGCGATAGCTTCCGGTGGGCTGCGCCGTGATCTCGGGCAAGCGCCCCCCAAGTGCCTCAAGCAGCGGGAGGGCCCGTCGTTCCTGCACCAGCTGCGCCGGTAACAGCGTCAGCGCGACGGCCGGCTGCTCATCCCGCTGACCCAGGAAGCTCTGGCCGATGCCGACCCCTGCGAGCGGTCGCAGCGCTTCGTAGGCTCCTATTCGCATCCTTCGGCCTCACCCCCGGCCACAGCCCCCCGGCCGCTGCCGATACAGATTAGGGGTCAGTCTAGCCGATCCGCATCCCGCCCGAGTTTCCGATCTTGGTGCGCGCGCATGTCGTCGGTCCGCCGCCCCGGACTTGGGCGGGATCGACACGATGTTATGATGTGCGCACCACGGGGGATGCGTGGGCCCATGCGCGATCGGGTTTTCGGGGTGTGCGATAGGTCGGCTCGTCGGTGGACTGCGGGTCTTGCGGCAGGCTTGCTTGGGCTTGTGTGCTTCGCCACAGCGGGCCAGGCTGACCCCTTAGCGCCAGGTGGCGCAGGCAGCGAGATGACAGTCAACGGCGAGGCCGGGGCGCTGCTGTTTGTGGACGGCAAGGCCAGTGGTCGCTTGCCGCTCTCCGCACCGCTCTCGCTCTCGGCGGGCGCGCATCGCTTCCGCATCGATGTCCGCGGCAGTCGCTACGAGTCCGACGTGCTGATGATTCCGAGCGGCCGGGTGGTCGAGCTTAGCCTGACGCGCGGCACCAAAGGCACCGCCATCGCAGTGCTGACGTTGACGCCGATGATGTTGCTGCAGGTCCGCGGGGGCGGAATCGACGACAGCTTCCGGCTGGCGCTGTGGCGTGCGTCGCAAGAGGGGGCGCGGGCCGAGCACGCCGTCCTTGTCCCCCCAGAGCGGCAGCAGGCGCTTGCCCCCCGTGACTGCCAGGGCGATGTCGACTGTCAGCTCAGCTCGGCGCAGAGCGTCGATGCCCGCTTTGTCTTGGCCATCGAGCTTCCAATTCTGGCCAGCCCGCGCGACGGCAGCCCGGCCGCGGATTCTCAAAGTCAGCGCTGTGGCCTGCGGGGCGAGATCCTTGACGTCAGCACCACCCAGCGAGCCGCCGCCGCCGAAGCCAGTCCCCCCTGCGTGAGCGGGGAGGATCAGCTCCTGGAATCGCTGGTCCGTCTGGTGCGGCAGCTTGTCTCGGCCGCCACCCACCATGGCCGGGGCTCGCTCTCGGTCCGTACCACGCCCAGTGGGGCCAAGATCTCCATCGCCGGACGCCTACGCGGGACGACGCCCTGGGCCGGCCCCTGCTTGGCTGGAAAGCACACCTTGGTCGTCGAACTGGATGGCTTTGAGCGCTTTGAGACCAGCGTCGACATCCCCGCCGCGCAGCTTACCAGTCTGCCGATTGAGCTAATGCCCATTCCTCCACCGCTCGCCCCGCCGGAGCCACCGCCACCTCCGCCGCCCGTTGTGGCCCCTCTGCCGCCTGTCGCCGCGCCGGTCGAAGTCCCCAAGGCCCCGGCGGTGCGGCCGCGCTGGCGCTTCATCTCCGGCGGCGCGCTTATCGGGACGGGGGTGCTGCTGGGGGGCTTCGGCGTGTCCGCGCTATCGCAAGACGGCGGCTGCGCCGATATCCCAGCCCGCACCAGCGGTGTCTGCAACGAGGTCTATAGCACCGTCGGAATCGGCGGCAGTCTGCTGGGCTTTGGCATTGCTCTTTCCACCGGGGGTGCGCTGCTTATGGCATGGCCGCCACCGGCGCCTTCCGCGACAACGCGAGGTGTTCGATGAAGCCCGCACGGCTAGGTCTGATACTCCTTTTTCTTCACACCAGCTGCGACGCGCTCTGGCACCCATTCCGGATTCCCAACGGCCAAGCCTGCGAGCAAGCCGCGGCCGACTTCTGCGGTCCCGGCAATTTCTGTGATCGCGTACTCAACACCTGTGTGCCCGACACCGCGCCGACCCCCAGCGTAAGCAGCGTGACGCCGGCCCTCGGGCCGACCTCCGGCGGCATCACTCTGACTCTCGACGGTAGCAACTTCGTCGCGGGGACAAGCGTCAGCATCGCTGGCCGGGCGGCGCCCCAGGTCACGGTGGTCTCGCCGAATCGCATTACCGTCTCACTCCCGGCCAGCCCCGGCAGTCTGGGCCTGGCCCCCATCATGGTCAGCAATCCAGATGGACACAGCAGCAGCCGTTCCGATCTCTTCAGCTATTACCTCACCAGCATCAACTTCGGAGCCATGGCCAGCTTCCCAAGTGGCAGCTCCGGACCCTATGTCATCGACGTCGGAGACTTCAACAGCGACAGCCAAACTGACATCGCCATCCTCCACTCCCCCGGCGTCTCGCTCAAGACGCTCTTTGGAAACGGCCAGATCCAGTTTGCCCCCGGAAAATCCAGCGCCGTCCCAGGCGGTGCGCATGGGATTGTGGTGGGAGACTTCAACAAGGACGGTCGAGCGGATATCGCTGTCGTCGCAACCTCGGTCTTCGTGTACTTGGGGAAGGCAGGCGGAGAGCTGGATACGCCGCTAGAGATGTCGGCTGGGGTTGGGCCGCTGGGGTTGGTGAGCGGAGACTTTGATGAGGACGGGCGCCTGGATTTGGCGACGGCGGCAGCTACTTCCGGGGATGTCAATGTGCTGATCGGAAGTGGGACGGGAACTTTTGCCGCAGCGGTCGTGTATCCGCTTTCGGCGGGGTCGAGACCCACCTGGTTGCACACGTCTGATCTGAACCGCGATGGGCACCTAGACTTGGTGGTGGCGGATGCGACGCAAGGCGCCGTGCACGTGCTCTTGGGGGATGGGCGCGGACACTTCGGAAGCAGCGCAATGTATGGAACGGGCACCGATCAGCGGGGGGTGACAAGTGGCGACTTCAATGGGGATGGCAAACCCGACTTGGCGGTGGCCGACGGATACGACAACAGCGTCAGTGTTCTTATCGGGGACGGCAACGGGGGATTTGGGGCTTCCAATCGGACCGTCATCGGTAGTCGGGCCACTGAGTTCGACGCCAATGTGACGGCGATAGACATCGATGGCGACCGGAATCTGGACTTGGTTTACACCAATGTGATCGACCGCCAGGTGGTGATTCTGCCGGGCCGAGGCGATGGCACGTTTCCCAAACAAGTCAGGATTCCCGTCGGAAAACAGCCCACCTCGGTCAGCCTGTACGACTGGAATGGGGACGGCAAGCGAGACCTGACAGTCTGCAACTACGGCGATGATGTCATCGGCGTGTTGATCAACGAGTCGCAGTAGGCCAGCGCGGATCCGCGGAATCGGCTCGGGACTGGCGTTCCGGGAACTCCGAAGCGCGGACAGTCAGTCTTCCGCTGCTGCGACTCGTTCACGCCTGCCATCTGGCGGGACGTCGCACATGATGTCATGCGCGAACGCGCCGACCGTAGCGATCCGAATTCCACGGCCCGCGGTCGCCAGGCAGGATCAAGTCCCCGGGGGGCTGCAGCGGTGATGAACTTTCAAGCGCTCGATTCGCACGAGTATCGGATCGAGGACGATATCCTATTTGTCCGCTATCGCGGCCTGCTCACGCCGCTTCATGCGCACCGCATCATGGAGCTTGTGCGGGGGATTCGCGCGCGCTTTGGGCGCGTTCTGGTGCTGACCGATTCGTCGGCCGGTGCCGCCCTGCCGCCCGAGACACGCAAGGCATTCATGGACGCGCTGACTCCCGAAACCAGAATGGACTACCAAGCGGTGTTTGGGATGGCGAGCCCGGCGCGGCTGATGGCCATCCTGCTGACGCGCGCCGCTCGGCTCCTACGGCGCTCCCAGATCGAGATTGAGTTCTTTGCCCGCGAAGCGGATGCGCGCGCCTATCTGCAGGCCATGCGCCAGCGCATGCTAGCGGGAAGCGACACCTCTGCCTCGCTGTGACGGCTCGGTAATCCGCTTTACGACGCAGCGAATTTCACAAGGGTTTGCATGCCTGGCGTCATCCCCCCGGTTGCGCCGGCATCTTCTGGACTAGACCGCCCGCTCGTCGCTCAGCTTTCTACTTCGGGGCAATATCTATCCTCAATGTCTTTATCGACATTGATGGCCGTTTTATGCGTCATTTCGAAGAGCGGTTCGTCGCTGTCCCAATCGGGATGGGCATAAATGATGTAAAAGACGACCCGCCTGAAATCTTCGGTGTTTTCGACGCCGCGGTGCAGACTGTGGCGTGGCGTGTAAATCAGTGGATGTGGCTCATCGGGTTTGGTTAGAACTTGGAACGCTAGCTCATACCCCGAATGACCTGTTTTGTATTGGGTCGCATTGTATGCTGTTTCCTGGGTTATCGGAATATAAATAGTAACCTGATCGCCGTCGTAATCGATGTGCCAGTCCTGACTCGGAGCCCCCGGCAAGCTAACCATATAGCCAAAATGGGTCATCTTATCGCTAGAATCCAGCAGCTTGGCCAAGAGTAGTTCTTGCTGGAGCTGCTTAGAAAATTGCATAAATCTTTGGCGGAGTCCTCTGCCCAAAACGTCAGAGGCCTGTTTGCGTTTATAAAGATGAAAATACCGCCGCCGTCGATCTGACTCCTGAAAATTTTGAATCAGCTTTTCGAGTGTCTGAAAGCCTTCCGATAGCAGCGCGCTCTCATCGTTTTTGATCAGCCGATGTACAAAGGCCATCGTTCTCCTCGACTTTCTACGCTCTGCCCAACCGACCGTCCGACCCGGATCCAGAGTGCACCGTTTCAGACCGGCGCCAGCCATCCACAGCGATGCGCACGTCAGCATGCCTCGGCGCCGGTATTTTGTGACGAGCTTTTTCCAAAGGTCAGCCTCCGCGGAAGCAAGAGCCCGTTCCTCCGTCGCTGAACTGCCCATCTTGACCCTTGCTAGCATGCGGTGGACGTCTTCGTTCTTAAGAAGGTGTTTACATATTAAGCTGCGAACGCCCTCATCTCGTATGTGCTGCAC
>CALFYE010000312.1 GCA_937952145.1 uncultured Myxococcales bacterium
CGGCCGATGACCGGGGAGCTTTGGGTGGCACCAGTGCGGATCTCGACGTCGCTGCTCACCGTGAAGCCACCGCGCGACTCTTGCCCACGCAGCACGCTCTCGGTGACTGGGAAGCTCAGCTTATCGGCGACGCTGTCGTGCAGGCCCAGGTCATAGACCTGCAGTTCTACGCGCACCCCGGACTCGGCGAAGGCGCTGTTCACGTCGAAGGTGAAATCCACGGTGCGGCGATCTTTGGGGGCCATCTCGGGCAGCTCGAAGCGCCCCTTGTTGATCATCACGCCTTCACCGCTGAGGTTGCGCAAAAGAGCGACCGGCTTGGTGGCGCGGCCGACCCCGGTGTTTTCGATGTTGACGCGCAGGCGCAGAGTCTCGCCGCGCTGCACCTGGCCATCGCCGTTGGCGCTGCCGCCGTCGTCGATGAGCTGATAGCTATAAGCGAAGCGCGGCCGCGGCAAGCCTTCGAGGCGCACCTGCAGCTCCTTCTGCGCTGGGGCGTGATTGTTCTCTTCGAAGAACACGACGCGCACCGAGTCCTGACGGGTCAGCACTTCCTTGGGCACCTTGACCGGGATGCTCCAGCTCCGCTGCTCGCCGGGGGCGAGGCGACCGAAGACGAACTCGCGCTCTTCGTACAGATAGTTGTCGGACTTGAGCTGCGCGCGCAGCTGACCAGCGATGCCGGGGCCGCGGTTCTTGACAGTGGCGGTAAACAGGATGGTCTCGCCGGCCTTGGCGGCGTTTTCAGGTTTGTCGGTGGTGATGCTGGCTTCCAGGCTGGGGGCCTGGGCCTGCGCACCCACCGGCGAGAAATCGACGCCGAACTGACGCAGCGAATCGGTCAGGCGCCCCTGCTGCTCGCTGCGCTTGCTGTTGAAGTAGTCGCGAGCCCCGGCAAGCATCTCGTGCCGTCGCCAGCCGTGCGCATTGGCCAGCATGTCGCGCGCGTACTGGATGACGTAGTCCTCGATGAAGGTGTCGTCGTCATCGGGGCCGAGGTCGTCGATCGGCTCGTCGTCATCGTCGCCATCGGGATCGACGCGGGGATCGGTGGGCATGGCCTTGCCCTTGGCCGGCCCCTTCTTGCGCGGATCCGTCCAGATGTAGCGCAGCGTCTCCAGCGGCTTCTCGCTGGTGCGAGCGTTCTGCGACGTCAGGTGGGCGTCGAGATCCTGCTCGCGCATGCCCTTGTACGAGCTGAACAGCGACAGGCGGTTCTTTTCGACGCGCATCGGTTCGAGCACGATGTCCGGCGTGATGCCCACCGACTGAATCGACAGGTCGCCCGGGGTCAGGTACTGCGCGATGGTCAGCTTCAGCGCCGAGCCATCGTCGTTGTCGTAGAGCACCTGCACCGAGCCCTTGCCGAACGTACGGCTGCCGACGATGACTGCGCGATCGAGGTTCTTCAGCGCACCAGCGACGATCTCAGACGCTGACGCCGATGAGCCATCGACGAGCACGGCCATCGGGAAGTGCGGCTGGGCCGACGGCGTCGCCCGCTTCTCTTCGCGCTGCTTGTTGGCAAAGCCGACGGTGGTGACGATGGTGCCGGACTCTAGGAACTCGTCGGCGATCTTGATGGCCTTATCGAGGAGCCCGCCCGGATCGCCGCGCAGGTCGAGCAGCAGCCCATGCAGCGGCTGACGCTTCGACAGCTCTTCGAGGGCATTGCGGACGTCTTCGTCGCTCTTCTGGTTGAACTGGCTCAGACGGATGTAGCCGACGGAACCAGCCGGGGTCTTCATCAGCTGGGTGGTGACGCTCGGCACCTGAATCTCGGCGCGCGTCAGGACCAGGCGGCGGGCGGCTTTTTCGCCGTCGCGCTCGGTGTAGATCTCAACGCGGGTGCCAGGCTCGCCGCGCAAGCGATCGACGGCGTCCTGCAGCGCCATGTTGTCGGTGCTCTCGCGCTCGATGCGGGTGATGCGATCGCCGCGACGGACGCCCGCATCCCAGGCTGGCGTGCCCTTCATCGGACGGATGACGCGCAGCCCGCCCTTGCGGATGCCAATGACAATGCCGAGGCCGCCAAAGCTGCCACGCGTCGAGGTCTTCATCTCGGTGTAGGTCTGCGGGTCGAGCAGCACCGAGTGCGGGTCGAGCGTCGAGAGCATGCCGTTGGTCGCCGCGTACTCGATGTCGCGGATCGACTGGCTGTCGGTGCCAGGCAAAAGGTTCTGGGTGATGAACTGGAAGATCTCCGACATCTTGGGCGCCAGCGACCAGGCGGCATCGACGTTTTCGATGCTGAACTCGCGGGCGGCGGTATCGACGCGCACCAGCACCAAGTTCTTGTCGGGCTTGGGCTCAACCATGACCTCAGCGACGTGCTTCTGCACCGATTCCAGCGCGGCGATCAGCATCTGCTTGGGGTCGATGCGCGTCGGGTCGACATAGGCGTCGTGCACGCGCACCAAGGTCTTATTGAAGGTGTCTAGCGTGGCCGACAGATCGTGTGCCTTGCGGTCGGCGGTCGCGGCGCCGGTGCTGCGACCAATGCCAACCAACATGGCCGGGCCGCGCCGGCTGACGGTGAGTCCAAGCGCAATCAGCGCTGCGAAACCCACCAAGAATCCGCGTAAGTAGTGCCTCATCTTTGGCTCCGGTGCCGTGGCCGATTCGTCGCTGTTATCGGTGCTGGCGGTGTTCATCGGGATATCCCCGTCTGAGAGAGTGAACCTTCGTGAAAGTATAGACTAGCCGCCTCGTCAAACCCACGACGGAAGCCGGCCCGAGAGCCAGGCCAAGGGATCCCGTCCGACGAAAAACAGCAGGTAGACGACGGCGGCCAGCGATAGGAACGGACCGAAAGGCACCTCGCTCTGCAGCAGGCTTCCCTCCGGCTCATGACGACGACGCAGGGCAAGCAGAGGCAGCGACAGGAACAGCCCGCTCACCGAGCCGATAAACAGCGTCCAGGGCAGCGCGTGCCAGCCGAGCAGCCCACCGATCAAGCTCAAGAGCTTGGCATCACCGAGCCCGAGGCCCTCGGCGCCGCGCAGGCGGTGATAGACGGTGGCGATCAGCCAAATCACGGCGTACCCGGCGCACAGCCCGACGAGCGCATCCGGAAGCGAGGTCTGGCCGCAGATCCGCCCGAGCAGGAAGAACAGCGGGATCGTCGGATAGGTGATGCGATCCGGCAGCAATCGGATGCGCAGATCGATCACCGACAAGACAACCAGCGTCAGCGTGAAGAAGAAGTAGGTGACGAAGCGCGACAGCGCGATGCCCATCGGCCCACCGTCGTCGCACACGAAGCGGCGATAGAGGAGAAGCGCGAGACCGGTGAGCAGAAGCTCGACAAGCGGGTACTGCGCCGAGATCGCGACGCCGCAGCGACGACACCGCCCGCGCAGGAGCAGCCAGCTGAGGATCGGCAGGTTGTCGTACCAAGCGATCTCGGCCTGGCAGCCGGGGCAGTGCGACCCGGGACGCAGCAGCGACTCACCGCGTGGGATGCGGTAGATGCAGACGTTGGCAAAGCTGCCCCAGATCGCACCAAAGCCACCCGCCAGCCCGAGGCCGGGCGCCGAGCGCAGCCACAGGCAGAGCTGCTCATAGTCTTGGCTGGAGAGGATCAAGGGAAAGAGGTCCCCCCCAAGGAGAGCTGCGGGCCAGCGCGCCGGGGGGAGAGCGCCTAACCAGCTCACCGCACCGAGGAGGTCGGCTGGCGAGGCGCCCAGTATGCGGGGGATTGTGTGCGCCGACAAGTAAACCCGACGACGCGGGCCGCTCTAGGCCAGGCCGGCAAGCGTCGGTCCGGCAAAAGAGGCCCGTGGCCACCATCGCCTCTGCGATACTGGGAAGGATGCCCCCTTCGGATCTGCCGCCTCCGGCGTCAGCCCCCCCGTCGCCGATGTCGCCGGCCGAGCCTGGGGCGACCGTACCGCTGGGACCCGACTTTGTTCGCGCTCAGCTAGTTCAGCTGGTGTCGCTGATCGCCGACCACAGCCTGATGTGGATCTTGGTGTGGTGGCTGATCATGACCCGCAAAGAGGCGACGGGCATCGAGACCTCAATGCTGGTCGCGCCCGGGCTGGTCCTGCCGCTCGCGGCCCTGCCGCTGTGCGGGACACTGGCCGACTTTGTCGAGCGCAAGCGGCTGATTCGCCTGGCTTGCCTGGTCCGCGCCCTGCTGCACCTCGCCGTCGCCGTCATGCTCTACACCGGGACACTCACCGTCGAGCGTGGCGCGGCTTGCATCGTGCTCTCGGCCCTGGCTGGCGCCTGCTTTGACGCGACGTTCACCGCGCTCCTGCCGCAGCTGGTCCCGCCCGGTCAGGCCGAGCGGGCCCTCGACTACTCGCTGGCTCTGCCACGAGCCGGCTACTTCATGACCAGCTTCATCCTGATCTTTCTCCTCGCCATCCTCGGCGAGCGCTGGGTCTGCGGGCTGGGCGTGGTGTTCCTGCTCATCGCGACGCTGCTCTGCAGCCACATCGAAAGTTCAACTCAGCCCGAGCCCAAATCCGCCGAGGACGCCGGGGACACACCGCTCATCCGCGGCCTGCGCGGGCTCCTCGACGGCCTGCTTGTCTTTGTGCGCTCGCCGAGGCTGCTGGTGCTGGCCGGGCTCGCAGCGCTGGCTAACTTCGTCATGTATCCGCTGTTCTGGCTCGGCCCTGCCTCGATGGCCGCCGGTACGAAGCTGCCCAAGCGCCTGCCCGATAACATCGAGGTCCTGCTGGTCCTGGGAGTGATTGCCGGGGCGATCGCCACACCCCGCCTGTGTCGACGCTACGGCGATGATCGCGTGCTGGGTGGCGGTATTTTGGGCCTGGCCCTGGGCCTAGCCGCGCTCGGCACTTTTCACCAGGCCGATCTGTTGTATGCAACGGCGACGGCGCTGGGCTTTGCGCTGGTCCAGGTCACGGGCCTATCGAGCGGCACGATGACGCTCATCAGCCCCGGCAGCCACCGCGCCCGCGTCACGGCGATCTCACTTTTGGCCTTCGAGCTGGGCGGCGAGCTCGGTGGCTACAGCCTGCACCCGCTCATCGCCGACCAGGGCCTGGCGAAGGTGCTCCTGGGGCTGGGCGCTGCCTTGGCTCTGCTATCGCTGCCTTGGCTGCTGCTGCCCGCCGCGCGCCTGCCCTCGTGGCTGCGCTTGTCGCTGCGCTAGGGCAGCTCGCTGCTTTCCAGCAAGCGACCGATGTAGGTGCGCCCGAAGTCCGAGTGCTCGGTCGGCACGCGCTTGACGACGAGCGGCCGCGCCAGGTCCACCGCCTCCGGCTCCGAAGCGCTGTCGTCGAACCACAGCAGGCTCTCGGGAAGCTCGTGCTGCTTGAGCTGTCTCTGTAGAAATTCGCCCTGCGTCACCGAGTGAGCGGCGGTTCCACCGGCGCGATACAGGTTCACGAAGCGATGCTTCTCACCCCGTGCCAGACGCGCCACCTTGTGCTTGAGCAGCGCTTCGTACTCCTCGACGTCTTTGTACAGCGAGTCGAGCAGGCACAGCTCGTGGATGTCGAGCCCACCAAGCTGCGCCATGCGAATCGCCGCGCGATAGGCGCCCGAGTGCGCACACAGCAGCACCCGCTCGATCCGGCCCACCCCCTCGGTGGCCAGGCTGGCCGCGGCGGTGCAGTCGCTCGCCACCTTGGGCAGCACCTCGGCGAGCAAGCGCAAAAGTCCCCCCGCTTCACCCAGCGCTCCCGGGTCGCGGCTCTGTTCGTGATAGCGCGTCTCGGGCAAAAACAAGAGCAGGCTGCGACCGCTGTCTTCGACCTGCGTGATCAGATCCGCCGTCGGGTGCTCGGGCAGATGAATGCCCGGCGGGGGCGACGCGACGTTTTCGATGCAGTTGTCGAAGCCGTGCAAGTAAATCAGCACCCCAAAGCGCCGCGCGTCAAAGCGGCTGGGCACATGGACCAGCGCATCGGCGTGACCCGTGCCAGGAAAGGCCGCGTTATCGAGCCCGGAATAGACGAACGTCGGCATCCCATTACTATAGGTCGATCCGGCCCCCTCTCACTCGGCCAAAACCCAATCCATGACTAGCCCGCAGACAGCGACCTCCTCCCCTGCCCTTTCTTCCCCCAGCACCGCCCCCAAACCAGGCCCCGCTCTCGACGCTGGCAGCCCGACGCCGGACAGCAAGAAGTCGGTGCCTTGGCGGCAGTTCTACAGCCTGGCTCGTCCTGAGCTGGCGCGCCTGCTCTTGGCGACGCTGGCGCTTATCGTCGCGGCGGGCATGGGCCTGGTCTATCCGCAGGCGATTAAGATCATCATGAATGCGCTCGCGCTCCCCGACCGAGCCGAGGCCAAGCGGCAGATCGCGCAGTCCGCGCTGGGGCTTCTGGCCGTGTTCGCGGTGCAGGGTCTGTTCTCCGCGATGCGCGCCTATCTCTTTAACCTCTCGGGCGAGCGCGTGGTGGCCAAGCTGCGCCGCGATCTCTACGCCGCGATCGTCCGCCAAGAGGTCGGCTTCTTCGACGAGCAGCGCACCGGCGAGCTGACCAATCGCCTGGCGTCGGACACCACCGTCTTGCAGATGGCCGTGACCGCCAACATCTCGATGCTGTTGCGCTATGGCCTGACGGTGATCGGCGGCATCGCCATCCTGTTTTACACCTCGTGGCGGCTGACGGTGGTGATGCTCAGCATCGTGCCGGTGGTGGTGCTGGGAGCCGTGATCTATGGCCGCATGCTGCGCGCCCTGGCCAAGCAGGTGCAGGACGCGCTGGCCCGCGCCACCGAGGTCGCGGAAGAGACGTTTTCCGGCATTCGCACCGTGCGCGCCTTCGCCCGCGAAGAGCAAGAGATCGGTCGCTACGGCACCGCCGTCGAAGCCTCGCTGAGCTTGGCGCGCAAGCGCTCGCGGCTGGGTGCGATCTTCGCTGGCGTGGTCAGTTTTGCCGGCTATGGCGCCGTCGCAGCGGTGCTGTGGTACGGCGGTACCTTGGTACTGCGCGGCGACATGCAGGTCGGCGACCTGACCGCGTTTATCCTGTACACCCTGACCGTCGCCTTCGCGTTCGGTGCGGTCAGCGATCTGTGGGCCGACTTCATGCGCGCCGCCGGGGCCAGCGAGCGCGTCTTTGAGCTCTTGCACCGCCAGCCGAAGCTGCAAGCCGGAAAGACTCGCCTTGCCCGCGTCGAGGGTGGCGTGGCTTTCAATGAGGTCGACTTCGCCTATCCCGCCCGTCCCGATGTCCGCGTGCTGCAGCGGCTAAGCCTTTCGCTGCGTCCGGGTGAAGTGGTGGCCGTGGTTGGTCCCTCGGGCGCCGGCAAATCGACGCTGGCCGCCTTGCTGTCGCGTTTTTACGACCCGACAAGCGGCACCGTGCAGCTCGATGGGACCGATCTACGCAGCCTCGATTCCGACTGGCTGCGCGAACAGGTCGGCGTGGTGTCGCAGGAGCCGATCCTGTTTGCGACGTCGATCCGCGAAAACATCCGCTACGGCCGCCTCACCGCGACGACCGACGAGATCGAAGCGGCCGCCCGCGCGGCCAACGCCCACGACTTTGTCGGCAGCTTCCCCGACGGCTACGACACCCTGGTCGGCGAGCGCGGCGTCCGCCTGTCGGGCGGCCAGAAGCAGCGCGTCGCCATCGCCCGCGCCCTGCTAAAAGACCCGCGCATCCTTGTCCTCGACGAAGCGACCAGCGCCCTCGACGCCGAGAGCGAGGCCCTGGTGCAAGAGGCCCTCGACCGCCTGATGCAGGGCCGCACAACGCTGATCATCGCCCACCGCCTATCGACCGTCATGGGCGCCGACCGCGTCGTCGTCCTCGACGGCGGCCGCATCGTCGAGTCCGGCCCCCACGCCGAGCTCATCACCCACGACGGCGTCTACCGCCGCCTCGTCGAAAAACAGTTCGCCAGCACAGCACGCTAAGAAGGTGTTTACATATTATCTCCCCCGTCGAGGGAACCGTAAGGCTGGGG
>CALFYE010000313.1 GCA_937952145.1 uncultured Myxococcales bacterium
GAGTGGACCACTTGGTGCCATCGAAGCGGAGGACGGTTCCTTCCTCCCCAACGGCGTAGATGTTCTTGGGGTCGGTGCCCCAGATTCCCCATAGCTTCTCGGTGCCGCGATATCCGCCTGCTTTCGGCTCGACTCGCCAGGTGCCGTCCCGATAGCTAAGCACGCCATCACCGGCCGCCCAGATGCGCTGCGGTCCCTGCCCCCAGAAGGCGCGTACCACCGGGACCCGCGCTCCGCCGGGGAGTGTCCAGGGCCGCCAGGAGTCGCCATTCCACTGCGCCAAGACCTGTTCGGTCACGCCCGGCGAAGGCTCGATACTCCCCACAGCCCAGGCCGCATGCATATCACCGTAAATCGCGGCAAAATTGGTTCTTTCGGGGAGAGCCGACGTGTCGGTACGGATATACCGGCTACCATCATAGAAATAGAGGAGCCCCTGGCTGCTGGCCAGCCAGAGCTGCTCATTCCCAACTGGCCATATACTCGTAATTGTCGGCCCAGTGATCATAGTAATCGGCACCGGCATCTCTACAGAAACCGCCCGCCAGTAAGCAATCGCAGGATCCCAGTGCAAGACACTATGGTTCCATAGCTCTCGCTGTACTGCCCATAGCTGATTTTCTGCTTGACCGGCAAGAATGGTTATTTCGCGCGATGATTTCTCGGTATCTGAACAGGCAAAGTAGCTGGGACACGAGCAATCGAGAGCTGACAGAACGTTTTTCATCTCGATGCGTAGCTCTTCCGCTTCTTGTCCCTGCAGGGCGATCCCGGCTCGTCCCCGGCGGACGGGGCAGGCGTCACCAAAAAGCGCGACTGCATCGGCACCGACAAACCGGGCCTCGGCGAAGACCTCCACCTGCCCGCGTGTCTCGCGCGGCAGACGCAGCACGAACCGGGTGGGAAACCCCTTCTCCGGGATGGGTGCAGTGGTCGCGCGCAGTCCGTCGATGACCACCCCCACGGCGCCCTCTGCCTCGCTAGGAAAGTCGGATAGCTGCACGGTGATGCGGATGGCGTCATCCGTGCCGCAGGAAATCAGCCAAAGAACCACAGGCAGCCACGGCAGACGATCGATACAAGAGCGGCTGATGATCATGGGGCGTGCCTCGCGAGTCCCAGTGGGAAGGTCAGCAAAACCAGACGCCCAGAGAAGGTGCTGCGTTCGGGTGGATACACATCGTAGGAGGGGGTCTCCCATGGCCTGGCAATCAAGACCCCGGTTACCACGGCGCCCGCGGTCACGCCAACGGCCAACGGCACCCATAAGCGCCAGTCGCGGCAAATCGCACAGGGCTTGACTACATTGCAGGATAGAACCTGCTCCTTAAGCAAGGAAATTTCGCTAAGTCTTAGAGATACCTGCCTGAACAAGAAGGCTTGCATACGGTCTTTTGACGGTTGACTCAGCGCCAGGTAATCCTCAATGTAGCGCCGAGCTTTCTTTAGAATGCCAAACGCCTGTGTTTCATCACATTGTTTGACAGCCAGCTTTGCTTGTTCAGTGTAGATTGCCGATATTTCTAATAATAGCGGAAAGGCAGCGGGCGTATCGTCAGCCAGATAACTCTGCTGGTCCAGCTCGAGCTCCGCGTATCCATCGCCTGGTTTGCTTTTCGAATTTTTTTGCGGACCAACCGCCTGTTCGCGCTGCGTCGCTCGCAGGAACTCGCGTTCGGCTGAGGAGGTGCGACAAACCAGCGGCAGCGGCTTTTCCTCGATGGTGTTCTGGGGCGGCTGCGCCGCTTGGTGTTCCTTGAATACCTGCAGAAGCCCTTCGCAGGACTGCCACAGCAGGACATCCAGGCCATGTCGGATCACTAGCTCCGATTCATCGCTACTCTTTGAAGAAGGAATCCGCAGTTTTTCGTATCCCGCTACCGACTTGTTGTAATTTTCGATCTCACTCTCGTAGTTTCTAGGACTGCCGGCGGCGGCCATTTGCGCGATCTGTGCATAAGTTTTGGCAACTCTGATGCCAGTTCGCAGACGCGACGACGGGTCTAACGAGATCGGTTCGAGCCGCAAAAATTCCTCTAACGCTTCCTGCGCGCGGGAATCTTCAAATAGCTGATCGCCGTACTCTTGTATCTTCCTGAATTGATTGCCGGTATCTGCCGCGCCCGTCCCACTGGCTAGCAGGCACCATAGGAGGACAACCGAGGATCTGCCGTTTTTGACACACCTCATGGCACCCTCATCAGCCGATCGAGCGCCGTTTCGACTCTGGACTTAAGGACCGTCTGGTTGGTAGCGGGTGGAGGCACGTACGCTGGTTCTGGGCCCCTCGCCTGCGGACTGGCGGCAGCCATCCTCGACAGCCCGCCCGTCTCCTCTACACTCAGCCTATGCGGCGGCAGACTGGCGGTGGACTGGCCCGACAGGCCGCCCGTCTCCTCAATGCCCGGTCCGCGTTGCGGTGGCGCTGGCGACGGCGGAGAGGCCTTGCGTGGCTGACGACGCTCCGCTGGACTCGCCAGTTTCCAGGACTTGGCACCAGTAGGGCTGGGAAGCGTTTCGGTGCAGGCCAGAGGCACGATCATGGCTACCTCCGCCGCGGCCAAAGCCCCCCCAACAGCCATTGGCTGTGGTGGGCCGGCTGCGAGGGGGACGGGCGCCACCGCGCTCACCTGGGCTGGAGGGCTATCCGTCGCGGACGCCCGGTCATTGGGTAGGGCCACGGTGGCGGCGACAAGCAGCCCCCCCCCCAGCGCCTGGTACACCGCCCCGCTTAGCCGGTGGTATTCTTGTCTTGCAATACGAGGTCGAAAAGATTGAGCATTTTTCTCCGCATTGGGCTCTGATTCTTCATGCGGCCCCGCTCTTAATGCGAAATCCAGCCTCTCCGCATAGTAATTCTCTAGTACTTGAAAAATCTCATTAGGTTCGACATATTCAATGATCGTATTGATCAATTCATAATAGCTGGCGCGCGTCGAACAATGTCTAAGCCAATGCGGAAAATGATCAACCAGCAGTGCTCGCAGCTCTGCCTCCGTTAAGAAAATCCGTCCCAGCAGGACCCGAAGCGAACTTCTTGTTGGCCTTCGTTGCATTGCGACTCTCAGCCAGAACTAAGTGTCACTTGTGTGTACTGCGGTGATCGTCGGGAGTCAAGCGTTCCCCCAGGGGGCCCAAGATTTTGGAGGAGTGTCGGAGCAGACTCAAGCGATTGCAGCCGTGGTTTTCAGGGTGAATGTCGAGCCACCTATTCGTTTGTGCAAAACGCGAGCGCCATCAATCACTGACAGCCCGGCGGGTCTGCAGGGTAACACGGAGCAGGCCGGATCCGCCCCAGCTCTTCTCGAACGTCCGGCCATTCCAGCGATAGCGATCGTGGCAACAGCCGGTCAAGTCGGAGACGCCGAGGGAAGCGTAGCCAGGGGCCAACGGCCGCGCATTGCAGCCGCCCTCCACGGCCAATATCTCTTGAGAGGTGCCCTCGAGGAGGCGCACCTGGGCACCCACGCTACCGTGGCCATCGTCTCGGTTCCACGGGTTGCGTGGTTCGGCATGCTTACCGTGCATCCGTAGAGACCGTCAAGTGTGTGCGCGGGGCGAC
>CALFYE010000314.1 GCA_937952145.1 uncultured Myxococcales bacterium
CAGCAGGCGGACGCCAAATTCCTTTACGACAGTTCGCATGCAAACACATACACCGCATGCCAACGTCACCAAAACGGCCATCGGCTACGTCAGAGTAAGCACCTTTGAGCAAGCCTCGGAGGGTGTCAGCCTTGACGCACAACGCGATAGGCTCCGCCTTTACTGCAAGACCAACGGGATTAAGCTCATCGACATCGTAGCCGACGAAGGGATCTCGGGCAGCACCTTGGAGCGCCCCGGCTTGCAGACCGCTCTGCGCATGCTCAAGCGCGGTCGCGCCAACACGCTACTTGTCGCAAAGCTAGATCGTCTTTCGCGCTCAGTGCGCGATATCTGCATGCTCGTCGATGACCTTTTTTCAGATGAGCGCTATCACCTATTGTCTGTCTGCGGCATGGTCAATACGCACAACGCCGCCGGGCGCATGCTCCTACTCAACCTCGCCAACTACAACCAGTTCGAGCGCGAGATGATCTCCGAGCGCACGCGCGAATCAATGCAGCACATGAAGGCTCAAGGGATCAAGCTTGGGGCCGCGCCATATGGCTATGAGTACGCAAACCGTGTGGACGATAAGCAACGCCGCATCCTGGCACCGCTGGCCCGCGAGCAACAGAGCATCGCCAAGATGACCGCGCTGCATGAAGCGGGCGTCAAGTTTGCCGAGATTGCACGACGCTTGAATACAGACAAGATCCCTGCGCGGCAAGGTGGGGAGTGGTGCGGACGCGTGGTCAGTGTGATCCTGCAGCGCGAGGGCAAGTACACCATGAGACCCCACAAGGAGTATGCGCCGCGTGTGCCGCTTGTCGCCGCTCCTGAAAACACGCCGCTATTCGGTGCAAAACGCAGGTGTGCGCGCTGATGCCGGTGCCCAATAACCGAAGGATGCGCGGGACCGACGGTGAAAACCGCCCGGGTGCGCACCGACTCCGGTGAACAGAACCAGCCCGTTTGGCAGAGTGCTGGATGCAGGAGGCCACGCTGGGGTGCTCGGACGCGGACCCGGCCGCCCCTCAGGCACCAGAGCGGCCTGCTCGATGGGCCCGTGCGCGCTTGGCGGCTCGCCTTTGGCGTCGACGAAGAAAGGTCCGCCGCAGGATCAGGTAGCTCCTGCGCCCGCAGCAGCAGCAGCAGGGCTCTGTGCTGGACAGGGCCTGTGGCGTCTGTGCCGAGCGGCTGGGCAGCAGTGGCTGCGGGGGCTTGCCCGCTGGTAGAGCGGGCGGTCGGGCCGCTGTAGAGGCGATGCGCCGGGCTTGCGGCTGCAGGGCGCCTGGAACCTTGCGGCGCGCTTGGTAGGCGCGCTGGCGGGCTGCGTGCAACAGGCGCCCTCTGTCGCGTAGCTGGTAGCGCCGCCCGGCCTGGCGCACCTGCTGGGCACGTTCCTGCTGGCGACAGGCCGAGCTGCAGTATCGCTGGCCTCGATCGCAGGCGGTGCAGACCGTGGCTCGAGTGCTGCAGCGGTGGCAGTCGAACATCCGTTGTGCCAAGTCGGGGTGACAGCGTGGCCGCGCGGCCAGACAGTGGCTGGGGGCAGCCTGGGATTGCGAGGGCATGCAAGGTCGGTAGAACCTTGCCCTGGGGTCTGTCAACAGGAACCGGGGCCGCGGGGGCAGCTCAGTGCGATTGAGGCAGCAGCCCCAAGGTGAAGACAGCGACGGAAGCAACCCGGATGCGTCAGTAAGCAGACAGAGCCAGAAGTATAGCGGGCCCAAGCGGGCCGACACCAAAGGCCGACGCCAAAGGTCGTGCTCGCTCGGAAGATGTCGATAGCTCCGTCGCTGGCCTAGCCCAGAAGGCTTACCCAAGAGAGTTGTCTACAAAAGGCAACAAAGACTAGAGCACCGCGATGATCGATCAGAGCTGCGCTTTGCACCGGATGACAGCGGGTTCTGAGCGCCGCCAACACCCGGCACCGCCCTCGCAATATCACGGTGAGCGGCGCGTGATATCACGCGCGTGCGTCCGCCTCCAGCCGAGCCGGCGGCGGCGCTACGCTGGCGCCAGGCGGGACAGAGGGCGCCGATTAAAATCGGCTGCCGCGCTACGACACCACGCACAAGGTCAGACGCCTGCTCACCGCCCGCCGTAATATCACCGCGCGGCGGCGTGATATCACCGCGCGACGGGTGATATCACGCGCCGCAGCGTGATATCATCGTAATATCACCGTGGGCGACGGTAGTGATATCATCCTGATATCACCGCGCGCAGCGTGATATCAGCGGGGCCAGTGTGATATCACCGGCCCCGCGCGTGATATCACCGCCGACATTTCGGGATGAGTAGGCACTATCGCCAGCGCTCGGGAAGGGAGCTGATCGCGTCTTCCCGACGGTGACTGCCGAGCGGTCCATGGCTTCGGCGTGATATCAGCGAGTTACTGCGTCGTTGCTTTTTCGGGTAATTCCCATTACTTTATTTCGCTACTTACTGATATCGCGAGGTCTCTCAATGCCGTCAGCCCGCTCTGCCCGTGTTTCCCAAGACCCCCCCGGCCTATACGCGCCGCTTCTGGCGACGTGCGTGGTGGCCTCCTACAAAGGCGGGGCCGGCAAGACCGCGTTGGCGGTCCCCATTGCCGAGCGGCTGGCCTTCGCCGGTCTGCGCGTGCTGCTGATGACCTGCGACACCCAAGAAGACGCGCGATACCGGCTCGGCGTGAGTCGCTCTGAGGGGGCACTCGCGACCAGGCACTACGGGGCGGGCACCGTCACCGTGGCCGGCATCCGGGGCGAAAAGGTGATCGATGTGCTGTACCGAAAAGGGCCGGAGCGCATGGGGCTGGGCTCGTTTGACGTGGCGGTGCTCGACACCCCGCCCGAGGTGAAGGGCGGCAGCCTGCCGGGCGTCCTGCTCGTGGCGACGGTAGACGGCGCAGACGCGGCGCGCAACGTCCTCACGATGCTGCAGCGCACGCCCAGCAACAGCGAGATCGTCCTGGTCCGCCTCGGACGCGAGGACCCCGACGACTGGAAGCAAAACGTCAGCGTCATGGAGGATGTCTTGAAGCGCTCCCTGGACTTCTTCCCCGAGCCGCTACTGAAAACCAAGCGCATCAAGGAAGCGCACAACGACGGCGAATCGGTCTGGACGCTTCCCAGGACCGGCCGCAGCACGGTGATTTTTCTGAGCGCCATCGAGACATTCGCAAGGATGGCCTTTGAGCGGGCGCGTCCGAGTCATCCCTGGCCGGCGCCGCCGGCTCCATCCTCACGCGCCCCTTACGTGCCCGGCTGGGATGACGACGAATGAAACTGGACAAGGACACACTGCTCAACGAGATAGCCGGGCATGAAGAGCGCATGAAAGGCCCGTTGTGGTCGAAGGACGGCGGAGAGCCGGACGACGACTGGACGGCTTCTCTCAGAAACGATCCGCCCGCTTCCTCTGAACCGCCGAGCAGCGCGCCGACCTATGTCCGCCCGCCTCGACCATCGCCGCCGCCGCGAGCGCCGACGTTTGACCGCCCACCCCGACCTTCACCGCCGCCGCCAGCGTCATCCCCGGATGTCTCGACGGAAGAGATCCTGCCCCGTCTCGATGCCCTGGATCATGCCGTCGAGAAGCTGGCCACGGCGGTGTCTCGACGGCCCGTCGGAAGTGATGGCTTTCCCGGTTGGCTGGAAGGGGCAGCCGGGGACCCACACGCCTACTCGGGGCCGGACGGAGGCCGGATGGGCGTATGCGTCCGAATCTTGCCGACGACCTACGCCCAGCTCCAACGTATCCAGCGCCGGATGCGACTAAAGACGATTGCGGCGGCGTGGGAGTTCCTCCTTCGGCTGGGTCTCGCGGCGGCGGAGCGGCTGCCGACTCAATAAGGCAGAGAGCTTCCGCTTTCCGTCAAGACGGATTTGGTAGAAAGAGGCAAGGGCTCAATTTTCAATCTGGTCCCGAATCGATGAGGCAACCGGAACGCTGTTCCATTTTGCGGTGAGACGGCGGGGAATGACCGACTAGCCGAGCCATGGCTTTTTCAGTAGCTGCACCGGCTTGGGAGGCATGCTTCCCAAGCTCAGCACGACGCCAGCCGCTAAAGTGAGGAAAGTGACCGCCTGATCCTAAGTTTGGGACAACGTGGCTACAGACTGGCTGGATGGCCTGCGCTCTGAGCGATGCCAAAGATGCTCACTGTGTGTAGCCGCCACTCGCCAGAGCACCTTTCGGCCATTCAAAGACCTGTATCCAGACAGAGCGCGTCGCAAGTACGTCAACACCCGTCACCCGAGCGATGGCATCGTTTGCCGCCTCATGGGCTCGCGATTTGTTGTGCTGGTCCAGCAAGCCTGCGGGCACATATATCTCGACCAGGAACAGGCCGCTCGCCGAGACGTAAGTGCCGTCGTTGACACCCCCGACAAACCAGTCCTCACGCGCTACTTCGCGGAAGCGCACCCAGCTTCCTGCGCGACAGAACGGCTTATCGCAGCCGCCTTCGATCTCAAGCAAGACTCGGGTGAGTTCTTCGGCCAGTTCTGACTTCTGTTTGGCCGACAACCGACCGGCGGGGTATTCAACAGTGACCATAGGCATGGATTGTATTCCCCAGTTGTAGGGTGGTATCAGAAGCTACCAGTCTGCAGTGCCTCGTCAAGTCCATAGAGCAACGGGCGCAGAAGCGCTCGATTCTTGAGCCCTGTGCGACGACGCACTGGCTCATAGCGATGCGTTCAACAGGGCCGAGCGCGCGGCATGCAGGCAGGCGTAATTTTGCCAGCGGAGGAGAAGACGCACGTTCAACTGGCGCGGCATGCTGGCTGCTGGGCAGCCTGGTGTGGTGGAACACCGGCAACGTGCACGCGGCGGTGCCGCTGTGGCTCGCCTTCCTGGTGCTGACGATCGCGGGCGAACGCCTCGAGCTCACCCGCTTCCTGCCCGCACGCCCGGCCGCGGCGCCGAGCTTTGTCGCGGTCAGCGCGCTGATCCTCGCCGGCGCCGTGCTCGCGGCATGGGAAGAAGACCTCGGCCACGGCCTCTTCGCCGCCGGCGTGCTCGCGATGGCGGCCTGGCTGCTGACGTTCGACATCGCCCGCCACAACGCCCGCCAGCAGGGGCTGACCCGCTTCATCGCGGTCTGCCTGCTGTCGGGCTATGTCTGGCTGGCCTTCGGTGCGCTCGCCGCGCTCGGCGGCGGGCTCGCGCCCGCGCATCCACTGCACGACATCACCATGCACGCGATCGCGCTCGGCTTCGTGTTCTCGATGGTGTTCGGTCACGCCGCGATCATCTTCCCGGCGGTGCTGAAGGTGAAGATTCCGTACCATCCGGCCTTCTACGTGCCACTCGCGCTGCTGCACGCTTCACTGGCGCTGCGCGTCGCAGGCAGTCTGGCCGGGCTTCCTGCGCTGCGCAGCTGGGGCGGGATCGCGAATGCGCTGACCCTCGCGGTCTTCATCGCCACCATGGTCGTCAGCGTGATCCGCGGCGGACGCCCGCCGGCACGCCGGCGCCGGAACCCCGTCCCGGGCACACCGGTCCGATCCGCTGTCAAACCTTCCGGGAACCCCGCACCATGAACCGCACCCTCCGCTCCCCCCTCTTCCGCAAGCTCGGTCGCTGCCTGTCCGCGCTCGCCTGCGGCGCCGCGCTTGGCCTCGCCGCGCCCGCCCTCGCCAGCCCCGACGAAGTCGTGATGTACAAGGATCCCAACTGCGGCTGCTGCGGCAAATGGGCCGAGCACATGCGCAGTGCCGGCTTCCCCGTGAAGGAGGTCGCCAGCCCGCGCATGGATCTCGTCAAGCAGGAAGCCGGCGTGCCCGAGGCCCTGGGCTCCTGCCACACCGCGAAGGTCGGCGGCTATGTGGTCGAGGGCCACGTGCCGGTGGCGGCGGTGAACCGCCTGCTCGACGAGCGCCCGGTGCTCAAGGGCATCGCGGTGCCCGGCATGCCGGCGGGCTCACCCGGGATGCTGATGCCGGGCGAGAGCCCGCGACCGCTCATCGTCTTCGAGGTCGCGGCGGACGCGGCGCCGGGCGCGACGCCGAAGGTGTTCGGCGTGATGTGACGGGCCGCACGGCGATGATGGACGGCAACCCGATGATCCAGGGCGCGGTCTACCCTGGCGAGGGCTTCGTCTACGAGTTCGTCGCGCAGGACGCCGGGCTGTTCTGGTACCACCCGCACGTGGAGCCCGACGAGCAGATGGAGCTCGGCCTCCACGGTCCGCTGCTCGTGCGCGGGCGCGAGGAGCCGGCGGTGGCGAGCGAGCGGGTGCTGGTGTTCGACGACGTCGACCTAGCGGACGACGGTGAGGTCCGGCTCGACGCCGATATGGAAGACATCATGCTCGGGCGTCATGGCGCGGTCATCCTGGTCAACGGGCAGGAGGTGCCGAGCATCGTCGCCGAGGGTGGCGCCACCGAGCGCTGGCGGATCGTCAACGCGGCCAACGGCCGCTTCTTCGCGCTGACGTTGCCAGGGGTCTCATGGATCGTGGTCGGCGCCGACGGTGGGCCGGTCGCGGAGCCCTTCACCGTCGATGAGCTGCTCGTCAGCCCGGGCGAGCGCTTTGACGTGCTCGTGGCGATGCCGACCGCGAACGAGCGACTCATGCTTAGGACCGAGGCCATCGAACGTGGACACGGCGT
>CALFYE010000315.1 GCA_937952145.1 uncultured Myxococcales bacterium
ACACTCTTTCCCTACACGACGCTCTTCCGATCTCCTGCGAGCCGATGTGCCCGTAGCCGATGATCCCCAGCGTCTTGCCGCGCACCTCGAAGCAGCCAGCCGAGACCTTGCGGAACGATCCGGCGTGCACCTCGCGACTGCGGTCGCCGATCTGACGAGCCAGGATGATGACCTCAGCAATGATCATCTCAGCGACGCTGCGGGTGTTTGAAAATGGCGCGTTCCATACCGGAATGCCGCGCCGCCCGGCTGCTGCCAAATCGACCTGATTGGTGCCAATGCAGAAGCAGCCAATCGCCTGTAGCTGTCCCGCCGTGCTGAGCACATCGGCGGTCAGGCGCGTCTTGCTACGGATGCCCAGAATGTCGGTAACGGCTGCAGCTTCGGTCTCGCTAAACCGACGCTTCAGCTCTGGGGCCGGCAGCGCCTTGGCTAGCCGCTCGACGCGATGCCCAGCGGTGGAGAACAAGTCCGACGCGGTGTTGTGGATGTTTTCAAGCAGCAGCACACGCAGCGGGGCAGCGGCCTCGGCAAGCGCGCGCACGGGCGCAGGGGCAGCGGGAATGGATTCGGTCGTCATGTCAGCGGCCGAGTGTATCACTGCCGGCCCGGCCGAGCGCCGCCGCATAAGACCCGCGAAAGACATTGAGGCCCGTCCCCCGTTTCCGCTAAGGTCAGCCCCACCATGGGCGTAACCAAAGAAACCATCAAGGCGGGCGACGGCGTGACCTTTCCCAAGAGCGGTCAGCGCGTCCACGTTCACTACACGGGCACTCTCACCAACGGGAAGAAGTTCGACAGCTCACGCGATCGCGGGCAGCCGTTTTCGTTCACCATCGGTCGCGGCGAAGTCATCCGCGGCTGGGATGAGGGCGTCGCCAAGATGTCGGTTGGCGAGCAGGCGAAGCTAACCTGCAGCCCCGACTTCGCGTATGGAGAGCGTGGCTTCCCCGGTGCCATCCCCCCCAACTCAACGCTGGTGTTCGACGTCGAGCTGCTGCGGATTGGGTAGCTATCGCTCCCCTGTCCCGACTCCCGTAGCTAGCGTGGGTTGGACGGGGCGCGGAGCGCTGGCTCGGCGGCATACTCCTCGAAGCACAGGGCGCGAAGGGTATATGGCCGCTGACGATAGATGGCGAGCACGACCTCGGTGGATCGCCCCGGACAGAGACGGAAGAGTAGCTCGCTGGCCGAGCTGAGCACGAGGTAGAGACCGACGCCGGCCCCGCCGGCTTTGCGCTCAAGAGGGCTCTGGCGCGCCTCCTGCGCGAGGGCACAGCGACGAAAGTAGTCCAGCACGGTCGGTCGCCGCAGCCGCCCGAACGGATCGTGAACGGCAACGACTACTCGCTGCTCGTCGGCGGCATAGCTCAGCCATGCTGCGTCCTGGGGCTCTGCCATGATCAACAAGCGCTGCTGCGGCGTGTACGTCAGATAACGCGGCGTGCCCTCAGCATTCACGGGGGCATCGAACAGCGCATTGAGTAAAAGCTCATCTGCCGCCTGCTCAAACGCGGCCACTTGCCGATGCGGCAGCCCCAGGCCCTGTGCCCAAGCGGCTAGCTCGAACACCGCTTCATCTTTCTGCCGATAGCTGAGTACGCGACGGTGCTCGCGACGCACACCGGCCGCCAGCAAGGGATGAAGAGGCCGGCGGGCCGACTGCGGACATGCCCACCCTCGACGGAGTCGATCAAGCTGAGCGTCGTCGAACCCCGTCGAGTTGACCACGCCCCAGGTGTGCTCGTCGGACACCGCTTCGATCATCGGCAGCAGGCCCGGTTCGCTACATACCCGCAAGCCGGACAGCCGGCGGTAGAGCCTCGGACGGGACGCCAAGCGACCGGGGTCTACCTCAGACAAGCAGGCTCCTAGGTGGCCTTTTCCGAGGAGGTCACAGCCCCACCACGCTTGGCGCGGGCGGCCTGGGCACTGCGGTTGATCGCGCCGAGCACCAAGCCAATGGTGATCATGATCGCGGCGAGCTTCAGCTCAAACGCACCGACAAACTGAAGGAAGGCCAGGCAGCCACTGAGGGCCAGACACGGCACGAGCGGCCCCCCGGGAATAACAAAGCCCTGCTTCCCGACCGGCGCCTTCTGCCGTAGCACCAAGACCGCGACGCAGGTCGCGACATACTGCACGACGACCGCGACGTTCGATACATCGGCCAGGCGCTGAAACTTCAAGCCCGAGACCAGCAGCCCCGCGACGAGCGCCGAGAGCACCGCGACAGATAGAGCCGGCGTACCCCAGCGCTCTAGGCGACGCTGAAAAGCGGCTGGCATAAAGCCGTCTTCGGCGAACGCCTCCAGGTAGCGAGGGCCCACCAGCGCCGAGCTCGCGCAGAAACCAAAGGACGAAATGAGCGCCGCAAGCTCCATCACCTTGCGCCCCCGCGCTCCGCCGAAAATGCCGACGGCATCGACGAGCGGCATTTCCGAGGCCCCCAGCGCCGGGTGCACACCCGTCGCAACGAGCTGCACCAGGGCATAAAGAGCGGTGCTCGCCAGCACGCTGATCACCATGGCCAGCGGAATGGTGCGACGCGGGTTTTTCGCTTCGCCGGCGGGCACCGGGATGTACTCGAAGCCGGTGCAGGCAAACAGACCGGCGAATGCAGCGGCCAGCAGGCCGACCTTCTCGCCCGCAGCCGGCTGCGGCGGGGCGCTCAGATTGGCCAGCTTCACGAAGAACATGCCGACGAGCAGAAAGAGGAGCAGGCTCAGGATCTTGATGCCGCTGATGACGTCGCTGGTACGGGCGCTGCTGCGAACGCCGAAGATATTGATGGCGCACAGACCGGTGACCATGATGCACGAGAGCAGGACCTCGACCGAGGTGACTCCGGCCTGGCCGATGAAGCCGGCCGCCGTCGTGCCGAAGCCGCGAGCGACGGCTGCGTAGCCCAGGATCGTGCTGATCAGCGTCACCCAGCCAATGCCAAAGCCCACGTAGGGCCCGAAGGCATCACAGGCATAGCGATAAGGCCCTCCTGAGCGATCGGTGCGCGAGGCGGCCTCGGCGAAGCAGAGCGCCACCAAGCAGCAGAGCGATCCCACGATCAGCCATGCGATAGGGCCACGGCCGCCCGCACTGCGCCAAAGTGCCGCGGGCAGAAAGAAGATGCCCGAACCAACGATGCCGTTGATGCCGATACCGAGGCAATCAATGAGCGTCAGTTGGCGTTTGGCGTGGTGGTGCTCAGCGGTAGACACAGCGGTGCAGCGTAGCTTCTGCCGGTGGGCGATCCAAGCGCGAACTCGACCGGCGCTGAGGTTTTTGGCGAGCCGTCCGGGGAGCCGTGCTCCCTAGTCGCTAGTAGCGACGCCAGTGGCCCGGCACGTAGCGCCAGCGCGGGCCAAAGCGGACCCACTGCGCGTTCTGCCAGACCGCGCCGTGCTGGCGCATCGCATAGTGGCCAGCGACCCAGACGTGGCGACGCATTCCCGGGTTCCAGTTCCAGTAGCCCGGCAGCCACACGTGACTTGCCGACGGAGCCACCGGAATGACCTCGGCCTGCGGAGGAGGCGGGGCAACATCCACTTCGACCAGCTGATCCGGCGGAACACCAGGGTCATACCCCGGCTGCGGCTGCGCGTAGACTGGCTGCGGCTGCGGCTGCGCGTAGACTGGCTGCGGCTGCGCATAGACCGGCTGTGGCTGCGCGTAGACTGGCTGCGGCTGAGCATAGACCGGCTGCGGCTGAGCATAGACCGGCTGTGGTTGCGCGTAGACCGGCTGTGGTTGCGCGTAGACCGGCTGTGGCTGTGGCTGCATGACCACCGGCGCTGGCGCCCCCATCCCCCAGTGTCCCTGGCGGAACACCCAGAAGCCTCCTTCGTTCACCCACTGGGCGGGCACCCACACCCGATTGATAGCGGGACGAACCGCAAAGTGGCCGGGCACCCAGACGTGTCGGTGCATCGGCGGTCGCCACTGCCAGTGTCCGGGGATCCACACGTGACGCGGCGACGGGGCCACCGGCACGACCTCGACCTGCGGCGCCGGCGGGGCCACGGTGATGCGGATGGGCACCTGAGCCTCAGCGATACCCGGTGCCAGAGGAGCGGTTGCGAGCACCAAGAAAAGGACACTGCCAGAGAACAAGCGATGCATGTGTGCAGTCCTCGCGATCGGGTTTTCAGTCGGTGAGTCGGCCCCACAAGCTCAGCGCTCAGGAGGCCAAGTTAGCTCATTTTATCCAACTAGACGGACAAGCGGCGCGGATAATTCAGTCGCCAACCATGCCCGCCATCGCCGGATGGCCTCCCCACCAAAGCCCGCTTCGCAGCGGTCGCCCGCAGGTCTAGCCGCGGCTCAAGTCGATGACTGAGCCGTCATCCTCCCCGATGAGCACCTGACTGGCTTCGCCCAAAAAAAAGCCGGTCTCGACCACTCCGGGCAGCGCCTTCAAGCGGTCGTGTAGCGTGGCGGCCGAAAGCTGCGGCGACAGGGAAAATCCCAGATCGACGATGTGGTGCCCACCGTCGGTGATATAGGGGGCTCCAGCGTTCAAGCGAAGCGTCGCCGAGGTCACGCCAGGCTGCCGCTGCAGTCGGGCCAGCGTGCGCTGCGCTCCAAACGCGACAATCTCGACGGGCAGCAGTCGTTTTTCACCAAGACTCGCGACTTGCTTGCCGCGGTCGGCCACGATCACCAGCTTTCGCGATGCGGTGGCGACGAGCTTCTCGAACAGCAACGCGCCGCCCGCCCCCTTGACTAGCTGTAGCTGCGGGTCAATTTCGTCCGCACCATCGACGGTCATGTCGATGGGACGCTCCAGCGTTAGGTCAAGCGAGTCGAGATCAACGATGGAAAGTCCCAGCTCAGCGCCCAACTGCGCGCTCCTCGTTGAGGTCGCCACACAACGCAGCGCTCGTAGACCTGGCTCCGCGGTGGCCCGAGAGGCTAGCGCGCGGATAAAGCACGCTGCGGTATCCCCAGTCCCCAGACCAAGCACCATGCCCGGCTGCACCAAGGCCGCCGCCGCCGCCCCTGCCACCTGACGTGCCGTCTGTGCCATGGGCTAGGTGGCCGGCTTATCGGCCCGAAACAGCTTCAGGATCCCCGAAAACACATTGGGGCCTTCGTGGCCGATCAGCTGCTCTAGCTCGCTGTCATCGAGCCAGATACCGCCGCACTCAAAGCACTTGTCGATGCTCACGCCGCGATAGGGTACTTCGCGCAGATCGAAGCCACACTTCGGACACTTCATGAAGTGAAGCTTCTTGCGCTCCTCGCGCTCAGCCTTCTGCATGCGGCTGGCCTGTTCCACGGCCTGCCGTTGCAGCTTGGCGGCTTCCTCACGGGCAAAGTACTCGTCTTCGGACTCAGAGGGTTTGTTCAGGCTCATCTCGATTTGGCTTCAGCTGGAGGGTACTAAAACGGGGGGCCTGCCAGTCGGCAGGCGGTCCTGTCCTTAACACAAATCGTCGGTTTTTGAATGCGTTTCTGCCACGGGCTGCAGCGAGACGTTTGGGGACAGGTGCACCGCACGGCCAGCGACCTACTGCGGCTTAACGAGCTCGCTGCTTCCCCCGACCGCCTGACTGGGCGGCTTCACCAGCTCGGACGATGACGGTGCAGCGGCTGGCTTCGGCACAGGAGCCGGAGCCGTGCCTTCCAGGCGCGCGATGCTGTCGCGGGCCACCCCGGCGGCACCCCCGCTTGGATATAGCTCCAGGTAGCGACGATACTGCTGCAGCGCCCGCTCTTTGTCGCCCTTGGCTCGATACGTTTTGGCCAGACCGAAGATGGCGGGACCGTAGTTCGTGGCCTTACCTAGCGCGTTGTTGTAGTGCTCGATCGCAGCGTCGAGTCGCCCGGTTTCGAGCGCACACTTGCCCAGCCCGACGTGGACGGCCGGGACGTGCGATGCGTAGGACATGATGGCCTCGAAGAGCCTCTGCGCTTCGTCGAACTGCTCATGCTCGACCAGCCGCTGTGCCAAGTCCATCTGCTCGTCGAAGGTCTTGGGGAATTCGGTGACGACGATCTTTTTGCCATTGCCTTGCGTCGCCGGCTTGGCCGCAGCGGTGGGCGGCGTCCCCGCGTTCGGCGTAGTCGCCGTCGAAGCCGGAGTCGGTGCCGTCGGCGGCACGATCTTCTCTGCCCCCACCGGCTTACTCGGCGGGGCGGCCTCCATCGGACGCGCGACCGGCGAAGTCACGCCTGGGGTTCCAGCGGTGGCTGACGCTTTCACATCGAGCGGCTTGTCAGGCGTAGCTTGCGGTTTCGCGATGCTGTCAGGCCCCGGAGTGGTTGTCGTTCCAGACAATGGGGTAGCGGGGCTCGCCGTGCCGACAGGGTTCGTATCGCTGCCCTGCCCTGGTTCACCTTTGGGCGCGTCGGGTTTCCCGACGCTGTTTGTACCGGTCCCAGCGGTCCCGTGGTCGGGCTCGCCGCTGCCGGACCCAGCGCCGCGGGAGCCAGCGTTCGTCGGATCCGTCGTGCCCGCACTGCGCAGTCCAAGAATCAAGAGCCCAGCCAAGCCAAGAGAGATCAGCAACAGCACCAGGCCGCGTCGACTCTCCCCGCCTTCCAGTCGCTCGGTAGTGTCGAGTGATGGGATGCGACTTGTGCGGTTGGGGTCGGTGGTTTCTTTCAGGTGGCGCGGTACGGGATCGCTGAGGCGGAGTGCCTCTTCCACCGGGTCAACCGACTTGGTAGCCGGCGCGACGACTCGCGGTGCCGGAGCACTGGGCGGGTTGATCAGCGTCTCATCGCCATCGGCACTAGCCGCATCGGAATCACCACTGAGGTCGGCCGGATCCGCGCGATGGAAGGCGACGGTATCGCTGCCGGAAGACTTCGACGTATCGCTAACTGGCGCTGGCGTGGGCTTCGCAGTCCGTCCGCGTTCAACCGGAGCGGCCGCCATGTCGACTCGGACAAAGCGGCGCGTGGGATCAGTCCCACTGTCTTCTTCTGCGACGGGACGCTCCGCTTCGCTGGCGCGCGATGCCTGGGGCGGAGCCGCGGCCTTGGCGGGCGCTGGGGGAGGTACCGCAGGCGGGCTAGCGGGCTTGTTGGCGGCCACACTGCTGGGTGCCGTCGGAACGACTTGGCGGGCTGCGGCTGGGGAAGGCGCTGCCGGCTTACTCTGGCTGGCAGGAGGCGCGCGTTCAGCCGGAGGGGGCGGAGCGGGACGACTCGAAGGCGAACCGCTGGCCGCGGCGGTCGGTGGGGTCGGGGTCGGCGTCGGCGTATCCGGGATTTGCAGAATGGGCACCGCCGGCACGGGAGGCCGCGGACGACTCGGCTGCCCCGAGGGCGTCAGCCGCAGGGGGTTCATGTTGCCAGTGGCCGGCGTGAGTCCTGGCGGAGTCACCCTCAGCTGCGGCGGCACCGAAACATCGCTGCGCCGACCACTGCCCTCGCTGCGCGCGGCATTGGGGCCGGTCAGCGAGGGGACAGCCATCATGCCGCTGTTCGTGGCTTTCTGTCCCCGACGCCGCTCAGCGCGCTCGACCTCCGCACTGTGAAACAGCGACTCGAATTCGACGATATTGCCGATGCGTCGAAAGACCTTTCCACCGCGTGAGATCTCGTCGTCGCGACTGACCCGGCGCTCAATCATCCAGGTGCGCAAGGTCGCAAGGTCGGGACAGCGCAGGACATCAGCGGAGCCACGCTTGCGCAGGAGCCAGGGTTTGCCGGTTGTGCCGCTCCCTCGTCGAGGAGCCCCCGAGTCGGGCCGGCCGCTCACGGGCTTGCCGCTGGCCGGGGCAGCCCCCGGCGGCCGAGCCGCATTGGAAGCATTGACGGGAGTGGCGGCGCGCTTGGGGTCGCTATTTTCCATGGGATTGCACTTGGTTAGCAGGCAGCCCTGAGCCTCCCGCGTCGGGTGTGCTCAGAGGAACACGCTGCCATTTTGCAGCCGAGCCACGGTAGGCGGCAAGTACTAAACAGGCCGCTCGCCTAGCAAAGCCGTTCAGCCAGCCCGACCTGCGAGGATCTCGTCGATTAGCTCGACAAGTCCGGCCCCCTCGGGCGAGCGGGTGATGTGCTGCGGGCGGTTGTCGCCTAGCTCGGGCAGGTAGCGTTCGATATTGCGCACCCCGACGGACAGAGCAAACCGCCCCGGCTCAAAGAGGCTGGCATCGTTGGCACTGTCCCCGACGGAAATCGCCGAGCTAGCCAGCCGTTCCGCGACCGATGACAGCCCCCGTCGAGCCAGTAGAGCGTGCACACCATCGGCTTTGCTGCGGCGCTGATCTCCATCGAGCATGAAGTGCAGGTGGATCGAGCTGGCCAAGAGGTGCCCGGCCCCGCCACTTTCCTCCCCCGTCAGCTCGGCAAGTTGCTTGAGCACCGGCGCGGCAGGGCCCGACAAGCGCCGCAGGACGGTGTAGTCGGTCAAGCGGAAGGCGTTGTCCGCGGTCTCGGCAAAGGTCAGCCCAGCCCGCGCGGCCACTCGCTGCGCCAGCCGACTCAGGCGAGCCCGCAGGTCCACCACCGGCGGATCGCGATAGACAAGCGGCGCCTCATGCGGATCGTCACCGGCCCCCGGAGAGCGACGGTCAAACCAAGCTCCGCCATTTTCGACCACGACGGCACTGACGCCGCGGACGTAGGCGAGCAGCGTTGCTCCGTAGCCAGCGGGACGGCCGGTGTTGAGGATCACCTCGATGCCCGCTGCGGTCGCACGTTGGACCGCGGCCAAGACCGCTCCGTGCAGGCTACCAGCGACGGTGAAGGTGTCGTCGACGTCGGCGATCAGATACTGAATGCGGGGGGCAAGAGCGGCTAGATACACGGCGCGAGCTTAGCTTCAGCGCCGCACAAAGGCGATCCAGACATTGTGCCAGCTGCGACGGTTTTCGCGCGAGCCAGGTGCGTCTCCAGACTCGCTGCGACCGGGACGGACCTCGAAGCGGCGGAGCAGCATGCGAACGACCTCGCCGCTCTTTACCTGACCGACAGCAGCCAGGTAGTCCGCGAGGCTGCGCACCGGCTGCGCATTCACCTGCAGCACGATGTCGCCGCGATCGGCCCCGCCTTCCAAAGCCGGACTGCCAGGTTCGACGGCCAGCACCAAGAGCCCGCGGTCGCCGTCATAGCCCAGCCGCTCAGCCGTGGCTTGACCGAGCTCGGTGACGGCCATACCCAGCGACGATGGCTTGCGCGCGGCGGGCTCACTGGACTTGGGCGGGACAGGCGGCGGCGGCAGACGAACACTCGTCTTCTTCAGCGTGCCTTCTCGATAGTAGGAAAGCGCCACCGGCATCGGCTCACCAGGCCGCGGGGCCGGCAGGTTGCTGAGCAGCCACATCAGATCGTCGGAGCGCGTCACGCGATGGCCGCCGAGCTCCGTGATGACATCGCCGGTTCGCAGACCGGCTACTGCGGCCGGCGAGTCGGCGTAGACCTCGGCGACCAGCGCGCCATGTCGATCTGGCAAGCCGAACGACTTGCGCAGCGGCTCGCTGACCGCCTGCGGATACACCCCCAGCCAGCTGCGCAGCACGTAACCGTGTCGGTGTAGCTGCTCCGCCACCGAGCGCGCCAGGTTGCTGGGGATGGCAAAGCCGATGCCGCTACCGACGACATTCATCGCGCTGTTGATGCCAATGACCTCGCCGGCCACGTTGATGAGCGGCCCGCCCGAGTTGCCGGGATTGATCGGTGCATCGGTCTGCAGGAAGTCGAAGAAGCCGGGCTGGCTACCGGGCTGCACTTCGCGGCGGCCCTTGGCTGACACGATGCCGACCGTGACGGTCTGCGACAGGCCGAAGGGGCTGCCAATGGCCATCACCCACTCGCCGATCTGCACGTGATCTGAATCGCCCAGGGGAGCCCACGGCAGGGGCTTGTCCCCGACATCGATCCGCAACAGCGCCATGTCGGTGCGCTCATCTCGACCGATGAGCTGAGCGCTGAACTCGCGCTCATCCTGCAGGTGAACATGGATGTCGCGGGCGTGCTCGACGACGTGGTTGTTGGTGAGGATGTAGCCGCGGGCGTTGATGATGACTCCTGAGCCCTGCTCGCGACCTTGCTTGCGTCCGCCCTCGTCACCGCCTCGCTCGTTCTGTTCACCGCCGCGATCGATGACGATGTTCACGACAGCGGGGCTCAGACGCTGCGCCAAGCTGACGAAGGTCTGGGTCAGCATCGGTGCGCGGGCCGCCGCCAGTCGAGCCGCCGGGCTTAGCGTCGCCCCCCGGGTCGGACGTGCGCCAGGGGCGGGAAACAGCGGCTCGGACCCAGGCGTCGCTGCGCCCACAACCCCGCCGTGCAGAAGCAGCCAGACCGACAAGCCGAAGCGACCGAGGCGACTGCCAAAGTCGGAGCGACGGGATCCTTTGATGAGCGTACGCGTCAATCGACACCAGGCCCTTGGCATCTTCTCACAGGGTCGGCAAATCAGCGAGAACGGCGGCGGCAGTCACGCGAATGCCGTCGGGGGCTGGCGATAGCTCGAAGCTCTCGAGACTGAGCGATGCTCCGCTCGGCGCATGTTCGCTCAGGCTAGAGGCCTTCTGCCAGACCAGCCTCAGGTTGCGGGTGCCATACCTTTCCGTCGGTGTTTCGCCCTTTGCGGGGGCTCGGCGCAGATCCCGTACCATGGGGGGATGCCCAGTGGCCAAGTGCATCCCCCGCCCGGCTCGGTTGGCCCATCGCCTGCATCACTTGACGACAATACGGCCCTCGCCAAGCTGAGCAGCGCCGCCCCGGTCCTGCGCGCGAGCGACGTCACGACGACTCTCGCAGACTTCGCCATCATTACGTTTGCCGTCGATCCGGATCGACTACAGCGCCTGCTGCCACCGGAGTTTTCCGTGCAGCGCGTCGTGATTGATGGCGCCGAGCGTGGCTTGGTCTCGGCGGTGCCGTTCCGCGATCTCGACTTTCGCTTCCAGTTTGCCCCGTGGCTGCGCTTCGCCTTCGGCCAGACCAACTATCGCGCCTATGTCCTCTTTCGCGGCGAGCCGTGCGTCTGGTTCTTTGGCACGTCGCTGGCAACCCCCTTTGTGCTGGTGCCTCAGCTTCTGTGGCGGCTGCCGTGGCACTACGCCCGCATGCGCTTTGACACCGCCTGGCAGGACGAGCGCTGCCGTCACTATCACCTGCACACAACCGCCCGCTGGGGCCGCGCTGCCGTCGAGATCGAGGGAACCGACGAGCCGGCCGGCAGCCTACCCGGCTTCGCGAGCGAAGCACAGACCGCCCTCATCCTCACGCATCCGCTGCAGGGCTATTTCCGCCGCCGCGATGGCCGAGTCGGCAGCTACTCCGTCTGGCACGAGCGGCTGCGTTTACGCCGCGGCATCGCTCGTCGGGCCCGCTTCGAGCTCCTGGAAGAGCTTGGCCTGATCGACGCCCTGAGCAAACCGCACTCGGTGCTGCTGCAGGAGCGAACCGAGTTCCACGTCTACCTGCCGCCGCACATCGTGGCCGGCTAGAGCCCCAGCGTCCGACTGACAAAGTCGGCGAGCAGGCCCTGCGCGACGTGCTGGCGGTAATCGCGCGTCGAGCGAATGTCGTCTATGGGCGCAATCTCGCTGGCCAGGATGTTCTGGGCCTCGTGCACAAGGCTAGGGGTCAGCGCGCCACTTTCGAGAATCGCCTCTGTATGCCGACAGCGCAGGGGAATCGGCGCCACGCTACCCAGGCCGATACGCACCCGAGCCAGCCGATCACCGTCGCGCAGCGCCGAAGCGGCCATACACACCTTCGAGATGGCTTGGGCGCGGCGCGTGCCAACTTTGCGATAGTAGTGCAGCTGTCGCTCCCGCTCGCTCGGTGAGCAGCGTGGAATGCGGATGCGCGCGATCAGCTCATCGGCCGCGCGCTGCATCTGCTTGTAGCCGGTATGAAACTCGGCGTACGGCAGCCAGCGGGCCCCACGCAGCGACACCAGCTCTAGCTCGGCATCGTAGGTCAAAAGGGCCGGTGGACTGTCCGCAGCAGGCGAGGCGTTGGCGATGTTGCCGCCCAGCGTGCCGCGATTCTGGATCGCAATCGCTCCCGACTCGATCGCCGCCTGCGACAGCGAGGGGAACTCCTGGGCAATCAGCGCGTGCTGCCGCACGTCCGTAAAGGTGGTCAGCGCGCCCAGGTCGATGTGACTCGGAGCCACGGTGATGCCGCGCAGCTCGTCGATGCCCCAGATGTCCAGATAGCGCCCGGCGGGCAGCTTCCCAGCGGAAAACAGGACCATCAGATCGGTGCCCCCGGCTAGCGGCTGCCAGCGACGGTTCACGGGTGTCACCGCCGAGGGAGTGGCCTCGACGCTCTGCGCCGCGCTGCGGTCTTGGGCCAGCAGAGTCAGCGCTTCGACCAGCGTGCGCGCCGACACCGCTTCGAAATCGGGCAGAAATGCGCGCATTAATCCTGACCTCCGCGACTGCCACTCGCCTCGTCGGTGCAGGCGCGCAGGACCGAGGTGAAGATCTTGGTGTAGCCGGTGCAGCGGCACAGATTGCCAGCCAGGCCCTCGCGTACCTGCTCCTCCGTCGGCCGCGGGTGGCGAGCCAGCAGAGCCTTAGCGGCGATGATCATGCCCGGCGTGCAGATGCCGCACTGTGCACCGCCACATTCGATGAACGCCTGCTGCACGCGATCCAACGTGGCCGGGCTGGGCGCAACGCCTTCGATGGTCGTCACGCTAGCGCCCATCGTCTGCAGGGCGGGCACTAGGCAGCTGCAGACAAGCTCGCCGTTGAGCAGGACGGCGCAGGCGCCACACTCGCCCTCGCCGCAGCCTTCCTTGGTGCCGGGCAGGGCCAGCGACTCACGCAGCACGTCCAGCAGACGCGCCATGGGATGCACAAGGCAGCTCCGCTCGCTGCCATTTACGCGCAGGCGCAGCTCAATCAGCGGACTGGTGAAAGAACCGCTCGACGTCAGCACATCGCGCGGCGCGCTCTTTTCCGACCAGGACTCGGGCTTGGACTCGGACATCGACATTAGCGCGCCTCTCCCGCGGCGGATTTCGCCTGCGCGATGGCAAACAGGTCCTCGGGCAGCAAGGGAATGTGATTGACGCGCAGGCCGGTGGCTTGCGCGATGGCGTTCAGGATGGCCGGAGCGGTCCCGTCGAGCGGCAGCTCGCCAATGCCCTTGGCGCCGCGCGGGCCACGCAGTCGCGGATTTTCCACCTCGACGAAATCAACGCGGATGGGCGGCACATCGACGGAGGTCGGCATGATGTAGTTGGTCATCTGGCCGTTGGCCATCCGCCCCTCGCGCCACACAACTTTTTCGTAAAGCGCATAGCCGATGCCCTGCGCGACCCCGCCTTCGATCTGACCGGCTGCGAGCACCGGATGCACGACCTTGCCGACCTCTTGCACCGCGACGAAGTCCAGCACACGCGTCTCGTAGGTCAGGAGGTCGACTTCGACTTCAGCGACGTAGACCGCCCAGGCATAGGTGGCGTAAGCATCGCCGCGATAGGCTTTGTCATCCCACTGCACATCGGGAGACGGCTGATACTGCGCGCTCGCTTTCAGTGCCCCGTGCCGTCCGATGTAGGTCGCGGCCGCCGTCGCAAACTCTGCTGCAGTATACGAATCAGGCAGCCCGCCGCCTTCGCGCAGCAGGCCGCGCAGGGCACGACAGGCATCGCCGACCAGGCCCCCGACGATCATCACCGTACGCGAAGCCACCGTCGGGCCGCTGTTGGGCACGGCCGCGGTATCGGGGCGGACGACAACGATCGACTCCGCCGGCAGCCCCAGCGTCTCGGCGGCAATCTGCGTGAAGATGGTGTTCGTGCCCTGGCCGATCTCGGTGCTCGAAGCGCGGATCTGCAGCCGCCCCTCGGCATCGCAGTCCACGCTGACCACCGATGCCAGGTGACGCTCGCCCGATCCAGTAAAGCCCGCCCCGTGCATGAACGACGCGAGGCCGATGCCGCGGCGCAACGAGGATCGCGACGTCGCCTCGTGACTAGCTGCGGCATAGCGAGCTCGCTTCTTGGCATAGCCGGAGAGCTCCATCGCGCGCGAAAGCAGCTCTCGCATATCGACGTTCTCGCGCACCACCTGCCCCGTCGCGAGCGTTCCGCCATCCTGCACGAAGTTGCGGCGACGAAGCTCGACTTCCGACAGGCCCAGGGTGCGCGCGGCTTCGTCCATGTGTCGCTCGATCGCAAACACGGACTGCGGCGCCCCGAAGCCGCGGAAGGCACCTTGGGGCGGCGTATTTGTCGCGGCGGCACGGGCTCGCACCCGCACGTGGTCACAGGCATAGGGGCCGGCGGCGTGCAGCCCTCCCCGCGATAGCACCACCGGCGACAGTGTCATGTAGGCGCCCCCGTCAATGCGGAAGTCGATGTCCTGCGCCAGCAGGCGCCCATCGCGTGACCAGCCGGTCTTGATGTGGGTGCGCGAGGGGTGGCGCTTCGTCGTCGCCACCATGTCTTCCAGCCGGTCGTAGATGATCTTGGCCGGACACCCTGCCTTGCGGGCCAAAAGCGCGGCATGCGCCGCGATCATCGACGGGTACTCTTCTTTGCCGCCAAAGCCGCCGCCCGTCTCGGTCTGCACGACGCGGACCTTATCTGCTGGCAGATCCAGAAGCTGGCGCAGCGCTTCGTGGATGTAATACGGACACTGTAGCGACCCCCAGACGGTCACCGCGCCGTCGCTGTCCACCTTGGCCAGCATGCCCTGCGGCTCGATGTAGAGCTGCTCTTGCGCCCCCGTCTCGTAGTCGCCTTCGACGACGACCTCGGCGCGCGCCCAGGCAGCATCGATGTCGCCCTTTTCGATGCAGAAGGTCTTAAACGTGTTGTTGCTGCCCCACAGCGCCTCGCCCTGGCCCGAGGCGGCATCCTGGCCGCGCGCCAGCGACTCGTCCAAGTCGTAAAGCGGCGGCAGCGGATCGATCTCAAGGCGCACCAGCGTGCGAGCCTTCTCGGCGATGACGCGATCGCGGTGTCCGAGCAGCAGGATGGCCTCTTCGGCGTGGTTGATCAGGCTCTGCGCCAGGCAGGGCTGGTCGTTTTCGATCAGCGCGATGTGGTTCTTGCCCGGAATGTCGGCGGCGCTGACCACAACGATCTGCTCCCAGGGCACGCCCGGCAGGAAGGTAATCGCTCGCAGCCGACCGCGGGCGACGGGTGACCGCACTGTCACTCCGTGGATCATCCCGTCGGGGGCCAAGAAGTCCAGCGGCAGGTCGTCCACGTAGCGCGCCTGACCGGTGACTTTCTGTGGCCCTTCGCGGCGCGGTGGCGACTTACCAATCACAAAAGGCTGGGTCGATGCTCTCGCTTCAGCGTCGATCTTCACAGGAGAGTCGTAGGCCGAAGCGCCTCGGCGTGTCAATACGCTGGCCGGCCGGCCGCGAACGTCTTCCGGGTCGCGGGTCTACAGCACAGACAGCGCGTGCGCCCCACGCCACATCGCGATCAGCAAGTGGCCGTCTTCGATCAGGTGGCGGCGCCGCCACAGCTCGCGGAGCGGAAGGAAGGACAGCGAGGACTCGGCCGCGCTCTGGGCATCGACCTCGACGAGCATGGGGTAGACCTGCTCGGGCGTTGCACCGACCGCGGGATAGTACTTGCCGCCGAGCGGCGCACTTCGCAAAGTGCGTAGACCAAACTGCAGCCGCAGCTGCAGCCCCAGCCAAGCCTCGGCCTGCGTCAGGTCGGTGATGTTGTGGGGCAAGCGCCAGGCGGGGTTGGTGGCAAAGCGCGAGCGGCCGGTGAAGGCCTGCACCGCCGGCAGATCACGCAGCTCAATCCCGACGTAAACATCCTCGGAACGCTCGCCCAAGGACAGCACGGGGAGCACCGACAGCGTGTTGCAGCTGGTCGGACTGGGCAGCGCGCACTCCAGCAGGTCGCCAGCCAGAATCTGCCCGTCGGCAGTGTGCTCGTAGACCTGGAAGCGCTCGACGCGCAGGAAGCTGGGTCGTACGCCGGGCTGCGGCGCCTGCGGCTGAAAGACCGCGCGCGACTCGGGCTGCAGCACGGCATCGATATCGTCGCGCACACGCTCTGCCGTCCGGCCCGGCCGCAGCAGGGCCCGCTCGACAGCCAAGGTGGCGGGTTGCGAACGCAGGGCCAGCTCCGCGCCGATCCATGGGCCAAGCTGGAGCCGCAAAGCCGCCGCCGCCTCAGCCTCACCAGCCTGCCCGGCGAGCCGAGCGAAGAGCTCATAGACATTGAGCTCAAGCCGCGCGTCGAGCAGCCCCCCGACCTGCGCCGCCCGCAGGAGCTGAGTCGCGAGCAGCGGCCGCACCCGCCCAGCGCCTGCAAAGCGGCCCAGGTTGGGCGCAGCCTCCGGCAGCGGTGGCAAGCCATCGACGGAGAGTTCTGCCTCGCCGAAGCCGAGCGCGATGAACAGCGAGCTCACGCGCTCATTGAGCCCGCCGGGTGATGTGAAGTAACGCAGGCCGGGCTCACTCCCCCGCAGCCAGTGCTCGGGCAGGCCAGCCCGCTCTCGCCACAGCGTCCGCAGCGCATCCCCTTGAGGCAGGGAGTTGCTCTGCGGGACCATCGCCGTCAGCGGCTCGGCCAGATAGCCCGCCGCTCGTGCCCCGTCGAGATCGGCGGTGCGAGGCGCCGCGCCCAGGCCTTCCGCAAGCTGACCCGCGGCGTGAATAAGCGGCCGCGGATAGCCCTGCCGCGCCAGCACGAACAGCCGGCCTGCGTGCTGAAAATAGGGCACCAGGTCGACGACCGGATGCGGTCGCTCGACGAGCTCGACCTGTCTGCCGGTGTCGCGGTGCGTGACTCGCGACAGACGCAGAAAGCTCGGCGCACCGTCTTGCGCGGGCGGCAGCGGCTGCAGCGAAAAGCTCACCCCCTGCCCTCGCCGCACCTTTTCCCCGACGATGAGATAGTTGGTCGGCGGATACGGCAGCGGCTTCTCGTCGAGATCGTAGAGAAAAAACTGACCGCGGAAGCGGTTCTCGACAATCCAGGGGTTGCGCAGCTCGAGCGAAAGGACGATGCGCAGATCGCGAGACGACAGCTCCTGCTCGAAGGCCGCCTGGCTGAGGTAGGTGTACTCCTCTCGGCACTCGGCGACCCAGTCGCTGCGATAGTCTTTGCGCAGCACAAACTCAGCCGCCGCGCGATGACTGACGCGGTAGCGCTGCCAGCCGGGTCGCACGGACTGCAGACGCTGAAAGGGCAGCGGCGCCTGCGGGTTCTGACTGCTCCGCCAATCGGCAGCGAAGCGCTCGAACAGCGCCGCGGTGCTGAGCCGTGCGATCTCGCCGACCTCGACCCCGTCGCGTGTAGGTAGATCAAGCAGGACGTCGAGCGGGCCGCGGGGAACTACGAAGTCGCGGATGATGAGCACCCCGCCCGGACGCAGGGCCGCCGTCTGGTGGTCCAGCGCCCGTCGTACCGGATCGAGCGAAAAGTCGTTGAAGCTCGTCAGGTGGTGGAACACCGAGGAGTTGAGGACGCCATCGAGGCTCTCGGGAGCGAAGATGGGCTGGGCGATGTCGCCCAGGCGGTACTGCAGGTTGGGGCGCCGATAGTGCTGCTGCGCGTAGGCCACCGACTCGGGAGCGACGTCGACGCCAACCACCTGCAGCCCGGCGTGCAGACAGGCCAGGTCATGCGAGCCCGCCCCCGAGCCGCAGCCCATGTCGGCGAGAACCCCGCGCACCGGAAAGTAGGCGGTGGTCAGGGCCACCTTCTGCTGCATGGACTTGTCCATGCCTGCGTAGTAGGCGGCATAGGCTTCGGCCCCGCCTCTTGCCTGGCCGGCATACCCCTCATCGCTCTGTTGGCCCTGTTGCATGACGCGCCCTCGGGCCTACGGAATCGACATGGCTTGTTGCATGCGCCGTCCCAGCAGGTGCAGCTCGGTCTTGTGCTGCTCGGGGATGGTAACGAGAGGCTCGCAGCGCCCGCGAACCTCAAGCTCGGCCAGCGTGAACTGACCGACCACGCAGCGCTGCTCGTCCAGGCTGAGAGCGACCTCGTTTTCGTTGCGGCCGCGAGTCAGCGTCGCCGAGTAGCGACGAACGATCGTGGTCTTCTGCCCGTCGAGCGGCCGCTCAGCTACGCCAGTATCGTTCCAGCGCGACTGCACCAGGCCAGCCTGGGGATCGACGATGATCGCCAGGATCTGGTTCTGGCCAAAGGCAGCGGCTAGCGCCTCGATGGGATCGCGAGCCATCGGCGGCGTCGCAAACAGATACGGCTTGAGCGGGGTCACGCAGCCAGCGGCCAGCGATAGCCCGCTGAGAAAAATCAGCGGCGCAGAGTGACGTCGCGTCCACGACAGAACAAGGGTCGCAAAGGATCGGATTTTGCCAGTCATATGGCCATCATCGCCGATCGGGCGACCTGGCGGCTAGCCTCCGTGCTGACGACGGCGGCTCCGGGGTGGCGGCGGCAGCCCGAGCTCCTTGGCGCGAACTTTGGCGCGAAGCTCGGCGACGATCTGGCGGGCCCGCTCTTCCAGCTCGCGGTCCCGCTTGCCTTCGATCTCGTCGAGGAGATCGCGCGCCCGAGTCGAGAAGCGATCGATCTCGGCCAACGCCTGACGAAGCTCTTGTAGATGCGAAACGATCTTGGGGTCCAGATCAGCCACGGGAACATTGTATCGCAAAACTCTCGATGCCGATCCGGCTGATTTTGTTGAGCATCAGCGACGGCGCGTGGGAATCGCCGCGGTGCGAGTGGATGCGATAGATTGGGGGAATGCGAATCCTGCACACCATGCTCCGCGTCAACAACCTCGATGAGTCCCTGGCCTTCTACTGCGATGCCCTGGGCATGCAGCTTCTGCGACGGAAAGACTATCCCGGCGGAGAGTTCACGCTGGCCTTTGTCGGCTACGGCCCAGAGTCCGATCAGGCGGTGCTGGAGCTGACCTACAACTGGGGCAAGTCGCAGTACGAGCTAGGGACTGCTTTCGGGCACATCGCTCTTGGCGTCAGCGACATCTACAAGACCTGCGAGGCCTTGCGACAAAAGGGCGTGAAGATCGTCCGCGAGCCCGGCCCGATGAAGCACAGCACGACGGTGATTGCCTTTGTCGAAGACCCCAACGGCTACCGCATTGAGCTCATCGAAGAGGGCTCGCGCGCCTCGGCTTAGGCAGACTTGGGCTGCACCGACGTACGGGCCCGCCCCCTGCGCGCTTAGTCTCCGTCGGGTCCGCGCCGCCCCTGCTTGCGCTCTGCGTTTTTCCGCTTTTCATCGAGGCGACGTTCGCGCGAGGCTCGCGTCGGTCGCGTCGTGCGGCGTGGCGTGGGACGCACGAGAGCGACCAGGATCAGCTGTCGCAGCTTGGAGAGCGCGTCTTCAAGGTTGCGACTCTGATCGCGGGTTAGCTGACTGACGACCAGGATCCAGCCATCGGCGTCCAGACGAGAGCCCGCGATGCTGCGCAGCCGTTCTTTGACTTCGAGCGACAGTGCCTGAGTACCTGGCAGATCGAAGCGCAGCTCAATCTTGCTGGCCACCTTGTTGACGTTCTGCCCGCCGGGCCCGGATGAGCGAGTGGCCTCCCAGCACAGATCAGAGGCAGGAATCCGGACACCGGCCGTGACCAGAAATGGGTCGGGAAGCGGCATGGAAGAAGAGTACCGTAGCGTCGAGTGGCGCGGTGAGGGGGTCGAGCAGAGGGCGGGCTGCAGCCACTGCGTGGAGCGGCGGCGTGTGCGATGAGCTTAGGGGCTGGGCAGGCTGGCCAAGAACTCAATGCGCCGCGGCACCTTGTAGGGGGCCAGGTTGCGGGCGCAGTGGTCGATGATCTCCTCCGCCGGGCAGCGGGCCGAACAGACGACGCTGGCGATCACCATCGCACTGCCCTGCTCATCGACATAGACGCGGGCTTGCGCCGCCCGCACCTTGGGATAGGACTCCAGGCAGCCTTCGACCTCGCCAAGAGCAACGCGCTTGCCCTCAACCTTGACGAGATCATCTTCCCGGCCGGCCAAGGTCAGGCGCCCTTGCTTGTCTACGATGCCCAGGTCACCCGTTCGCAGATATCCGTCGTCGTCGAAGCCACCGATGGGGACGATGGCAGCAGCAGCTGCGGCTGCCGCTTTGCCGGTCGTTTTCTTGGCTGCCTTGGCCGGAGTGGCCTTGCTAGCCGGTGGGGTCTTCCCTGCCGCTGCGGCAGCCCCGTTGCCGAGCGTGCTCACCGACTGCTGAGCGGCAGACGCGGTCCGCACCCAGATCGCGCTCCGCCCCTGTTCATCAGCGGGCCCGAGGCGTAGTTCCACGCCCGGCAGCGTCTTGCCTACCGTCTCGGGTGTGAGGCCGCGGCGGTCGCAGCTGATCGCTCCGGCCTCAGTGGTGTGATACATGGGGATGATGCGCACGCCCCAGCGCTCGCGGAAGGCATCTGCCGTCGCGGTGCTGAGCGGAGTCCCCGTCGCTAGAAAACGCGCCCCCTTGGTCTTCACGGGCCGAGCGGTTGGCAGCTTGGCCAGCGTTGCGTACAGCGGAGGCGTCGCCGGCAGCAGATCGACCTCTTGCTCGCGCAGCAGCTTCACGATGCGACGCGGCGAGACCTCGTCTTCTAGATACAGCGTCGCACCGTAGCGCAGAGCCAGCGCCAGCCCCAGATCGAAGCCATAGGCAGCAAAGAGCGGTACCGTGCTGAGAATGCGGTCTTCGGCGGTGACATCAAGCGCTTCCGCCAGGCTCTTGCAGCTAGCCTCCAAGTTGGCGGCGGTGCGCATGACGCCCTTGGGATCGCCGGAAGAGTCGGCAGTCAGCAACACGACCTCAGCCTCGCCCGGCGGGTCTTCGTCGCAGCGGTAGATCGAGCAGGTGAGCAGCGTGCCCTGCAGGCGGCGACGGCTCTCAGGTTCTAGACGACGGCGACCGCGCTGAATATTGGTGATCGGCGGACTGCCCGACGGCAACTCATTGCCCCCGCGCGGCCTCGTGATCAGCGCCCGCAGCGGCGCAACTTCCAAAAACAGCGTCAGATCGCGGACACCCGTCGTGGGGTCCATGGGGACCACGACCGCGCCAATCTTCGACAGGGCCAAGGCCAGGATCGCAAAGTCAGGCACGTTGCCGAGCATGAGCCCGACCCAATGGCCGCGCTCGATGCCCATCGCCGCGAACTCTTGCGCCCGCCTTTCAACGCGATGCTGTAGCCCACGCCACGACAGATACGTGTCGCGGTAGACAAGCGCTTTGGCGGTCCCTCGGGAGTTGGTTGCCTCGTTGAGCCAGCGATAGAGCAGCATTGCCACATACCCAGGTAGGAGTTAAGCGCTGTGGACTTTAGCGTGCTACACGCCACCACACAACCCCCCAGGTAGCCGAAATAATGCTGTGGGCTCGCAGAGCTAGCGAACGACGACGAGGTAGAGCAGCGTGATGAGCAGCACTAGCACCGCCCCCAGGCCGGCGGCGGTCACCTCCTGATGACGCAGTGCGAGCTCAACCAGCCGGCTCACGGGTGTGCTGGGCGGAGTCAGCGCAGGCACTGCCGCTGGGGAGACGCGGGCGGCGTGGGCGCTGCTGGCCAGTGCGGGCGTCTCGCTGCTGATGAGGGGAGCCAGCGCTTCTGGCGACGGTGGCATAAGCCCGCGCGGCTGGCCGCCCGTCGCCTTGGGGTTGGCCGACAACACATTGGTAGGTGGCGCCGGATCTGCCTCGGGGGCAGGCTTTTGAGGCCCCTGTTGGTTCTGCAGCGCCGCAATTAGCTGCGACACGCGTGGCGGGCGCGGAGCCGGGGCTCGCTCTGGCGTGGTCACGGCCGAAGGCGAGGCAGGAGGTGATGCTGCCGTCGGCCCAGAGCCGGCCTGCAGGGTCGGTGCAGCCGGCGATGCCATGACTACCCCCAGCTGAGCCGGGGCACGCCCAGACGCCGCTAATGTCTCTGCATGAGGTGAGATCGGAAGAGCGTCGTGTAGGGAAAGAGTGTCTTCG
>CALFYE010000316.1 GCA_937952145.1 uncultured Myxococcales bacterium
TACATTGGCGTGACTGGAGTTCAGACGTGTGCTCTTCCGATCTCGGCGGATGCCGTGGAGGGGGGCACGAATTCGCTCACCGCTACGCGCTGGGAAGGCAGGATTGGTTTAGCACCCTGTGCAGTCGGCATCGGGGTGCCAGGTTCTGGCGCTGTCGCGCCGGGTCCCGCCACCGCGCCGGGCTCCGCTCTCCGTGAAGTCTTTGCTACCGAGAAGAACTCGTCGGCTGCATCAACCTCCAGGGCGGGTTCCCCACCGATTCCATCGCCAGAGGCCGCCACTGCCCCGCGCAGCTCGGCCGGCACCAGGGCCTGGCTTCGCTCCCCGCCGGCAGAAATCTCGTCGCCATACAGAGACTGTGGAGCCTGTGTACTGCCCAGCCCAGCCCCCTTTCTCTGCTGCCGTGCAGCAGCCCCCGGTTCCGCCCCAGCGGTGTCCATTGCCGGCGAAGCGAAGGCCGGATGGGCACCAGGCGCGCCCAGTGCAGCCGCGGCAGGTGAGCGCGGGCCGGGCGCGGTGCCCGAAGCGTGCACCGGGTGGACGATGCGCTGGGCGACTTCCGCGGCGCGCTCCTCCTCGGCGGCGACACCGGCCGCGCTGGCCCGCTGCAACCCTGAGCGCGGCGAGACCGACTCGGCGACATGCGCGGCTTCATGAGCCAACAGCGCCAGTCCCTTCGGATCGGCGGGCGGCGGCACATCGCTGCGCAGAAAGACGTCGGTGCCGATGGTCACTGCCGCCGCCTGATGCTGACGCGCCCGCGCGTCCGCCGCCGCACCGCGGTGCACGCGCATCAGGTCGGCGGCCGGTCCGACAAGATCTCGCAGGCGCCAGCGTGTGCTATCGGGAGTTGCCGTCTCTTCCGTGCCTTCTCCGGTCCAGGTAGGCGGCTGCTCAGAAGGCAGGACCGGACGAAGACTTGCCTCTCGGCGGAGGACGCGCCCAGGGCGGCGACCGGCGGCGTGGTCGTAATGACGCAGTAAGACGTCCAAACCCGCAAACCAGGGAAAGACCGACAGATGGCGCACCGTCATCAGGCGTGCCTGCTCTGCCAGGAGCGTTCCCCAGGTGACCGGCTTGTTTGACTCATCGTTGCCCATTACTTCTCCTCACGCAGCACGTACGCCACCCAGCGGCGACGCTCCCAGTGATCCAAGCTCAGTAGCTCCTGGTGGGTCCAGTGAACACGCCGACCCAAAAAGGCTACCTCCTGGTAGACCCATTCCAGGGGGTAGCCAATCACCCCCCCGCGGCAGTTCCCTCCGCTTCCACCGCGTTTCCACAGTGCGGGCATTTGCGCATCAACGGTGCAGACAGTCCGTTGATGCGGTTGTACAGATCCTGCAGGAACGCCAGATCTTCGGAGAACAGCCCCTCGATGATGCCGGGGTTGAGTTGCGGGAGCGTACCCAGCCTAACGACCACCCGGGCCAGGAGCACGATGATGAGGTACGCAGGGAACCCCTGCACGCGCGGATCCTTCATCGGCAGAAGCTCATCTGCAGCCGTGGCCAGACGCATCGCCCCCCGCTTATGCATGGTGCCCGTTGAATCGACGTACCCTTTGGGGAGCTCGAACTCATATTCCGTGACTATCATGTTCAGGCCCTTCTGATCCCTTCGTGCGCCAGCACCAGGGTCTCGATGGCGACCTCGTTCCCCTTGGCGTTGAATGTGGGTCCGGTCCACTTCGAAGGCCAGGCGTTTTCGAAGTTCCAGCGCGCGACCTCCTTCTTGTTGGCTAGATCGAAGACGACAATCGAGCCGTGCTTGCGCTCGATGTTGCCTTCGATGATCGACAGGCGCCACTTCCACACCTCGTCGGAGCTGGTCATGCCCCACTTGAGCGTGATGTCCGAGTAGGTCGTCTTGCCGGGCAGCTTGCGGACGGTTGTGTTGTCGCCGCCTTCGCGGGTGTCGATGACTTCGGTGGATGATTCCAAGCCGCTGCACTCGGTGAAGCTGGCCTGCGCGATCCCATCGATCTCGACGAGAAAGTTAAAATTGCGAAACGCGTCATTGCGGGAGCCGGTCTGTGCCATGGGAGTCCTCCTAGTCGATTACCTGCGAGCCGCCTTCCAGCATACCGATGTGGACGACGATGAACTCTGCCGGTCGAATCGGCGCCATTCCGATCTCGATATGCAGCTCGCCCAGGGCACGATTGCTCGGCGGATTGAGCTCTTCATTGACCTTCACATAGAAAGCCTGGCTGGCCTTGTCGCCAAACAGCGCGCCGGCCCGCCATACCCGGGTCATGAACTCGGTGGCAGTGCGCTCGACCTTCTTCCACAGGGCGGTGTTGTTCGGCTGAAATACCGCCCAGCGCAGTCCTTCCTTAAGCGACTGTTCGACGAAGATAAAGAGCCTGCGGACGTTGACGTAGCGCCACTGCGTCAGGTCGAGACTGGCGGTCGTGCGTGCGCCCCAGACAACCGGGCGCGCCTGGCCCGGGAAGGTTCGCAGGACGTTGACGCCGACCTTGTTGAGCGTTCCGATCTCGGTGTCGGCCAGAAATCCGGCGGGCGAGAGCCCCAGGGCCCCCCGGATGATCTCGTTGGCCGGAGCCTTGTGCACGCCAACCGCGGCATCGCTGCGCGCATAGATCCCCGCGATATGTCCACAGGGAGGAATCGACAGAGTCCCGGTGCCGCTCGGATCGCTGACCTCGAGCCAGGGAAAGTACAGCGCCGCCGCGCCTCCTTGCGTTCGCAGAGCGCTGATGAGCCCCGTATCTCCTCCCACCGTGTCCTTGGTGTCGTCCAGCCTGCCGTCGAGGATTGCAAAGCGGTCCTTGAGGCCTTCGCAGTGCGTAAGGATGGCCGTCTGGACCGGGTTCAGGTTCGGCTTGTCGTCCGACGGCCGCTGCTTGTTGCCAAGACTGTGCGCATCCGCCGCGCAGATGATGCTTACATCCAGCAGCTTTGCCAGCGCCGCGAGTCCGGGAGCATAGTCATAAGGGCCGCTGTCCGCTACACCGCCGCTCAGCTTGGTGCTGGGAAAGCTCAACAGCTGACCCTCTGGCGAAGCGGCTCCGGGCTCGAAACGCACGTACTTTGATGCAACGTGCATGAAGTAGCCCTTGCTTTCTTTGTCGAGAGACAGACCGGCAAGGGTCTCGGCCTTATCGGCCTGCGTGCCACGCTGGAGGCTCAGCGAAAACGTGGACTCGTTATCCTTCTGCGCAAGGATCGCCTGGAGAGCGTTGTCTGCGCCGTGGGGTCCTTCCTCCAGGTCGACGAGTCTGAACGCCACCTTGCCATCTTTGGTCTTTACCTCCAGGGCATCGCTCTGGACATTTGTGACTCGCACGATGTAGGCCGTCGTGCCGCCGTTGTCGAAGAAACCGCGCACCGCGTGATACGTGTAGCGGTCGTGCTGCGGTCCTCCGAAAAGCTGCGTGTACTCCGTCCAGTTTGCGATCTTGACCGGAGTATTGGCGACGCCTCGCTGGGCCAGTCCAATGAACGCGGCCGTGCTCGTACCGACGCCGGCAATGGGCCCAGCTCCCTGTTTTTCGTCGATATAGATGCCTGGATAGGTCAATTCCATGGGGTGCTCCTTGTCATCGATGCTCGGGTTCTTCGGAAACCAGGGTCACGTCAAAAGCCGGCGGCCGGGACGGGCCTGCTCCGTTCGACGTCGGATCGGGAATGGTCACTCGCTGCGTCAGTTCGACAAAGCGCGCGGCACGGACCGTCATCTGAAACGTGCCGGGCGGCAGCCTGGTAAATAGGTAGTGGCCAGCCGTGTCACTCACCGCCACAACAGAAGCTTCCTTGAGCATGACCCAGGCCTGCGGAACGGGATTTCCCTGGGCATCTCGGATCGTGCCGCCAACCCACAGGAGCTGCGCATCGGGATCTACCCGCGGCTTGGGTTCCTGAACCATTAGGCTTTGATGGCTGATGACCGTCGTGACTTCGTAGTACGAGGTCACGTCTTCCAGATCGATCGGGGCGGTGATGCGGCAAATCAGGAAGGGGCGTGGGCCGTTCTCGAAGCCACTCCAGAAGTCAGCGGACAGACCGCCCTCTTCGGGAGGAATCAGGGTCAGGGGGACTTCCTCTTGGACGCCAGGCAAGCTCGCGGGCAGCTTGTCTTTGGGAAAGACCGGGTTCTTCAACAGGAGGAGCAGCACTTCACTGAGGAGCTGGTGCTCCTGTTGCTCGATCGGATCGCTGAGTTGAGCGCGCTGCTGGCCGTTCCAAGCGGTAATCAGATACCAACAGTCCAGATAGACCGAAGGCTGGCTCTGAATAAGCTGGCCATCGTTGCTGCGGAAGATCGGGCGCTCGTTGCTGCGCAGGCTGGTATTGAGCGCGATCTTGTATAGATATGTACTAAGGCTGAGCCCGGAAGAGAGAAACGTCCAGCTCTTGTTCGGCATGCCATAGGTCAGCTTCGCCTGCGGCAGCAGGTTGTTGGCGCTTGGCCCCGGCAGCTTTTGCAACAGGTCATGCAGCGCGCTGTCTATGTGCCGGATCGTAGTCATACCGGACCATCCGGTGCGGCGGCGACTAGCTGCTGGTAGGGTGCAAACTCATCAGACAAGATGATACGTCCCTGCTTCTGAAACTCGCGCTGAATCGCCCGCAGGACGTGCTTGAGCGCAATCGATTCTCCCTCCTGGGCCGCCAGGTACGCCGAGCGCAGAGCGACGTTGCGTATCTGCCCGCCTGACAGCTCAAATTGTCTGGACAAGAAGTCGGGGTCTACGGTCTTGTCGACAATTACCTGGCGGGGCCAGATCTGCTGCCAGATCTCATGCCGGACTTCCACGGAGGGTGAATGGAACTCGACGGTGAAGTGCAGCCGCCGCAGAAACGCCGGGTCGATGTTCTTGCGCAGGTTGGTCGCCAGGATGACCACGCCGTCGAACGCCTCCATGCGCTGCAGCAGATAGGCGGCCTCGATGTTAGCGTAGCGGTCGTGCGCGTCACGTACCTCAGACCGGTGACCAAAGAGCGCATCCGCCTCATCGAAAAAAAGGATGGCGCTGGCCCGTCCGGCTTCCGCGAACACCCGGGCCAGGTTCTTCTCCGTCTCACCGATATACTTGTCGACCAGGCGCGACAGATCGACGCGGTACAGGGCCATGCCCAGCTCACCCGCCAGAATCTCTGCGGCCAGCGTCTTCCCCGTTCCGGAAGGCCCTGAGAACAGCAGCCCCAACCCGGGCGTGGTAGCGACTTTGCGGCCAAAGCCCCAGTCCTCCATCACCCGGCCGCGCTGACGAACTGTAATCACCACTTCGCGGAGGTGCTGCTTAGCGTCGGCGTCCAGTCGCAGATCTTCCCAGCCCCGAGAGGGAATTATCTGCTCAGCGAGCTCACCAAGCCGGTGACGCGGCAGTTGTTGACAGACCGCAGCCAACAGCGCCGGTGTCAAGCGCGACACCGCGGGCTGCTCCAGCTTCACTCGCAGCACCGCCTCGTCTACAGCACGCTGAATCATGCCGACCGGAAAGGAGTAGACGGACGCCGCCAGGTCGAGCTCAGCCGGGGAACAGGACAGGTCGGCGCGCTCCAGAAACAGCTGCCAGGCGATTCTTCGCAGACTCGGTCCGGGGGTCCGCAAGGGGAGAGATACGACCTGCAGCTCGTCTTGGATGAACTCTGGCCAGCGTACTTCTCGCTCACTGACCAGAAAGGCGACCGCAAAACCCAGCCCCCCCACCGCTTCCCGGAGCTGCAGCAGGGCGCGCTCAGACTGCGCGCGCGAGCTCTCGCCCAGGAGCTCAACCAGCGGCCACCGGCCGGTGAGCCGCACGTCGCGCAGCCAGCGGCGCAGCTGCCGAAAGTGCTCCTCCCCGGCATCATCCAAGTCGAGCAGACGGCAGGCGATGTCCGCGCCCAGCGCCTGGGCCAGCGCCCGCGCCACCGGTCTACGACCGCTGCTCGCCGGCCCCAGCAGCGTAATCAACAGCCTCGGTGCTCCGGATGGGCTGACGGCGGTGGTGAGTCCTTTTATTTGCTTCCGGCTTGCGTCTTCAAGGACCAGCTCATCGATTGCCAGTCCGTGGCTCGCGATGGCATCCGCGGGCAGCGTGCCGCCCAGCAGGAACTCCACAATGCCGCCATCGAGCATCAGGTCATCGCTGATCGACAGGCCAACCACATCCCTGACCGCCGTCACAATCCCGAGGCGCAACAGCGGAGCCGACTCGGCAAACAGCCGCCGCAGAGCGAGCCGCTGCTGCCAGTCCGTCGCCAGCAAATCAAGCAGAAGGGACACCGAGGGGTGCGGGCGCGAGACGTCATTGTGCAGGTACGCGAAGACACGCCCATACTGAGCATCTACTTCTCTGGTCAACAGTAAGACTACAATCGACGTCTCGGTGAACGACAGCCGGAGACGGGCGCGCAGACACCGCAGCGGGAGTTGCCGACCTGTCGTTGCGGGGTCATTACTGCCCGGCTCTTGCGCCAGCCACCGTGCAGACTTCGCTGCGTCCGCCGCGGAGCAAGCCGCGAACGCGACGTCGAGCGCACTGTCGTCCGCACTTGCAGGAATCGACTCTTGGGTATCGCTTAGAAAGGAATCGACTTCGTCATCAAAGACCGCCACGGCCGCCAGACCGCTCGTGGTTCCGGGCTGTCGCTGTCGCCGGAACCGCCGCACGCCGGATCGCAGCACTGCGCGTGCCCACGCGAATGCTCCGGAGAGCTCCTCTGCCGCGCCAGGCACAGCGTCTTCCGAAGCTGCATTCTGGCTGGCTGGCCCCGCGGTGAGTGTCAACGCAGACAAGACGGTCGTCCCCCTAGACCCACAAGCCCTTCTCCCGTAGCCGAGGAGGAAGAAGCCGCTTGAACAGATTCTCGCAACCAACAGCAACCGGTGTGCCAGAAGCCGGCCTGGTTCAGACCGACACCTCCGAAGAGAACCAAGTGCGCGGAATCCTATGGGAACCGCCGCCTGTCAACAGAATCTGCAGCGAAAGTTTAATGCGTACTTTTTTCCGCCTACCGATTCGGATCCGCAATATTTACGCGCCCAGTCAGTAGCTCTCCCCCGGTTTGATGAAGACTCCCGACTCCAGCGGTCGGCGGCGGGACTCCGGTGGCACTACGGGTTCCAGCTACTGGCTGGCCTGAATCATGCTAGATTAGACCATTCATATAGGTGTTTGAATCATGGCGACCCCGGTGGCGATCAAAGGCGATACTCAGGCCAAGACGAGCAGTGCAAAGGATGCAAAAGATACCAGCCAGTCGGGCGCCTGGGGCTCGACTTTCATCAATGTCACATCAGGAAAGAAGTGCAAGGTCAACGGTAAGCCGGTTGAGCTTGAGGCGACCGCGGGGTGGATATACAAGGGCGGTATTGTGAAAGGCCCCCCCGACGCTCCTATTCCACCTTTTTCCGATGACGCGAGCCTGAAGGCGGGTTCATCGAAGCTCAAGGACGGCGGCAAAAACATCCTCGTTGATGGCAACAAGGCGCAGGGTAAGATTGATCCCGCCAACCAAATTGGCGTCTGGTCGTCGCAGAGCAAGCTCAAGATCGGTTGAGTCTGTGCGATTCTGGTTCTTGCCTATTTCTCCTTCTTGGTCGAAGGGTCGCCGCGCTCTCCCTCCGAGAGGGCGCTGAGTTCTTCCGTAGTCGCGACAAACTTCGCTTCCCCGTTCCGCACATCGATGAACAGGACTTTCTCGGCGGCGATGTTGTCCACACCGCGAGACTTCAGATACGCTTCGACTCGATTGAGGTCAAAGATGAACTGGCTCATCTTCCTTGGGGTAGCCGGAAGAAACTTCACCAGCTCGGGCTTGTCTGCACCCCAGGTTTTCTCGCTCATCGTGGCTCCTTCTATTCGTTCTCTCCGCCGCCTATGGCTCGCCGGAGCGCAAACAACCGTTCTCGGTCGCTCAGTCCCTAGCGGTCCATGTCCGATGGCGCTTTCTTGGGCTGCGCGTAGTTAGGCCTCATGATGAGAAGATATTTCGCTCCCTCTTTTTTCTTCATCACCTCGGGCAGCGTCTTGAATTTGCCCGGGAATTCCTGATCGTATTTCTGGAAGCTGGAAGAAAGAGCGCTTGCGGATGACTTTCGGCCTGTGCTGTGTGCGCCGGCCAGGTTGAATCCTGCGCCATCGCTGACGACGAGGTTGGCATGAAGACCCTCACTCTGGTCCATCGCAAATCCGAGCACCACGATGTCTCCCGCCTGGGGGACGGGCAAGGTCTGGTTATCCTTCTTTGAATCGTCATAAAGAACTGCTCCCCGGGATTCCGAAGCCCAATCTGCCATTCTCTCGTGCCATAGCAGACTGGCGTCAGCTTTCTTTTCCTTCGCAGCCTTTTCCTTGGCTTTATATTTCTCAGTCTTTGGAGCATATGCAAGTCCCGTCAAGGGGAAATCCGAAAATCCGCTTAGGCGCATTGTGACTTCTACAAATGTATTACAAACCAAGCCGTATCTGACAATGACCTCTTTCAAGACGTCGGCTTGTTTCGCACCGAGAAGCTTCTCATCGATTAGCTTGCTTAGGGGAGCCGCGCCGTAACTTTCGATCGCGGACTTCAATGTGGAGGACTTGGCTTCCAGCTGCGCTTTCAGTTCCTCGACCTTCCTAGCGCTTGCGGCTAGGTCGGCGGCCAATTTATCTCGTTCCTTCTGTGAGGATTGTCCTTTGCTCGGCTTTTCCAGTTTTTCACCGTCCGCAATCTGCTGCCGAAGCTTTTTTTCAATGATTCTAATCTGACCAGGTAGGCTGTTGATGTTATCAACCAAACCACTAAGACTGGTGTCACGATAATTAAATCCATATAGTTTTTGTGCCGAAGCCATGACCTGCTCCAGCGTCACGTTGGGAGCTGTCGTGGACGGAGTTTCCTGATTTCTCGGGCTCTCCGCGACGTCATTTTTTCCCACCACGGCAGGGCTGGCCTGGAGCACCCCCTTCTGAACCATCCGCTGGACCGCGTAGTTCCCCACTGCTTTTTGCACTTGGGAAAAGGGCGTGACATCGCGCTCAGCGCTGGCATCCTTCACATGATTGGGTTTGCTTTGCCGGTCGGTAGTCAGCTTTCGCCCCGGAGTTTTGTCTTTCTCTCGCACTAGGTATGTCATTCCACTGATCCCTTTGGTTCGAGTAAGCGCGCCGGCTCCTGGGCTGCCCTGGGGTCCGGTGGCTTCGGCAGATTGGGTCCCAAGAACTCCATGTGGCTCCCCATAGTACCGTGTCGCGCGAGTTCTCACCCTCTCACGCGATCCTGTCTGCTGTTCCGTCGAACTCGTCCCACCTATTAGCGGAATCTCTTAGAGGCTGTCTAGGTTCTGTTTTTCACTCTAAGAACGCGGACCGCTGCCCGCGGCAGGACGCGGTCGATGGCGCGCGGGATGCGCCCGGCGAACCAAATGGCTCCCCCAGGCCAGGGGGCTATGAGGCAGGACCCTGGAACAGCACGCTGAGAACCTCGTAGGAATACCTGTCGCTGCCATCGGTATGTTTTATGATGAGCAGCCGGGACGCGGGCAGGCTTCGATTCTCCAGGTTGAATTTATTCCAGGAGATATGAATGTCTCCAGTCGGGTCGATCGCGGCGCTGGCCTGGGAGGGGGCGTGCCGGTAGATGGAATCGATCTCGCCAAAGGAACTTGAACCGCAGCATTTGACCGATTCGTCGAAAAGCCGCCACTCCTCTCCCGGCTGTCCGTCCGGGGTGGGCAGGCTGAGCACGACGCTGCCGGCCGAGGATGCATGAACGATGCTGCC
>CALFYE010000317.1 GCA_937952145.1 uncultured Myxococcales bacterium
GGAAAACGCACTGGAGCCAAGGCGTAGGACACCTATGCTGCGACGCGGGATACAACGTGCGGTTCAGCCGGGCCGACGCCCTGCTCAGGAGCCTGCGACAGAGCCGCATGGATAACTCCCGCGAGGCGCTGATGACAGCGCTTACGACGGTAGATGTCTTGATCCTGGATGACTTCGCGCTCGAGCCAATGGGGCGGGAAGAGAGTCGCGACATCTACCAGCTCCTGGTCGAGAGAAACGGTCGATTCTCGACGGTGATCACGTCCAATCGAGACACCGCCGAGTGGATCGCCTGCTTCGACGACGCGATGCTGGCCCAGAGCGCGGTGGACCGCTTCAAGAACAACGCCTACGACCTGATCATCGACGGGGAGTCGTACCGTCCCCGGTTGAAGCCGAAGCTGGAGTCCATGGGGCCTCCGCCTGCGGCTCCGGTGTCCAAGGCGCCGACCCCAGCGCGACGTTCTGCTACCTCCCGCCGCTGACTCCCTCGCTGCGTCGGCCTCCTACCGGAGTCCTCCGAGAAACGTCGGCCCCCTTTTCGGGGGCCTCCGCGTGAGCACGGGATCGCACGCTGAGGGCCCCCCACCCGGTTTCTGAGCACGCTCCCGGAGGGGAAAGACAAAGCCCCCTCAGGAAGCTTGAAAGCTGAACCTGAAGGGGCTTTGCTCTCCAGTCGACGAAGACAAGGAGAGTTGTCGTGTATCACGGTCTGCTTCGCGATTCCAAACTGTATTTGTTCATGTACCGGGTCGATTGCGAGATAGCGGACTCTGCCATGCGAGCGAGCTGTCCGACGTGCCGTGGACCGCTGCACTGCGCCAACTACCCCCGCAAGCCGCGAGGTGCCGCTTGCACGCTGGGCCCCGATTATGATCGACGAAAGAGCTTTTCCTGCGGCCAGCCCGGGTGTCGCAAGCGGACTACGCCGCCGTCGGTGCGGTTCCTTGGGCGGAAGGTCTATCTGGGGGCGGTCATCGTGCTGTGCGCGGCGATGCAGCACGGGCTGCAGAGCGGACGAGCCCAACAGCTGGGGGAGCATCTGGGAGTCAGTCGGCAGACGCTGCGGCGCTGGCGGACCTATTGGCAACAGACCTTTGTGCAGACTCCCTTTTGGAAGCAAGCGCGAGCGCTACTCAGCCCGCCCGTGGTCGAGGGTGAACTGCCCAGTTCGCTCCTGTCTCGCTTCGCCGGGGAATTGATGAGTCAGCTTGTCTTGATGCTACGATTTGTGGCCCCGGTGACCACGGAGTCTGCCGGCCAGAAGGGGGTCGGTTTCTGAGGGGCAGCCAATTCCCGCAGAGCATGCACGTGGACTAAAAACACAAGACTCAGATAGAGGTCCTTTCGGATTCCCAAACGGCCCCCGGCCCCAAAAGGAGTGACCGAAATGACCGACCATTTTTCCGACGACACAGATACCTCTGAGCGCTGGGCCCCGCTGCGTTTTGCAGTCGTGGGACCCCTGCTCGCGGCGCCGCCGCCCAAGGGCGGACTGGACGCGGCGATTACCGCGCTGACTCGCAAGCAGTGGCGACATCCCCGCACGGGTGAGCCCATCGGCTTTGGCTTCTCGACGATCGAGCGCTGGTACTACCGGAGCCGCAACGAGAACAAGGACCCCGTGGGCGTACTCCGTCGCGCCGTGCGCAAAGATCGGGGCGAGTCGCAGCTGACCGAGGCGCAAAAAACAGTGCTGCATGCGCAGTGGAAGGACCACAAGAACTGGAGCTTTCAGCTGCACGTGGACAACTTGGACGTGCTGGTGAAGGCGGATCCGAGGCTGGGGCCCATGCTCTCTTACTCGACGGTGCGGCGCTACATGAAGAGCGCCGGGCTGGTAAAGACGCGGCGGCTGGGACCCCGGGGACGGCCCAGCGTGGAAAAAGCCGAGGCACGGCTGGAGCAGCGCGAGGTCCGCAGCTACGAAGCCCAGTATGTCCATGGCCTGTGGCACCTGGACTTCCACTGTGGCTCGCGCCAGGTGCTCACCGCACAAGGAGTGTACAAAAAGCCGCTGCTCCTGGCGGTAATGGACGACCACTCGCGGCTGTGCTGCCACGCCCAATGGTACCTGCAAGAGGGCGAGCAGGAGCTGATTCACGCGCTGAGTCAGGCGCTGCAAAAGCGCGGTCTGCCTCGGGCGCTGATGACCGACAACGGCTCGGCAATGAAGGCGGCCGAGACCCGGCAGGGGCTGCTGCGGCTGGGCATCTTGCATGAGCCGACGCTGGATTATTCGCCTTACCAAAACGGAAAACAGGAGAACTTCTGGACCCGGGTGGAAGGGAGGCTGATGGCGATGCTGGAGAACCTGGACCCGATCTCCCTGGGCAAGCTCAATGAGGCGACGCTGTGCTGGATGGAGCTGGAGTACAACCGAGCCGTCCATTCCGAGACCAAGCAGACCCCGCTCTACCGCTTCCTCCACGGTCCGAGCGTAGGCCGTCCTTGCCCGGATTGGGAATCGCTACGCGAAGCTTTTACAATGCAGGAGTCCCGAACCCAGCGACGCAGCGATGGGACCTTGACGGTCCGGGGAGTCCGCTTCGAGGTGCCTGGCCGCTATCGAACCTTGCAGCGAGTGCAGGTGCGGTACGCACGCTGGGACCTGTCCTATGTGCTGCTGTGCGACCCGCGGAGCCAGACGGTCCTGTGTCGGCTCTATCCGCTGGACAAGACAAAGAATGCCGAAGGCCGACGGAGTTTCGTGCGACCGGCGGCGGATCCACAGGAGTCCGTGCCGCACTCCCATCCTCCGAAAATCGCCCCGCTTCTGGAGAAGCTCATGACGGACTACGCCGCCATGGGCTTGCCGCCGGCGTACCTGCCCAAGGATGACCTCCCCGCGGCCAGAGACGACCTCCCCACAGCCACTCCCTCGACCAAGGAGCCTTCCCCATGAGCAAGAAACTCACCGCTCTATATGGCCTCAAGTGCAATCCGTTTTCTCCCGATGTCCCGCTGGAGGTCCTGCAGGTCACCCCGCGCATCGAGAGCTTCGCCTGGCGCGTCGAGCAGCTGGGGCAAAAGGGGGGCTTCGCCGCCGTGCTGGGCGAGCCCGGCGTGGGCAAGTCGGTGACCCTGCGCATCCTGGCGGCCCGCTTGGCCAGCGTCCGCGAGCTCGGCATCGGCATCCTGTCGCGCCCGCAGGCCGGACTGGCCGACTTTTACCGGGAGCTCGGCGACCTGTTTCGAGTCAAGCTCACGCCTCACAACCGCTGGGCCGGCACCGTGGCGCTGCGTCACAGCTGGCAGACCCAGATGGAGCAAGCCGGCTTCCGTCCGGTGCTGCTGCTGGACGAAGCGCAGGAGGCGCGGCTGGATGTGCTCAATGAGCTGCGCCTTCTGTGCAGCGCGCAGCTGGATTCTCAGTCGCTGCTGACCGTCGTGCTCAGCGGCGACCAGCGGCTCAAGGACAAGCTCCGTCTGCCCGACCTGCTGCCGCTGGACAGCCGCATCCGGGTCCGGCTGCTGCTGGAGGCAGCCAGCCGCGAGGACCTGGCCGCCTGCCTTCGCCATGTGCTCAACCAGGCCGGAAACCCCACGCTGATGACGCCCGAAGTGCTGGCCACCGTGTGCGAGCACGCCGCCGGCAACTACCGAGCGCTCATGCACCTGTGCAACGAACTGCTGCTGGCGGGCGCGCAGCGCGAAGCGCCCACTCTCGACGAAAAACTCTTCTTTGAGATCTTCACTCCGACACCGCGCCCGGCGGGCAAATCCCAAGGAGCGCGCCGATGACGCCTCTTCCGGTTTCTTTTGCGTGGGAGCTGTCCGCTGCGCCGCCCGAGCGTCGCTGGCTGATCGACGGACTGTGGTCTCTGCAAGCCGTCGGCATCGTCGGCGGGGAACCCAAGTGCTGCAAGTCCTTCCTGGCGCTGGACATGGCCGTTTCGGTCGCCTCCGGCGCTCCGTGTCTGCGTCGATTCCCCGTCGGCCTCAAAGGCCCCGTGCTTTTGTACTGCGCCGAGGATGCCCTTCACATCGTGCGCTCCCGGCTGGAAGGAATCTGTCACGCCTCCGCGGTCTCGCTGCAGAGTCTGGACCTGCACGTCATCACCGCCCCATCGCTGCGTCTGGACCAGGCGGCCGACCAGCTGCGCCTTGCGGACACCCTGCAGTCCCTCCGTCCAGTCCTGCTGGTGCTCGACCCCTTTGTCCGCCTGCACCGCATCGACGAGAATTCCTCGGGCGAGGTCGCGCCCCTTCTGGCGTACCTGCGCGACCTGCAGCGGCGCTTCTCGGTCTCGGTCGTCTTGGTCCATCACGCCCGAAAATCCAGCGGTCACCTGCGCGCCGGCCAAGCCCTGCGCGGCAGCTCCGAATTCCATGCCTGGGGCGACTCGAACCTCTATCTTCGTCGCTGCGACGACACTATCACTCTGACCACGGAGCACCGCGCCGCCGCTTCCCTCAGCCCGCTGACTTTGGCTTTGCGCTCCCAGGGCCCGCATCTCGCGCTGGAGCTTCGGGACGCCTCCCCAGCACCCACCGCGCCCGCTGCCCTGTCCCCGTCCGACAAGATTGAGCAGGCGCTTGCCCAGGCCACCCAGCCGCTGCCCTTGCCTCTGCTTCGGCGAGCCTGCCGGATCCGCACCGCCCACCTGTGCTCGGCCCTGGCCCTGCTCACCCAGTCAGGCCGCGTCACCAAGACCTCCGCTGGCTACCAGCTCGCCCTCTGACCGCTTGCCCTTTCCGCTTCCCGTTTCGCCCTAGCATCGGCGGAAAGCGGAAACGGGTAACGCGCCGGCCCCTCGATTATCGGGCTCGCGGGGCCCTCGATTACTTTGCTCACGCTCACGAATGTGTGTGCTGGTAAGGCGATGGCTCCCTGAAGTGCGCATCCTGCATCCGTGGCCCGAGGTGCGGTTTCGCGTCAGAACCCGAGGCAAGAGCCCAGTGCGTTAAATGCGCCCGCTGGGATCCGTGCGGGGGGCGCCGGGCAACCGGCGTCCCTACCGCGACTGGTAGCGCGAGAACTCCGGTCTCAACAGCGTCGCTCGTGATCTAGACCAATCCGCATCGCGGCTTGCTCGTAGCCCTGACCTCATTTCAGGCGGGGTCGCAAACGGGGCCATGCCTCGACAAAGTGGTACTGCCGCAAGCTTTGCGGGTGGTAATGCGGATCGAAAGGTCGTGTAGCGACCGGCCATCAGGGCTGGATCAGGGCCACGTGCTTCCAGGGGCGCAGCCACGGGACTGAGGTACCCAAGGGGTCTCGTTCCACTTCAGGAACGTTCCAGTTCACGTTCTGAAGTGGGACCGAGCGTCGTCGCGGAATTGCCGAGAATTTTTCCCTGCGCGTGCTGGGCGACGGGATGGCAGGGAAACCCTTCGTCAGCCTCTCGCCGATACGGAGCGCCTAAGCATGGGCGGGCAGTTCCACACCCTGGTACGGCTTGCGACCCTCAGCGAGTGACATGGACGTGCTGATCTTCCGTACTATCCGTGGAGCAGGTACCAAGCACGCTGTCAGGACACAGGCCGGGCCCCGACACGCTGGACGCTGTCACGGGCGCTCGACTGTGGCGCGGGCGGGCTCACCATACACAGGCGTCAGAGTTGGCCTTGCGCTGCCAGGCTTTAGGCAAGCAACCTTTGGCTCTCAACAACTCCTCACTGAGTGTAGTATGCATGTTCTATGGAGATCACGATTAAGGTTCCACCCCCAATGAAGCGCTTGCTCGGACGCGCATCATTAGCGCCACGTCCTCTGCCTCATATGCTCACAGCGCAATGGAGCCGCGACGGTGGTTGGAGCAATGCTCGTATCACGCGGCTTACACCCTGGAGGATCTCTCCGTTCACGGCCGTCCTCTATTATGGACAGGCAATCTTTGAAGGGCTGAAGGCTCGACGCACGGCAGACGGGCGGCTCGCGATCTTTCGCCTATCCGCGCATGCCGAGCGCTTCGCCTCATCCGCTCAGCGCATGGCGATGCCGAGCATGCCAGTCGAGGATTTTTGCGATTGCGTAGCTGCCTTTGTGCGTCACCAGGAAATCCAGGTCACCGATGCTGATGCGCTCTATTTGAGACCACTCCTTTTCGCCTCCGAGGCGATGATCGGGGCGCGCCCAGCCGCGCGGTACACCTTCGCGGTAACAGGGGCTCTCATCAGCGAGTCGGCTATCTCAGAAACGATTGGGGTGTTCGTCGATCCGCGCTATACGCGCACTGCGCCCGGCGGAATTGGCGTCGCCAAAACAGCTGGAAACTACGCGGCGGCTCTGCTGGCTCAGGCCCAGGCAGCCGAGCGAGGTTTCCACCAAGTGCTCTTCCTCGATGCCCGCGAGCGTACCTACGTAGAGGAGACCGGAGCGACCAATGTAATGTTCTGGACCGGCAGCCAGCTGCTCACTCCGCCCTTGGGTGACACCATCCTGGATGGAGTGACTCGCCGCAGTGTGATATCGCTAGCTCCGAGCCTGGGGATCGAGGTAGTTGAGCGGCAACTGCCATGGCGCGAACTCTTTTCGGACATTAAAGCCAGGCGAATCACCGAGGCGTTTGGCCTTGGCACAGGCGCGGGCGTCCTGCCGATTGACCGCATTGGAACAGAGACGGAAGTCGCATCGCTTACAGGAAATGGGGTTAGCCTGCGATTACAGGCCGCGCTTCGCGCCGAGTGCCGCGGCCGCGGAAGACATCCATGGTTAACCTACGTGGATTGAGTGGGGTTTGTATGGAGCCACGCAAGCACTTCAGCCGCGTTCCGATCCGGTGGGAACACAGGATAAAATAGCTTCTCCACACGGCCCTGGTGGAGAACGAGGGTGGTTCTTTTGAGCAGCGTGTGGCCGTGAATAACGAACGTCGGTAGGCCCATCGCGCGCGTCAAATCATGGTTAACGTCGCTCAGGACCTCGAAGGGCAAGTGGATACGCTGGGCCAGCTCACGCTGGTAAGCGGTGTCCTGCACGCTCAACCCGAACAACTCGATGCCCAAGGTGCGGTACTCGTCGTATTTATCGCGAAAGCCGCATGACTGGGGAGTGCAGCCGCGCGCACCCGGCACGTCGTCCCAGCCGGGGGCCGGATCCTGATCCGGCTGGCCAGTGCGGGGATAGCAGTAGACGACCACTCGGCCACGCAGCGACGCCTCGGCAAGTGAGACGTGCCGCCCCTGGGTCGACATCAGGATGATGGGCGGCACCGCGGCGCCAGGTAGATGGTCCGCGGCGCCGTCATCGGTAGGGATTGGCAGGTTTTCTGGTAGAGCGTAGAGGTTGTCGCTTCGCACGGAATTTTCCCTCCTATGGGTAGTTATTCCACGTTACCTAGCTGTCCAAGCGTGGGCAGCACATACGGCTCGACGGCGATGCAGGTGTTTTTCACCTCTGTGAAGGCCTGGATGCTGTGATGCCCGCCGAGACGTCCGACACCGCTCTGCTTGTAACCACCGAACGGCACGCGCACATCCCGCACGAGCGCGGTGTTAGCCCACACCGTGCCAACGTGCAGGCGCCGAGATATGCGCAAAAGCCTCTCGGCGTGGGTCGTCCAGACGTAGCCAGCGAGCCCATAGGTAGTATCGTTGGCCAGGTCCACGCCCTCCGCCTCTTCGGAGAATGGCGAGATGGTAACTACGGGTCCAAGCACCTCTTCCCGCAGCACCGTCGCCCCCGGCTGCAGATCGGTGAGCACAGTTGGCTCCAGGTAGTAGCCGCGAGATATATTCGCAGGGCGCCTGCCACCGCAGCGCACGCGAGCTCCCTCTGCGACGGCGGTAGCGATGAGCTGTTGCAGCCTTTCGAGATGCCGCGCCGAGATGATCGGCCCGAGCTCGGTCTCGGTCACAAGCGGATCACCGATGCGGATCGCCGCGGCGCGGGCGATAAAGCGTTGGACGAACGTCTCGTAGAGCGCACGTTCGACGAGGATGCGTGATCCCGCGACACAGGCTTCGCCGTTGTTGGCGAATGCGCAGAGCAGGGTCCCATCGATCGCGCGGTCGATATGGGCATCGGCGAATACCAGAGTCGGCGCGTTCCCACCTAGCTCACCCACGAATCGCTTGATGGTTCGGGCGGATAACTCCATGATCCGTCGCCCCGTCATCGTGCCACCTGTGAAGGCAATGGCGTTCACGTCGGGGTGGCTCGCCAGCGCTTCGCCTGTTGGAGTACCAGGGCCTTGCACGACGTTGAATACGCCTGGCGGAAATTCGAGCGCGTCAAAGATTCTCGCCAGCTCGGAGGTGGTGACGGGTGATAACTCCGAGGGCTTTAAGACACAAGTGTTGCCACAGGCGAGTGCGGCGGCGGCACCAGAAGTCGCCAGTCCCAGCGGCGCATTCCACGGCGTTACGACCGCTACGACGCCCATCGGCTCGCGAGTCGTCATGTGCAGATAGGCATCGTCGAGCGGATACGTCATGCCGGACAGCCGTTCGGCTTCCTCTGCGAAGTAGCGAAAGTTGGCTACCGCACGGGAGGCGTGGCCGCGGGTAAAGGTAATCGGTAGGCCGGTGTCCACGGCCTCCAGCATCGCCAAGGTTTCCTGGTTCTCATCGAGAGCATTCGCGACTTCGCGCAGGTACTCTGCCCGCTCGGACGCTCTCATGCGGGGCCATGGCCCTTCCTCGAACGCATGGCGTGCGGCGGTGACCGCCAGATCTACGTCGACGGAGGTAGCGAGAGCGACCTGCGCAAAGAGTTCCTCAGTCGCGGGGTTGATAGCGGTGAATGACTCACCTGAGCTGGATGACTCGAAGCGTCCGTTAATGAACAGGCCGATTTTTCGGATTGGGGGCATGGGAGATCTCGCTTTGCTAGCTCTCGTGGCCAAGCAACTCGAAGCCGCGCTCTTTGCGCACACGTCGGAAGGCGCGGGCGAAGGCAGCCGCAGTGAAGTCCACGGTCGCATCGTCATGTACGGCCGAGACCCACCCATGTAGCGGGTGGCAGTCAACGCCTTCTATAAGCAGGGCCTGACGCAGAGTAAAGTAACATGCAGAGTTACGGCTAAATAGCGCAACGGGCGCGAGGGTGTACTGCGGAGCATCGGGGGCACGGTTGCCGATGCTGATGTGAAAGATGGATGTGTCGTGGTGGTGCAGCTTTACGTCGACGCCCACCGCTTCGGCAGCGGCGTTGACCTTGTCTACAAGCTTGGCAGTCGCGAAGCGCGCAGCCTCTTGCGGGCCACCATCTTGAACGTGCTGGAGCAATGCTAGGCCGGCAGCAGCCGAGAGCGGGTTAGCGTTGAAAGTGCCAGTGTGGGGCACCCGGACGTGCCGCTCGCCGATGCGCGTGCCGCTGCCGAAGACGCTCATTATGTCAGCGCGCCCCACTAAAGCAGCGCCAGGCAAACCACCGCAGACGATCTTTCCAAGTACGGTAATGTCGGGTGTGATACCCACCAGTGCCTGCACGCCTCCGGGACTATAGCGGAAGCCGCTGACCACCTCGTCAAAGATCAGCATTACACCATGCGCCCGGGTCGCTTCCCGCAAGGCGGCAAGGAACTGGCGGCTCCATGGCAGCGCTCCGCTGCTGCCGCCCCCGGGTTCGAGGATAATACCCGCGACCTGATTCTCGGCCACAAACTCAGCGACCGATTCCACGTCATCTGGATCTCCCATGGCCACATGCTCAATCGTGCCGGGGTTGAGCCCGGCCGTCTCGGGAGCAACGAAGTAAGCCATTGCCTCATCATGCCAGCCGTGGAAGTGCCCATCGAACTTAAGGATGCGATCGCGCCCGGTG
>CALFYE010000318.1 GCA_937952145.1 uncultured Myxococcales bacterium
TGCGGCCCCATCCTCTGGAGCTCGACGGGGAATTAATTTGTAAACACCTTCTTAGGGGGTGTTTACAAATTGGGCCGCGCTGAATTCATTCGCAGCCCAGTCGGGTCCCCCCGAGCGGCTACACCGGGATGATGCCGCGCTTGCGGTAGGGGCGCTCTAGCTTGCGATCCCAGCACATGCGCAGGGCCTGATGCAGCACGCGCCGCGTGTCGCGGGGATCGATGATGTCATCGACCAAGCCCCAGCCCGCGACTTTGCGAATATCGATGTGCTGCTGAATGGCTGAGACGAGCTGCGCCTTCACCTCGGGCGGTGGCTCGCCGCCGGCGAACAGCTTTTTGCCGGCGATGCCCACCATGCCTTCGGCGCCCATGACGCTGATTTCGGCCCCTGGCCAGGCGACCAGCAGATCCGGCTCGTAGGCACGACCTGCCATGACGTAGTAGCCGGCGCCGTAGCCTTTGCGCACCACCACCGTCAGCTTGGGCACCGTCGCTGAGGCCATGATGTGTAGCATCTTGGCGCCGTGACGGATGATGCCCTCGTGCTCGACCTTGCTGCCGACCATGAAGCCTGGCACGTCCATCAAGAAGACCAGCGGGATGCCGAAGGCGTCGCAGATCTGCATGAAGTGCGCGGCTTTGTCGGCGCTGTTGACGTCGAGCACGCCGCCCAAGCCCTTGGGGTTGTTGGCCACGATGCCGATCGGATAACCGCCGATGCGCGCCAGGCAGGTGATGATGTTCTTCGCCCAGCGCGGCTTGAGATCCAGGATGTGGCCGTCGTCGACGATCGTCTTGACGATGGCGTACATGTCATAGGCCTGGCGCGGGCTGTCGGGCAGGATGTCGAGCAGGCTCTCGTCGCGGCGATCGACGGGATCGCGCACGTCCTTGCGCACCGGCGGACGCTCCTCGCAGTGCTGCGGCATGAACGACAGATAGTCTTTGATGAGCGCGATGCAGGTCGCTTCGTCCGCGACCTCGACATCGCCCACGCCCGAGACTTCGGCGTGCACGCGCGTGCCGCCCAGATCCTGCTCGCTGATGTCTTGGCCGGTCACCGCCTTGACCAGCGGCGGTCCACCGAGGGCCATCGAGCCCTGACCGCGCACCATCGGCACGAAGTCAGCCAGCCCCGGGATGTACGCCGTGCCCGCCGCGCCTGGCCCCACCATCGCCGCCACCAGTGGCACCACGCCCGACATGATGACTTCTTCGCGGAACAGGTGACCCGAGCCCGCGAACAGCGAGATGTTGTCCCCCGACAGCGCGCCCTGCGGATCGATGCGCGCCCCCGCCGAGTCGATGAACCACACCATCGGCATGCGACAGCGCAAGGCTAGCTCGCGCATGCGGCTGACCTTGACCTCGCCGGTCTGGCCGATCGAGCCGCCCTTGACCGTAAAGTCGTAGGCCGCGGCCGCCACCAGGCGCCCGTTCACCGGCCCGTAGCCGCAGATCACCGCGTCGGCGGGAGGCTTGTCGGACTCACCAGCGGCGCCCATCTGCGTGCCGTGGATGCCGACTTCAAAGAATTCGCCGCCGTCGAAGAACTGGGCCAGACGCTCGCGCGCGGTTAGCTTGCCGCGCTCGTGCTGCTTGGCCACCTTGTCGGGGCCTCCCATCTCGGCAATGCGGGCTCGCTCTGCCGCGAGGGCCGCCACTCGTTCACGCATGACATTTCCCATGGCGGCAAGATATCAGGTTTAGCGGGGCGAAAAGACCAGCGTGTGCTGCGTCGGACCGGGCAGAAACGGCGTCGGCTCACCGCGCATCCAGGCGGCATGTCCGGCCAAGAAATAGGGCGACAGCGGATGACCGCTCTGCCCGCCGGGCACGTTCATGATGCCGGACTCTTCGTGACCCGGGCTGACCGTCATGCGCTCGGACTGACCGCCGGTGGGATACGACACGTGCGGCATATTTTCGTCGCCGGCCTGCGGTTCGGCTGGGGCGGCCAGCCAGCGCTTGGCAAACGGGATCTGCGCCGCAAACGGATGCACGAAGCGCGAGGTGTTGTGCGCCCCCCAAGTCGCGGCCGCAAGCGGCTTCCCGCCCGCCGTCAGCTTGGCGATGCTGTGATCGATCGCCGCTAGCTCGACCTGGCGAAAATCGCTGTAGCCCGCTGGCAGCCAGCCCGCTGGTTTTTCGTCGATGAGGCGGGCGATGACGTACGGCCAGCGCGGGCTCGCGGTGTCGAAGTCCAGGCCCGGCACAAGCTGGCCTAGCTCGGTATCGAGACCGCCAAAGAAGATCTCGTACATGCCGTAAAGATAGCTCCGCGCTAGGCGATAGCCGACCGACTGCGGGCTGGCGTGACCGTCCCAGCTCTCCTCCAGCAGGCGACGGAATTCAGCGCGGTTCGGATCTTGGGCCAGCGCCGCCGCATCCAGGGTGCGCAGCGCGCGATCGCGGAAGGTCGACAGGAACAGCGCGCGATCGTCGAGGCTGATGCCATAGACCGCTGCTTCATTGGTCTTGCCGCCCGGCGCCGTGGAGAGCGCGCTGAGATCGTCGCGAATCTGCTGCGCCCGCGCCCCCAGATCGGCGCCTCCGTCGCCCAGCGTCGCGTAGCTGGGCCCGGCGAGCTGACGCGAGTTCGCTGTCCACACCTGACCGGCGGGCGGATCGACGACGCGCGGATAGTCGGCCGGGGCCCGTCGGCCGATGAAGGTCAGCGCCCCCTCGTCAGCCCGCAGCGGGAAGGTCGCCCCTGGCACCGCGCTGCGGTTCGGCAGCGGTCCGGCGATCGTCCAGCCGATGTGACCCGCGGCATCGCCCGCGACGAAGTTCTGCGCCGGCATACCGACGGTGTTGGCCACCGCCTGGGCCGCGGCTAGATCGTCGGCAAGCTCCAGCGAAAGCAGCCGCAGGTTCACGGCTCCTGGATCGTGCGCGATCCAGTGCACGGCGTAGGCCCGACCCCCGACACTCCACACTGGACCCAGCGAAGTCTCTAGCACCGTCATGGTTTCGTCTGCGGCGCCCTTTACTTGCAGCGTCTCGCTGTGCGCGGTTGCGGTCTCCCAGCCGGACGGCGTCTTGAAGCGCAGCGGGTTCTGCGGATCGCGCTCCAGCGTGATCAGATCCAGATAGTCGCCGTAGCTGTTGGTGAAGCCCCAGGCGACCCGGCCGTTGCTGCCGGCGGCGATGACTGGTGTGCCGGGCAGCATGACGCCGGTGGTGCGGCGGCGCGAGCCATCGCCCGCCACGCGCTCGATCGACGCGCGAAACCAGACATGCGGCAGGCGAATTCCTAAATGCATATCATTTGCAACAATTGCACCGCCGGTGGTGCTGCGGCTGCCGGCCACCGCCCAGTTGTTGCTGCCAATCGCCGAGCGCAGCTCGCGCGGTGGAGGCAGGGCATCGACGGGGCTCGGCTGCCACGTCGCCTGCATCGCTCGGCTTGGGCGGGGCGCGGTGAACCAGGCCGGCGCCGACTCAGGAATCGCGATCGGTGGCTCGGGAATCTCGGCGGCATCGAGCGGGGCATCCCAGCGGCTAGCCCCGGGCAATAGGAAGGCTAGCTGCTCGGCGGTGGTGCGCTCGCGAATCCAGCCTCGCGCTAGCTCGCGGCCGGCCTGGTTGCCCTGCAGATCGAAGTACATGGCAAACGCGGCGAGCACCGTGTCCACGGCCTGCCAGGGCTGCGGCGTCAGGCCCAGCACCGCGTACTCAAACGGCCGGGTGGTCAGCGCGCTCCGCCCATCGTTCACGCCCGCGACGTAGCGATCGAGGATCGCGCGATCCGTCGCATCAAGCTGTGCCAGCCCCGCCGCGGCGCGCGCCCGAAAGCGATGCAGCCGGTGATCGCGATCGACGCGCAGCGCCAGCTTGCCGAACAGCGCTGACAGCTCACCAGCGGCGACCCGTCGCAGAAGATCCATCTGAAAGAAGCGCTCTTGCCCGTGCAGAAAGCCGGTGACGTAGGCTAGATCGCCGCGATCGCCGCCGCTTATCGTCGGAATGCCCAGCGCATCGCGCGTCAGCCGAACCTCGCCCTGCAGGCCGCTTGCGCGCACCGTGCCGTCTAGCTGGGCCAGCGAGCCGCGCAGGTACAGCCACAGCGACAGCGGCACCAGCGCGACGATAACAAGCAGTCCCAGAAAGCCCCGCCACAGCCAGCGCAGGGCAGAGCGCGGCGCGGGCTTGGCGGCAGCGGATTCTTGCGGTTCACGTTCGGTCTCGGGCTTGGCCATGGGCGAGGTTCTCCGTCGCCCGAGTATCGACGATTCCGCCCCCAGCGGGGACGGAGTTTGAAACAAGACTTTGCAGCTAGAGGCGCGGGGCCACGCGCGCCCGCGCCTGTGCTTCTAGGCCAAACGCGGCCTGGATCAGCTTGGCCTCCTGATACTTGCGCGCCAAAAAGATCAGGCCGACGGGAGCGCCGCTTGTTGGCTCGATCCCCATGGTCATCGACAGCGAGGGTAGGCCGGTGGGCGACGACAGGATCTGAAAGCCAAACCATCCCGCGGGGGGTTTTTGACCCGCCATGGGGACGGGCTGATTGGCCGCGGGATAGACCAAAAGATCCAGCTCTTCGCGATCCATAAGCGCGGAGATGGCCGCCGCGGTGCTCTCTTTCTTGGTCAGGTAGCTCTGGCAGGCGCCGCTGGTTGCGATGGTATCGCTCTGGCTCTGGGCAGACTCTAGGAACGATCGCGCCGAGGCCAAGAAGCGACCTCCGGCGAGGACATCGGCCAGCGACTTGGCGGGCGCGCTCGCCCCCCGGGCCTGCAGGTAAGCGTTGATGCCTTCTTTGAAATCGACGGGCATGCAGGCAAACGAGGCATTGCTCAGATCCTGCAGCGAAGGTAGGAGCGGCATCACCGCGCTCACCTGCTTGGTGTTCACGCCGGCCAGCGTCAGCTGACTGACTGCCGAGTTGAACAGCGCCACCACGTCCTTGCTCGGCTGCCAGCCCAGCGCCGCGACCTCTTGCAGCACCAGCGGATCCCAGCCGACGTGCAGCGCGCGCAGCCCGTCCGTCTTGAGGACCTTGGTGTAGTCCTGCGAGCCCTTGCCCGACTGCGTCTTATCGACGAGCAGTTCGAGCGCGATGGCGGCATCGCTGACCGTGCGCGTCATCGGACCGGGCATATCCTGCAGGGTCATGAGCGGCGCGATGCCGGCCCTTGCGACCAGGCCCTGCGTCGGGCGCAGCGTGACCAGAGCCGTCGCGCTGGCCGGCTGCACCAGCGAGCCATAGGTGTCGGTGCCGAGGCCAATTACGCCCAGACTGCTGGCGATCGCGGCCGCGCTGCCACCGCTGGAGCCGTACACCGAGAGCCCCAGGTTGTAGGGATTGCGGGTCTGGCCCGCCACCGAGCTTAGGGTGTTGGTGCCGTCGAGCGCGAAGTCCGGCAGGTTGCTTTTTCCAAGCACGATGGCCCCGGCATCGAGGAGCCGCGTGACGATCTCGGCGTTCTGGGTGGCCACCGTCCCGGCCAGGCCCCCCGCCCCGACCGAGGTCGGCAGGCCAGCGACGTCGATGTTGTCTTTGACCACCACCGGCACGCAGTGCAGCGAGCCGCGCTGCCACACCGGGATGCGATCCAGGCGATCGGCATCGCCCCGCAGGCGATCGTTCCAGGTCACCAGGGCGTTGATCTGCGGCTCGATCTTGTCGCGCAGATCTTCGTAGCGCTCGACGACGCGGCGGCACGAGACGTGCCCGGACTTGACCTGGCTGCGCAGCTCGTCGATCGAGGCTTCCTGCGGATCGAACGACTCATACCAGCCGCCGCAGCCGGGGGCGACGCTGCCGAGCAGCAAAGCCAGGGCGGGGGCGGACGTGGTCAGGGTCGTGGTCAGGTTCGTGGTCAGGCGAAAAAAAATCGACGAGGGGGAAGTAGAGGACATCGCGGACTCCTTAGGCTAGGGACGATCCAGCTAGCGCACCGACGGGAGTTCCCGCCGAGCACCTATCCGGGCCAGCAGCCCTGCGCCGCTGGCGTTCTGTCCCTGCAACACCGCAGGAGTCGCGATCTGTTACTGCGACTGCGCGATCATTTGTGGCCGTAATACGAATGCAAAAAGGTTGCAATGCGCTGCGCCGCCGGGTCGGGCACGACGGCACCATAGGCACTGCGCATCTTGGCGACCTCGGCCTCCCAGGTTGCGCGCGGGAGCGGAGGCTGCATGGCGATGTAGGCGGTGCTGTGACAGCCGACGCAGTAGACCTCGATCAAGTGGCGATCGTCTTCGGGGCCGGGGCGCAGGGCAGGCGGATTGAGGGGGGGCTCGCCGATGCTGTAGACCGCGCTCGCCGCGTCTTTGTCCGACAAGCGCTGGACCTTCGGCTGCTGCAGTAGACCCAGCGCCGGACGATCGCTGCTGACCGCGGGCGGCGGCGGCGGCGGACACAAAGGCGCGCTGACCGCAGCATCCTCGACAGCAGCGGGCTGCGCCTGCGGTGGTCCGGCTGGTCGGTGGGATGGACACGCGGCAAGCAGGCACACCGCGGCCAGCACTCCCATCACCCGGCCGCGCGAAAATGGCACTGGCACACCGGCTTTATGCGTCGCCAATCGACACCTCCTGCCGCTCGGGCCGGTTCCACAGATAGCCGCCGGGGTTCCAGATCGCAGCGTCGGTCTGCTTGCCGCCTCGGCCGTCGGTGGCCCGCACGGCCAAGACCACGCGGCCGGGCTGGCTGGGAGTGAAGCGGAAGCTCCACGGCCGGAAGGCGTAGCGTCCCAGATCTTCGCCCAGCGTCGCAGCGGCCCAGGTGCGGCCGTCATCGGTCGAGACCTCGACGCGGGTGATGCGATCGTGACCGGAAAAGGCCAGCCCTCGCACCGACAGCGGCAGGCCGCGGATCGCCTTGCCCGCCCCATCACCCATCGGCGAGACGATGAACGAACGCACCGGCATGCGACCGATCGGCGTCATCGCCACGCTGCCGCTCTTTACGGCTTCGGGCGTGGTGCTGCCGTCTGGGGTCTGCGGGATGCGATAGGCGGTCTTCATCCAGAAGTTTTCGTCGGGCGCATTCAGGACGCGCAGGCCGCTCAGCGCCTTGACCCAGTAGGTCGCGAAGTAACCCGGCACCACCACGCGCAGCGGAAAGCCGTTGAGCAGCGGCAGCGGCTCGCCATTCATCGCGTAGGCCACGATCGCTTCGTCCAGCATGTCGCTGCTGAGCGACAGCGACTTGAGGTAGGCCGACGAGCCATAGCCTTCAGGTCCCATGCCGCGATCGAGAGCGGCAAGCTGCACGGCCACCGCACCGGGAAGGACGCCGGCTCGATTCAGAAGATCGCGCAGTCGCACGCCGGTCCACTCGGCACAGCCCATGGCTCCGTTGCCCCACTGCGATCCCGGCACGCGCGGCGCAAAGCGACTGCGGCTGTTGCCGGCGCACTGGTTAACGGCAACGACGGTCTGCGGTCGAAAGTCGCGCAAAAGATCAGAAAAGCGCAGCGCCTGCGGCTGCTTGACGTGGCCCTCGATGCGCAGACGAAACTCGCCCAGATCGACGCTGCGCGGGTGCAGCGGCAGGTGCCAGCGGACAAAGAAAGCGGCGTTCGGCGTGCGCGGCGATAGGAAGTAGGGGCGCAGCGTCTCTAGCTGCACCGGCCGATCGGTCAGCTGAATCAGCGGCACCTTCTGCGGCAGCGTGATCAGCGGACCGGGCGCGTTCCACAGCGGGCTCGGCCCCAGACCCGCCTGCGTTGAGCCGGGCTGATCAACCTGCAGCGCGGGCTGCGCAGCGGCGGATCGCAAAAGCCCCGTGCCCAACACCGAGGCTAAGAGCCGCACCATCTGCCGTCGAGTGGGATCGGCGGCGCTGGGATCGAAAAACATCGTCGGGTTTTAACACCATTCGATGTCGGGCGTCCCGCCGTATAGCAGGACAAAGAACAGGCAGGTCTCATCCGAGACCGCAGTCACCGTGTGCACGCTGCCATGCGGCATGAACAGGATGTCGCCCGGCTGGCCGATGCGGCCGCTGCTGTCGTCGCGCAGCGTGCCGGTGAGGACCAGGCCGTGCTCATCGCCGCGGTGGCGGTGGCGGGGAAAGCTCATGCCGGGGGCCAAGCGCACGACGCCGGCCTCGGCAACCGCGGTCAGGCGAGCCCCGGGCTGAAAGTGAAAGAACGCGATCGGGCCAGGCAGCTCCCAGACGGTGTCGCCCAAAGAGTCTTGCAGCAAGCGCTGCACCGTCGGCTCATCGAGATCGAACAGCCGCCCAATGCGACGCGTGAAGCCCTGAAGCTGGGCGGCTGAAGTCGGTGGCTGCGCGGCCTGCAGCACCTGCACTTTGAGACCGTGAGCGGAATCCAGCAGCGCGGGGGTGGCCGGCGGCGTATCGGCCGTTGAGCCGAGCAGCGACTCGGTCAGCTCATCGCGCAGCGCCACCAGGCGAGCGGCACAGACGGAACACGCCGCAAGATGTCGCGCGCCGGTCGCATCTCCGCCCTGCCCCTCGGGGCTCTCGACGGAAAGCGCCAGCTGCAACAGCTGCTCTTCTGTCAGGTGTTCGTCCATGCCGTTTACTCTTCTGCCTGGGCCCGCAGGGTACGCAGCGCGCGATGAATGCGCGACTTGACCGTTCCCAGCGGCAGGCTCAGCTCCGCTGCGACCTCAGGTAGCGACCTATCTTTGAAATATACGAGTTCGAGGATAGCTCTGGTTTCATCGGGCAGCGTTTGTAGCGAAGCTTGCAGGCTGCGGTGCAGCGGCTCGCGCTCGCTCTCGGCGGTCACCGCCTCGGCCGAGATCTGTGGTTCGGCCGATTTGGGCGCGCTCTCCAGATCGACAAAGCGGCGATAGGCCGGCGATCGCAGACGATCCAAGGCGCGACTGCGCAGCCGCAGCACCAGCCAGCTGGCTACGCTGCCGCGCGCGCTGTCGTAGCCGTGCGCCTGCTTGCGCACTTCGATGAAGAAGTCGTGCAGCAGATCCTCGGCATCCGAGCGCCGCCCCAGGATGCGCTCCGCCAGTCCCAAGAGCCGCGGAGCATAGCGATCGTAGAGCTCGGCAAAGGCTTGGCGATCGTCCTGCGCAGTCGCCTGCACGAGGTCAGCATCGCTGCGTGCGTCAGTGCTCAATCCGCTTCAGCATACGCGCAAGGGGCGGGGCAGGAAAGCCGGAATGACCCCGAGGAGCCGGGGGTTGGCTGATGACAGCGTGGGCAAATCTCGATACCTTGTGGCCCCCATGAGCACCGCAGATTCTCCCTCTGATCGTCCGCAGAACAAGCCCGCGCCCACCACCGCCAAGCTGACCCCGCTGCAGGTCCTGGAAGCCAAAGAAGTGCAAGCCCGGCAGGGTGGTGGCGAAGCCCGCATCAAACGGCAGCACGAGGTCGGCAAGCTGACGGCGCGTGAGCGCATCGAGCAGCTCTGCGATCGCGGCAGCTTCGTCGAGCTAGACAAGTTCGTCACCCATCGCTGCACCGACTTCGGCATGGACCAGCAGAAGGTGCTCGGCGATGGCGTGGTCACTGGCTATGGCCTGGTCAACGGCCGCCAGGTCTTCCTGTTCGCGCAGGACTTCACGGTGTTCGGTGGCAGCCTCTCGGGCGCGTACGCGGGCAAGATCTGCAAGGTCATGGACATGGCGATGCGAGTCGGCGCGCCGGTCATTGGCCTCAACGACTCGGGCGGTGCGCGCATCCAAGAGGGCGTCGAGTCCCTGGCTGGCTACGCCGAGATCTTCACGCGCAACGTGCTGGCTTCCGGCGTGGTGCCGCAGCTATCGGTGATCATGGGTCCGTGTGCTGGCGGCGCAGTGTACTCGCCGGCGATGACCGACTTCATCCTGATGGTCGATAAGACCAGCTACATGTTCATCACCGGCCCCGATGTGGTGAAGGCGGTGACGCACGAAGAGGTCAGCAAGGAAGACCTGGGTGGCGCGCACACCCACGCCAGCAAGTCGGGCGTGGCCCACCTGCGCTGCAGCGATGAAAAAAACGCGCTGGCCATGCTGCGCGAGCTTCTGTCGTTCCTGCCGGCCAACAACGCCGAAGATCCGCCGGTGGTGGCCAGCCGCGATGCAGCCGATCGCGAAGACACGGCGCTCGACACGCTGGTGCCGATCGAGCCGACGCGGTCTTACGACATCAAAGACATCATCCAAAAGATCGTCGATGACGGACGCTTCCTGGAACTACAGCCCGAGCACGCGGCGAACATGGTCATCGGCTTTGCCCGCATGGACGGACGCAGCGTCGGCATCGTCGCCAATCAGCCGGCGGTGCTGGCCGGCGTGCTGGACATTGATGCTTCGGTCAAGGCGGCACGCTTCGTGCGCTTCTGTGACTGCTTCAACATCCCGCTGCTGACGCTGGTCGATGTGCCCGGCTTTCTGCCCGGCAAAGATCAGGAGCACGGCGGCATCATCCGTCATGGCGCCAAGCTGCTGTACGCCTTCGTCGAAGCGACGGTGCCCAAGGTGACGCTGATCACTCGCAAGGCCTATGGCGGCGCCTACGACGTCATGGCGTCCAAGCACGTGCGCGCCGACATCAACCTGGCCTATCCGACGGCCGAGATCGCGGTCATGGGACCGGAAGGCGCGGTCAACATCATCTTCCGCGAGCAGATCGCGCATGCCGCCGCCAAGAACCCCGCCGACCCGGGGGCAGCCGCGACGGCAGCTGCGCAGTATGCCGCCGAGTATCGCGAGAAGTTCGCCAACCCCTACACCGCCGCCTCGCTGGGCTATGTCGATGAGGTCATCCGCCCGCGCGAGACGCGCAAGAAGGTCATCGCCGCGCTGCGCATGCTGCGCAACAAGCGCCAGCAGAACCCGCCGAAAAAGCACGGAAACATCCCGCTGTAAGTGTCGTAGACGCAATTTCAACGTCACTCACTGCAGTTTTTTCGGACTCGCTGACCGACTCTCTGATGGGCTCTCCGACGGGGGGCGGGCCCGCTGCCGCGGAATCGCTCTTGCATGCGTCCCTGCCTCTGGGGAGGGCTCGCGATGGCCAAGCGCGAACGAATTCCAGGAGTCCCGTCTGTCTTCGACGGCTTTGAGCTCCTGCAGCAGATCGGCACGGGGGCGATGGGGGCGGTCTATCTGGCCCGCGACATCGCGCTCGATCGCCGGGTAGCGATCAAGCTGATCTCGCCGCGGCTGCACGATCCCATCGCGCATCAGCGCCTGCTGCGCGAAGCCCGCGCGATTGCTCGCCTGCAGCACCCCAACATCGTCGCCATCTACCGCATCGGCGAGATCGGGGGGCAGCCCTACCTGGCTTATGAATACGTCGAGGGCTGCTCGCTGGATCAGCTACCGCGACCCACCGACTGGCTGACCGTCCTCAAGATCGGCGTCGGCCTATCACGCGGCATCGCAGCCGCCCACCACCGCGGCATCCTGCATCGCGACATCAAGCCCGCCAATGTCATGCTTTCGGACAGCGGCGAGATCAAGGTGCTCGACTTTGGCTTGGCTCAGCTCAGCGAGCCTGAGGGGCCGGCGGGGCTTCCACCATCGGCGATCAGCGGGCGCGAGGTCACGGAGCCACGCCTGCCCATTGCGGCCATGGTCATCGACTCGCTGGACGAGATCACAAGCAGCCTCAAGCCGGTGCCTGAGGGGCTGCCCGCCGGCCCGCCACCGGCCGCGCAAAAGCCAGGACGGCCGACGCTCGACGATGCCTTGCTGCACGGTCAGCTGGCGGGGACCCCGCTTTACATGGCTCCCGAGCTGTGGCGGGGCGTGGCGGCGAGTCGGGCCAGCGATATCTACGCGCTGGGCTTGGTGCTCTATGAGCTCTTGCTGGGGCGCCTGCCACACGCGCATCTGCGCATCACCGAGCTACCGCGCTTCGTGGCGGAGAGTGGCCTGCCGCCGATCTCGGCGCTATTGCCCGAGGTGCCGCAGGGCCTAAAGGCGCTGCTCGATCGCTGTGTCATCCGCGATCGCCAGCTTCGCCCACACCATGTCGACATCGTGCGCGACGAGCTAGAGGCCCTCGCCGCGATCTACGTGCCCCTGGGCCAGTCAAGCCCCGGGGTGAACAAGCCGGATACGATGATCTCGTGCATCGCGGCGTCGTTTCTGCGCGTCAGCCGCCATGGCGATCATCTGGCGCAGGTCTTCTATCAGCACCTGTTCCGACTGCAGCCGCAGCTGCGGACGCTGTTTTCGGAAGACCTGTCGATCCAGCATCGCATGCTGATGTCGGCGCTGAAGCTGTGCGTGGAAAACCTGCGCCAGACGCAGCGGCTGGTGCCCTATCTGTTAGAGCTGGGACAGCGCCATGCGCGATACGGCGTGCAGCCGCAGTTTTTGGGCGTGATGGGCCGCGCTCTGCTCGATGCGCTGGCCTCGGTCGATGAAGAGTGGGGGCACGAGGTCGAGGCGGCCTGGAGCCAGGCCTACGAGCACATCGCCAAGGTGATCGCGCAGGGCCTGGGGCAAGCCCAGGTCAGTGAGAGTCACAGCAGCACGCCACGCGCTCACTGGGAAGTTCCGCTCGTCGCCTCGCAGACGCAGTGGGCGGCAGCTACTGAGGGCGAGGTGGCCTACCAGCGCCAGGGCGTCGCTGGCATCGACCTGCTTGTCTGCGATGAGTGGCTGACCCACCTGGAACAGAGCCTGCAGTTTCCCGCCGTCGCCAGCTTCTACCGTCAGCTGGCGTCGTTCAGCCGCGTGCTGCGCTTTGATCGTCGAGGCTGCGGCATGTCGAGCCGGCCCAGCCGGCTGTCGACGGATGACGCCGTGGCCGATATCCGCGCGGTCATGGATGCAGCCAGCGCCGACCGGGTTGTGCTTCTGGGGATCGGGGATGGCGGGATCGCCGCCACCTTGTTTGCCGCCCTGCGACCCGAGCGCGTGCGCGCCCTGATCTTGTACGGCAATGGTCGCCTGCTGGCTGAGAGCAGCGAGAGCGATCCCCCCGAAGACGCGCTGGCCCGGCACCTGGATGCGATCGCCAACCGCTGGGGTCTGCCACTGTTTATCGACACGCTAGCCCCGTCGCTGGTGCACGACCCGGCCTTCCGTCGCTACTTGGGGACGCTGTGGCGCTACGCCGGCAGCCCCAGCGATGCTGAGCGGCTGCTGCGCTTGGCGGCCGGATCCAGCACTCGGCCGGTGCTCGCAACGCTGACCACGCCGACGCTGATTCTCCATCGAGCGGGAGACCATCATCGCTCGCTTTCCGATAGTCAGCGGCTGGCCGCCAGCATCCCGAGCTCGCGCTTTGTCGAGCTGCCGGGGGAGGATCACCTGATCTGGGCAGGCCACAGCGATGCCGTCCTAGATGCCATCCAGCGCTTCCTCGCCACCGTGCCCAGCGAGCCGCGCTCGGGTCACTACGTCGGCTGCGTGCTGGCAATTGGGGCCCGGGGCGGGCACATCTCGGCTGAGCTGCACGAGCTGGCATCCCGTCTGATCAGCAAGCATCGCGGCTTGTCGACCGACACGCAGGTGGAGCGCGCGATCATCGGCTACTTCGATGGCCCGGCGCGCGCGCTGCAGTGTGGCTTGGCGGTTGTGCGGACCGCCCAGCTGCATCACCTGGCGGCGGCGGCGGCGGTCGAGGTGGGGGTGATGTCCTCGTCGGCGACGCTCAACAGCGAAGCGGTCCAGCGAGCGATCGCGCTTTGCCACGCTGCGGCTCCGGGCGAGACGCTGGCCACCGAGTCGGTGTGCGAGCTCTCGGCCGGCTCCGGCTTGCAGTTCGTCACCTACCCGGGCTTCAGCACGCCGACCCCGCTTACCGAAGGTCCGCTTTACGAAGTGCGCCGGCGATCGGAATAGTCGGCTTCGAAAGGACTAGCGAACTTCAAAGGCGCCGATGTCGTAGCCCGACCCCTTGGGACGGGGGTTGCCGGCCAGGTCTGACGTGGGAAAGGTATCGCCAGTGCCGGGCTTGGCCTTGTCGATGCAGCAGCTGCTATTGACCGTCGAGCTGCTCTTAAGCAGGAAGCCCGTTTCCAGCTCGAAGTCAGCCTTGGTGAGGCCGGGCAGCGTGACCATCTCACCGGTCTGCACGAAGCTGTCTTTCCAGGTGACGGTATCGGCGTTCACGAACTGCGTGCCCGCGGTCAGGATGTTGTTGAACAGTGACTGCCCAATGGTGACCGCTGGCTGCGGGAACTGCTTCGGGGGTCCGTACATGCCGCCGATGACCCCGCCGGAGGTGCGACGACCGTTGCCGACCACGGTGTTGAAGCGCATATCGACTGTCCACAGCTGGCAGTTAAAGCTGCTGAGATCGATGCCCGCCCACATGTTGCCGGCGATCACGTTGTTGTAGATCTCGGCCTTGGCGGCCCGCTTGCAGAACGAGCGAGAGGAAGCCAGGCCAATGCCGGCATCAAAGGCCGTGGCCGCCGGATTCTGTAGATCGCTGAAGCTGGGGACGCCGATGTAGTTGTTGTACACGCGCAGGTTGCAGCGATCGGCGGCGATGCCGGTCGACAGCCAGGTCTCGTTCACCGGGACGCTGCCTTCCATGACGTTGTTGCGTACGGTCAGGCTGGCGATGATGTCGGTGTCGCCGTTGATGCAGGACAAGAGGTTTCCGGTCAGCAGCACCTCGACCATGTTGAAGTAATCGACCGTGACGTTGGAGCTGGCGTTGCTGATGGCAAAGCTGGTGCCGCGCGAGTGAATGGTGGCTGGCCGGCTGACCTGCAAGACCGGCGAGGGCGCCCCGATGAACACGAACTTGCCCTTGTCGATGGGGATGCTCATCGCGTCGTAGTAGGCCAAGGGCGAGTTGTCGCCGATCACGCGGACGTAGGTCCGGTTGGTCTGCGTCAGCGCCGCGGTATAGCCCGCGTCCAGAGTGCAGAACGGATCATCAGGCGTGTTGCCGCCGACGGTGCCGGAGGACTTGCAAGCACCGGCCTGCTTGCGGATGTAGACGACCTGACCGCGGTCGCCGTTGAGCGCGCAGCGGCCTTCGGTGCCGGGGGATAGCTCGCCCTCGCCGATGCAGACCAGCGAGTTCTGGCACAGACTGCCGTCGTGGCACTTCAGCGTGCCCTCGCAGTCCGCGTGCTGGTTGCACTTGCGGCAGATCTGGTTCTGGCAGATGGGGGCCGACTCGGGGCAGTGACTGTTCTCGCGACAGGCGACACAGCGCGTTGCGCTGCCGGGGGCGGTGCCGCAGAGCGGCGTATCGGCGAAGCGACTGCAGGCCTGATCGCCTGCCTCACCTAGTACGCAGGCAACGCAGCGCTTGCTCGCCGGATCGCAGTAGGGCAGCGAGGGGTCGGTGCAGGCATTGTTGTCGGAGCAGCTATTCACCATGCGCGGCACGCAGCTTTTGAGCGTCGTGTTGCACATGTAGCCGCTGCCCCGGCTCTGCAGACAGAAACTATCGCTATCGCAGTAGTCGGGGTCGTCGGTGACGCAGCCACTACCGACGGCAACGCCCACCAGCAGACCGCCCACCAGGCTGACCAGCAACCAGGCCATGTTCTGCGGAGCTCTGTCTGCGCGAGTTCGTTCTGTCATCTGCGGTCTCCCTCCTTTGTCCACGCTAACACAGGAACTACCGTCGGTGGACTTGCGAGCTTCGAGAATTTTGCCGCCGCCCTCACGGCCACCCTTGCTCGCTCTCTCGCTGCCGCCCTTGCTGCCGCCCTTGCTGCCGACCAACCGGGCAGCGAACCGAGGTATTCGCTCTCTCGATTTGCCGGCTTGGTATGATAGGTCTGTGACGACTCAGAGCCGAGAGACAGGTCCTACCCTAGAGGGTCGCTTCAAGATCGGGAAGATCATCGGGCGCGGTCCATCCGGTGTGGTCTATGCCGGGACCGATACGCAGACCGGGCAGCCCTGTGCGGTCAAGCGTCTGCACGCCCACTTCTACGTCAAGGACGTGCTGGCCCGCGTGAAGAAGGACGCGCTGGCGGCGGCGGCGCTGGGTCATCCCGCCATCTTGGCCCCGTATCACGTCGGACAGGAGATGACCGGAACGCTGTTCCTGGTCTGTCGCTTTGTCCAGGGCGAGTCGCTGGCCATGCGGCTGCACCGCGGCCCGCTGTCGTTTACCGCGACACTGGCCATTTTGGACCCGCTGTGCGCGGCGCTGCAGATGGCGCACGACTCGGGCATTGCCCACGGCGGCATCACGCCGGCCAATGTCATCTCGGTGACGTCGGGGCGGGTGGTGCTGACCGACTTTGGCATGTGCCATCTGCGTGGCACGCCGAAGATCAAGTGGGGCGGCGCCGTTGGCTATGCCGCTCCCGAGACGCTGCAAGACGGGGCGGCGCTGTGCTCACCGCGCGGCGACGTCTTTGCCTTGGGCGCGCTGGTCTACGAGTGTCTCACCGGCCAGCGCATGTTTACCTCGACCAGTGTGGCGGCGTTTATCGCCTCGGTGCAGAACCCGCCGCGGCTGGGGGCCAGCCAGGCCCGCTATGAGCACCTCGATGCCGTGCTGGAGATGGCCTGCGCGCCGCAGCCCGACGAGCGCTTTGCCACCCCGGCGGCGCTGTGGCGAGCCCTGCAGGCCTCGCTACTCGACAACAGCGAGAGCGAACCAGCCGAAGAGGCCAGCAGTCGGGAGAGCGAACCCGTCGTCGCCCCGGTGGTGCTCGTCGAGAGCAAGCCCAACCCGGCCCCGGCTCCGACCCCGGCTCCGGCTCCCACTCCCGCTCGGGCTCCGGCTGTGCTCGACGAGTCGAGCTTCGCCGATCTGAAGTTGGACTTGGAAGATGACCTGGTCGGCGGCACCGATCCCATGGGTCTGCCCCCGAACAGTCGTCCCCCGAAGCGCTCGACCGCCAAGCCCGGGACCTTACCGTCGGCGGCTCAGCTCCAGGGGGCCCAGACCAAGCCCGGGGCCGCCGAAGCCATCCCCAGCCTGCCCGCCGCGAAGGCGACGGAGATCAGCGCGCCACTCCCCGGTACTCGCGCCCCGGTGCGGGCCATCGACATCCCGATCGGCGAGTCGAGCGCGGATCTACATCCCGTTTCGCTGCCCCCGCCCCCGTCGCTGAGTGCCCCGGTGCGCGATGCCCCACGCAACCTGGAGCCGATGCGGGCCGCTCGCAGTGGCCCGACGAGCAAGGCTGCACCGACGCGAGCGCAAGAAGACGCGCCGGTGAACCTGCACAACATCCCAGCATCGGGACGGACGCTGCGACCGATCTCTGCCCTGCCGGCGAACAGCGCTGGCGAAGCGCCGGCCAGCGAGGCACCTGCGGCTCGACCCGCCGAGAGCAGCGAGGCGGCTCCCGCTAAGCCAGCGGCACGCGCCCCGCAGCACTCGCCGGTTCCTTTGCCCCCGGCCCCGGCCGCGCAGGCCGCCTCCGTCAGCGCGAAGCCCGCCGCTGCTAGCGAGAAGCCTGCCACCCCGGTCGCGCCAGCCCCGGCAGTCGCACCTCCTGCCCCGGCCGCGGCCGCGCCCGAACCGGCGGTCCAAGCGGCCCCAGCGCCCCCGCCGCGTACCCCGGCAGCCGCTCCACCCACGCTGCCGCCTCCCTTGTCCGATGCGGCCACTCGGCCCATGCCGACCGTGCCTCCGCCAGCGGCCGCGCCCGCCACAGTGAAGCCGGTCGCGCCATCGCCCGCGGCTCTGCCGCAGAAGCACCTGCCGGGGGTGATCAGCGCACAGAACCGCAAGTCAGCCGAGGGCAGCGATCCCGCCGTGCCCCCGGTGACGACAAGGCCAGTTCTGGATGGGCCGGCCGCCATGGCTGCGGCAGCGATCAGCGATCGCTCAGATCCGCAGATGGCGGGCATCAGTGATTCGACGCTGAAGGTCGCCGGACGCTCGCACAGCGGGACCTGGCAACGGACCTGGCAGCCGATGTTCTGGGCTTCGATCGGTGGCGCGGTCGTCGGCATCGTCATGCTCAGCATGCAGGCGCTGCAGGGTCACGGCGGGCGCGGCGACAGCGGGTCTTCGCTAGGGCCCCGCTTCGACGAAGAAGCCGTCTTGCAGCTGGCGCAGCGCGAGCTTTCGGCCAAGAACTACCAGGCCGCGCTGGGCGCCGCCGAGCTGGTCCTGCGTCGCTCACCCGATAACCCGCGAGCCAAGCGAATCGCCGAGCAAGCCGGCGAAGTCATGGGCACGAGCGCGCTCTACGGAGGCTTCCTGCGCGCCGCCGATCGCCGCGAGGCTGATGCCGCAGCGTCGCTGTACGCTGAGATTCCCGGCGAGTCGTCATTCCGCGCCGGCGCCTGGGAACCCTTCCCGCAGGTGCGCAGCCAGTTCATGTCGCGGCACTTGGCTCTGGCCAGCGCAGCTCAGAGCACTGGCGCCTGCGACGTCGTCAGCCAGCAGATGGAACAGATTCGCCACGTCGCCGACAACGATCGCGACAGCGATCTGCAGCAGGCTCGCCAGCTGCTTGCGCGCTGTCAGGAAGGCGGCGCGGGGGGCGACTCGACATCGGCAAAAGAGCGCACACCGACTGCCGTTGCCGCCAAAGAACCAAAGCGAACCAAAGAGCCCAAGGAAGGCAAAGACGGCGTCGAGCTACGCGATCCCTTCGGTGGTGGCAAGACCGCCAGCGCCAAGCCCAGCAAGGCGGCCAAGAAGTCCGCAGCCGGGCCCGCCGATGCCTGGGGCGGCGAAGAAGAGAAGCCACGCAAGGCGAAGAAAAAGAAGGGCGGCGATGCCGCGGCGGAAGCTCTCGGCATCGCTCCGGCCAAGCCTGCCGGCGGCAAGAGCAGCGGCGGCAAGGCCCCCCTGCCCGGTGCTCTGCGCAACCCGTTTGGACCATAGCCCGCACCCCGTTTGTCAGACCGCAGACCTAGCGTGTTTCCCATGCACGCCATCCTGTTCTGCCCTGCCACTTCCGAGCTGTTTCTTCCTGATCACTCGCGCACGCTCGCTGGCTCCGCCGAGACGGGAGCTGCCCCGGTCCTGCTCAGTCGGCTGCGGGCGCATGGCTGGCCGGCGCGAGCGCGCTTGCTCAGCCCCAAGGCACCGCAGTCTGCGGGATCGGTGCCGGGCACGCTGGTACAGCTGATCGATGCGCTGCCCCTGCTGGCCCAGCCGCCCGATGCGACCGCTGAGCTGACCTATTCCCCCAGCCTGCGGGCTTGGCATCGTGCCGCTCGCTTGGCGCTGGAGCTGGTGCGGCGGGGACGCCTGACCTTCCGCTTGACGCCCCGCGGTCGCAGCCGCCTGACCCGCCCGACTCCAGCGACCACGCCGAACCGCGAGCCCGCTGCTGGAGCCTGGTGGGAAGCGCGCTGGCACCTGTGCTCGCCCGAGAGCAGCACCGCGCCGCTTCTTCCCGATGAGCGCGCCTCGGTCCTGCGCATCGTCAGCGAGCTCCCCGATACCATCGCCATCGCCGAAGACGCGCGGGCCACGCCGGTCGCCGCCGTGCTGACCGGTCCCCGCTTGCTGCAGCGCTTCCTTGATGCCTGCGCCGATCTGCTGGTGCGTGAGGCCAGCCGGCGCGGGGCGCTGGTGCGGCTGCGTGGCTGGTCGGCCTATGCCTGGGAGCAGCGGCTGGTCCGTGCGCTGGGCGAAGATCGCGCCAGCTTCTTCTGGGCCACGCCGACCGGGCACGACGCGCCGACCGAGCGCGGTACCGCGCCGACGCCGAGCGAAGACCCCAGCCTGATCGCCGCCGAGGTCAACGCCTGGGCTGCCGGACAGGCGCGCGCCCTAGAGCAGTCGGGCACGCTGTCGCTTCTGGCTTCGCCGGGCAACTGGGGCGCGGCGGAGACAATGACCGCGGTGCTGCGTCGGCTGATCCAGCCCGCGACCCTGCTGGCGCAGACCCTGCTCGATGGTCAGCCGGCACCGCGCACGCTGACCAGTCGGCAGACCAGCCCGGCCCCGGCCATGCCGCTGTTTGCGGCTCCCCCCGCGCGCCTCCCCCTGCGCACCAGCCAGCGCGTCGCAGCCTAAGCCGCAGCCCTCGGCTTACAGCGACTGCAAGAAGCGGTCGAGCGCAGCGCGAAACTCGGCCGGCTTTTCCAGGTGCGGCGAGTGACCGCAGTCGGGGAAGACCACCTCTTCATACTGGCCGCCCTGCTGACGATAGGCGTCGAGCACGGCGCGCATCTGACCCACCATCGGCTGCGGCGGGCAGACCTCGGGCCCGGGCCAGCCGGGTACGGCGCCGATCTGACCCAGGAACGACATGTCGAACAGCGACGTGTCCGAGACGATCTGATCGTCCGTGCCGCGCACCCACAGCACGCGCGGCTGCGGCTTGACCTGCGCAAACGACGAGACGTCGCAGTACTTCGCCGAGATGGCGTTGTTGATGCCGCGATCGCCCGGCCCGATGCCCGGCCAGTTCGGCGAAGGCGCGGCGTTGCCGGGATAGAAGTCATCGCCCAGGCTCATCTGGAACGTCGCGTCCAGCGCCTGCTCTTCGTCGGCATCGCTCAGGCGGAAGGGCGGCTTGAAGTAGAACGCGCGCATGATGTTGCGCGGCGAGGTCGGCGCATCGGCGCTGCGATCGCGGCTGTGCAGTCGGGCCACAAAGTCGGGGTTCACGGCCCCGCCACCGCTGCCCGCAAAGTCGGGGAAGCAGGGCTTGCCGTCCAGGCCATGCGTGCCGCCAAAGCCGTACGGCGACATCGGCGCTTCCAGCACTAGGCCGGCCACCTGCTCGGGATGATCGATGGCGTACTGCATGACCACCGCACCGCCCACCGACCAGCCGAGCAGCACCAGACCCGGTCCGCGATCAAGTCCCAGTGCGACCACCAGGCTGTGCAGATCGTCGCTGAAGTCGCGCACGCCGCGGGCTGCAGCGATCGCCTTTGGCTCGGTCTGACCGTACCCGCGCAGATCCGGGGCCAGGCCGCAGAAGCCGGGCGGCAGGCGGGTCAGGTCATCGCGGAAAAACACGCCGCTCGACACGTTGCCATGCACGAACAGCACCGGCCGATCGCCAGGCTGGCTGCCGCCCGACAGCACATGCATGGTCAGGCGCGACGTCGCAATCTTGCGCGAGGTGAGCGTATCGCTGGGCATCAGAGGCTCCTTTGCGGTTTGTAAGCAGGATACGCGAGTCGTCGTCTAGCCGCGCAGCCGAATCGCCTGCGGCAAAACCGACAAGGTGGCGGGCAGCCGCCCGGGGGCTTCACCGTCGATATCCAGCAGCACGGGAGGCGGTGCGGCGGTGCCGGTTGACTCGCCCAGCTCGATGCGAATGCGGCGCGCCTTGTGGTAGTCCATCTTCGGCAGGCTGATGTGCGTGCCGCTGTAGATGTAGCGACTCAGGTTGACCTTTTCGACGAAGCTGAGATCGCCGACGAAGAGCACGTCCAAGAGGCCATCGTCGATGCGGGCCTCGGGCGCGAAGTGCATGCCGGCGCCGAAGTAGCCGCCGTTGCCGACTGCCACCAGATAGGCGCGTAGCTCGCGAGCTGGCTCGTCGTCGAGGAAGACGCGCAGGGCGGCATTTTTGTAGTTCAGCGTGCCGCGCAGCGAGGCCCAGAAGTAGGCGGCGCGCCCCCCAAAGAGCCGGCTCGACTCGGCGGCATACATGTCGACCAGCCCACCGACGCCGGCCCCGGCCGCGTTGATGAAGTAGCCAGAGGCCGGCTCGCCGTTGTGGCGGATGTAGTCGATGCGGCCCGCGTCGATCAGCCGTCCCGGTGAGCGCGCGATGGCCTGCGCGGCGGCTTCGATGTCGCGCGGCGTGCCCAGCGTGCGTCCGAGATCACCGCCGGTGCCCGCCGGGATGATGCCGAAGCTGGCACTCGGCTCGCCACCTGAGGTCGCGTCTTGATACTCCAGCAGGCCCGAGGCGACCTCCGACGCGGTGCCGTCGCCGCCCATCGCCAGGACCAGCTTGGCCCCGCTCTCTAGAGCCTTTTTGGCCAGCGGTCGCCCGTCGCCAACCTGGCGGGTAAACACGATGTCCAAGGGGCCAAGGGTGCGCTGCAGGATCGGCTCGATGACTGGCCACTTCTTCTTCAGCCAGCCGCCCCGAGCCATGGGGTTCACGATGAGCGTCGTGTCGTTTGCCATAGTTTTCGTCGATCGCCTTGTTCGCTGCCGTCGCGAGAGTCAGACGATGGTGTGAGTGTCGCCGGCGCCCTGCCGCACCACCACCGGAGGGTCCTGCGTCATGTCGAGCACCGTCGTCGGCTCGATGCCCAAAGGCCCGCCATCGAGCACCAGCGAGACGGTGCGAAAGGTGGTGGCGATGTCCTGCGGCCACTGCAGCGGCGGCTCGCCATGCAGCGAGGCCGTCGTCGAGATTAGCGGTCGCCCCAGCGCCTGCGCGATCGCTCGCGGCACCGGATGATCGGGCACGCGAATGCCGACCTGCGTGCGCTTGGGCGAGATGATCTTGGGCACCTCGCGCGTCGCGGGCAGGATGCAGGTATACGGCCCGGGCAGGATCCGTCGCAGCAGGCGATAGGCGCTGTTGTCGAGGATGACGTAGCGCGCGATGTCGCTGAGATCGACGCAGATCAGCGCCAGCGGCTGCTCTTTGGGCATGCGCTTGGCGTCGTAAAGTCGCTCTACCGCTCCCTTATTGAGCAGGTCGCAGCCCAGGCCGTACACGGTGTCCGTGGGATAGGCGATGAGCTCACCGCTCTCCAGCGCCGCGACGGCGCGCTGGATCTTGCGCGGCTCAGGGTGATGCGGGTTGATCTCGAGGAGCACGCTGCCGGCAGCATACACAGAACGCGCCGGCGAAAATAGAGCTCAGAACAGGATGTCGACGGACGGCGGCTCGGGGTCGCGCTGGATGCCGATCGCGGCGAGCTCGTCGTCGGAGACCTGAATCCCAGGCGGCGGATCAGGAATGCGCGGCTTGAGGACAAACGGATAGGTGATCTCAGTCATGCCGGCGTAAAACGGCGTCGGGGGAAACTCCCAGACCCGCATGGTGTCGGCGATGCAGCCCAGAAGCGCCGGGGCCTGCGACAGCGGCTGCGCCCGCGCCACCACCGGCGGAGACGACCCAGGTCCCGGCAGCAAGAGCGGCGGCAGTTCGCTATCGCGCAAGAGCAGGCTCTGCACGTGCCCGCCGGGATCAAGCTGGAACACCGCGGTCAGACGCCCGGCCAGAAGCGGCTGCTTGCTCAGCGCCTGCTGGTAGCAGTACTTGAACTGGTTGATGTGCACCCAGACCACGCGACGAATCACCTCGCGGCTGAGGCTGTAGTTGCTGCTGCTGTAGGCATCGGACGGCGGCACCTGCGGCGGCGGCGGCGGCGCGATGGTAAACGGCGGCGGCGGCGGCAGAGGTGGTGGCGGCAGCGACTGATAGCTGGGCACGCTGGCGGTCGGCTGGGTATTGCCCGCCACACCCCGCGGACGCAGCGGCAGAGCCCCATTTGCCGACGGAACAGCCAGCACAAGGGACACCCCCAGGGCAAGCGGGCCCCACCACGTCAAGGCTGGTTGTCGGCGTTCCATCTGGCTCATGCAGCGTAGACACCCGCGCTGGCAGCGGGTTCCATGGCTTCAAATTACCACGGAGGACTCGTCGCTGTGGCCGGCGGTTTGAAGCGCGCAGAGCTATTGGCGGTTTACGCCGACCACGCTCCAGCCGCGTTCGCTCGGGGCCAACAGCAGGACGAGGTCATCGCCGGCGAGATCGATATAGGCAAACGCCATGTCCGGCTCGTCGGCCCCAGCGGGCAGGCGGCCGAGTCGGCTGCGGATCTCGGCCGGGGTGTACAGCTTCAAGCCCTGGCTGCCCCCGGCCCCCTCGGCCAGAAGCTCGCGATAAAAGGCGCGCAGCGTGGGTCCATCGTCGGCGATGGTCTTGCCACCCGCCGTAAAAGGCAGACCGCTTACTCCGATCAGCCAGCCGACATCGCCCTTCTGAAACGCCGACACCCAGCGCTCGGCCGCGCGCTGCGCTTCGGGGGGCACGGTGGTGCGGGCGGGGCTCGCGACGGGGCTCGCGGGGGGCGAGCTGGTCTCTGGCGCTCGCGTCGCGCCGTGGCTGCCCGAGTCGCTCTTGGCGGGGCTGCTCGTCGTCGATGCGGGACCGGCCCCTCCCGCCAAGCGCAAGCGCCCGGGCTCGGTCGGTTTTTCCGGCGACAGCGGCACCTTCCCCGGCGAGGGCGTGGCCTTGGGCGGCGTGGTCAGGATGTGCATATCGACATAGTTGGGATGGCACTGGCGCTCGTCGCGGTGAAAGTGCCAGGTCAGGTAGACCTTGCCGTCGCGGCTCTTGATGGCGTCGGGCGGCGTGGGAAACGGCGCCGCGCTGCTGACCGCATCCAGGGCCGCGGTATCAAACGGCAGGGAACCGGACGGACGGGCGATGGTCATGCCGTCGAGCACACCGTCGCTGCGCACCACGATCTCGATCGCCGACTCCAGCGATTCGGGATAGGCATCGCGCCCGGTCTTGCGGTCCAGATCAGCCAGAAAGCCATCGCCCCAGTAGCGGTGAATCTGCCGGTGCATGGTGGCGATAAACGCGGCGAAGGGGTGCTTGCGGGTGCCGAGCTCGCTCTGGTTGCCGACGCGCACGTGGGGCAGGAAGTTCTCAAGCGCGCCGCGGATCATGTTCTGCTTTTCCAGCAGCCGATCCCAGCGATTGGGGACGCGCGGTCGCTCGGCCAGCGCCCCCAGACGGCGCTCAGTCTCAGCGACTTCCTGACCGACGATCTGGTCGTACTGCGAGTTCTTCAGGGCCAGCTGGCTGGGGCCTGTCTGCGGCCCACCGGCGCGACCGGCTGGGCTTGACTGCGTGCCCGCGACGACAGTGGTGCCCCCCTGCTCTTGCGGCAGCGCCTCGCCCTGCAGCTCGCCGGGAGCCCCGCGCATAGCCAGCGGCGCCCCCGCCTGGCCCGATGCTGGCTGAGGCTGCTGCGCGGCCGGTGGAGGAGCCGCCGCCAGCGCCTGCGCAGCCGGTGGAGCGGGTGGCAGAGCGGGATTCTGCGGCGTGGGTTCTTCAGGCGGCGGCGGCGCAGCCTTGTCGAGCGTGCGATCCTTGGCCTGCACATCCTCGGCTGCGCGGTGGTTATTCTGGGCCATGAAGCGCGCCTCGGGATTGTCCTGCTCGTCGGGGAACTGGTCCTGGTCGACCAGGGGCAGGTTGGGCAAGGGCACGACTTCAAACGGCTTCTTTTCGACGGGATCGGGCTTCTTTTCGGGCTTCTTTTCGGCGGGCTTTCGACGGTCCGGCTCGGGCGGCTGCTCGGGGTCTTCGGTCGGCGGCGGGCTGGCCGTCTCGCTGTCGCTGGCTTTGCCCTCTTGATCATCGGCCAGCGCGACGTAGGTCACGTCCAGCTCGCGCTCCGGCGGATGCAGGATGCGGGAAATCAGCGCCGGTCCCCCGACGAGGTGCAGCCCCAGCGAGACCACGGCCGCTAGTCCCCAGCGCCTACGCGGCAGCTGGAGACCCCGGAGTGCCGCTGCTGCGCCTCGCCAGAGAGCCATCCTCCTTACCCTACCAACAAGGCGTCAACAAGGCGACGAATCCGCATGGCGCTGCGATCCGTAGACTGCGCGCTTACTTCGCCTTCTTGATCGGCTTGCCCTTGGGCTTGCCCTTGCCTTTGGGCGAGCCGGCCGCGGGATCGTTGGCTTTCTTAGGCGGGCTGTCGGAGTCGGTCGCGGGGTCGGCCTTGGGCTTGTTCTGGTCGGTCCCGGTCCCGGCGGGATCAGGCGGGGTCGGCTTGTTGGGGTTTGGCGTGACGACGGCCGGCGGACAGTCAGGCGGCGGGGGCGTACGCCGCCCAAGGGCCAGGGCTCCCAGCGCAACCCCGAGCAGGACTCCGATCGCCAGGGGAGCGACCAGCCACGGCACCTTGGGCCGCTGCGACAGCAGGGTGCGGAAGAGGTTTTCCTGTGCCTTGCCGGCTTTTTTCTTCAGCGAATCGACGGCCAGGGTCGGCGCAAACGCCTCATTGGCTCCGGCTCCGGCGGGGGCGGGCTTGGCCGCGGCGGCGAGCTCACCACTTGGCAGCTTGCCCGCTTGCTCTAGCTGATCGATGCGCGACATCAGCGCGCGCATGTCCGGCCGCTGCGCAGCCTGCTTCGCCAAGAGCTGATGGACGAGCTCGGTGACCTCGTTCGGCAGCGCCGGATTGAGCGACTTGAGCTGAGGCGGCGCCTCGTTGACGTGCTTGGTCATCAAGCGCGCCGGCTTGGGATCAGTAAACGGCGGCTGGCCACACAGCATCTCGAAAGCGATGGCACCCAGCGAATAGACATCGCTCTTGCCATCGAGATCGCCGCCGTAGCACTGCTCGGGCGACATGTACATCGGCGTGCCAAGCGCCACGCCGGCGGTGGTGCGCCGCTCGGGAGAGTCGAGAAAACGGGCGAGACCAAAGTCGAGGATCTTGACCCGCTCGCCACCCGGCACGTCGCTATCGGAGACGAGGATGATGTTCTCGGGCTTGAGGTCGCGGTGGATGACCGCTTTTTCGTGCGCCTGCGCCATCGCCGCGGCGGTCTGGCGCACAAGACGCATGACCTGCAACACCGACATGCGCTTACTTTTGCCCTGCTGCGCGTCGGCGAGTCGGCTGGAAAGGGTCTGCCCTTCCAGCAGCTCCATCAAGATGTAGACGATGTGATCGTCGGTCTCGCCGAAGTCGAAGACCCGCACCACGCCGGGGTGGTTGATCAGGTTGACGGCGCGGGCTTCGTCGAGGAAGCGATCGACATACTGCTTCTGGCGGGGATCGGTGGCCAGCTGCGCGCCCAGGATTTTGACGGCCGCGCGATAGCCGATCGCATCCTGCACCGCTTCATAAACGGCGCCGATACCGCCGTGACCGATGGCTCGGGTTACGCGATAGCGTCCGATCAGGGTCCCGACGAAGTTGCTCTTGATGGGAGCACTCATAAGTACGCGGAAAGCAGAGTCCGCTCGTGATTGTACTACAGCGACTTGGCCAACCCGGATACAATTATGGACGGCCTATTGATGGCTTCGTAGGTTGCGAGGGTATCAGGCTGCGGGGGAGCAGGGTGCGTGGTGTCGCGCGTCGATGGGCGACGGACGGGCGACGGGCGTCAAGTGAGGCAAACGGGCCAGGTGATTCGCCCAACGGGCACAAGGCGCAATGACAACACCAGAGTCTGTGGCGGCAGAAGAGAGTGGCCTTCCGATGGCCTCCAAGCGACGGACGCCCGAAGGGGATCGCCGACGGCGCAAGACGCCGGCTAGCGATACGGTGTCGCCACGATCGGACCCTGAGTTCACGACCCCAAGCAGCATCGTCGGCAGCCAAATTGGGAAGTATCGCGTGCTGCGCAAGCTCGGCGAAGGCGGCATGGGCGCGGTCTTCGAGGCAGTGCACAGCGACATTGGTCAGCGCGCCGCGATCAAGATCCTGCACCCGCACCTGTCGAAAGAGGCCAAGTTCGTGCAGCGCTTCATCGACGAGGCGCGGCTGGTCAGCATGGTCGGCCACCCCGGGCTGGTGAAAGTCTACGACTACACCCGCACTGCCGAGGGCGCGCTGTGCATCATCATGGAGTTTCTCGAAGGCGAGTCGCTGTGGCATCGCTTCGAGCGCGTGCGTGACAAGAATCGCGATCCAGCGACGGGCCGACCGTCCGGCATGGGCGTCGTCGAGGTGCTGCAGATCGCCCGCCAGGTCGCCTCGGCGCTGGCCGCGGTCCACAACCGCAGCATCGTCCATCGCGACCTCAAGCCCGACAATATTATGTTGGTCAAAGATCCCGATACGCCGTCGGGGGAGCGGGCCAAGATCCTCGACTTTGGCATCGCCAAGCTCGACCAGGCCGAAGGTGGGACGCGCAATACAACGACCGGCGTCTCGCTGGGCACGCCGACGTACATGGCGCCCGAGCAGATCGAAGGGCAGAGCGCCCCCACCGACCGCATCGACGTCTACGCCTTCGGCGTGATCCTGTTCGAACTTCTGGCCGGCGAAGCACCGTTTGTCTCAGACAGCACGGGCGGCATCCTGCGCCAGCACTTGATCAAAGAACCGCCCCCGCTGCCGACCCACGTCCCGGCCGACCTGCAGGCGCTGGTGCGTCGAGCCCTCGCCAAAGAAGCGAGCGAGCGCCCGAGCATGGCCCAGATCGTCGAGCAGATCGACTTGTTGGCGAACGAGCTCCAGGCGCAGGGGGGCGGACTGCTGCGGCTGTCTAGCTCGACGATGCCGATTCGGCAGTTCCAGAGCGGGGGGGCGAACCAGCAGGCGGCCCGCCGCACGCGCATGGTCATCACGGCGTCAGTGGTTAGCGGTCTGGCCCTGCTGGCTGGAGGCTGGATCTGGCTGCATAGTCAGGCGCCGCCCCCTCCCAGGCCACAGACCGGTGTGACGACTGTGCCGCAGGCCACAACGGGATCGGGCGCCACGGGACACAGCCCGGCTGGTCCGCCGACTCCCGCCCCCGATGCCGCCGCCATTCCGCCCGCCTCTCCGACGCAGTCCCCGCCTGGTGCGGCTGTTGATCCGGCGCCGATCGGCAAGAAGCCTGGCGGGCGCAGCGACGGAAAAAAGGCCGGCCCCAACAAAGTGCGACGCTTCGGTGACCTGCCGACGCGTGCCTCCGGCAAGTAAGCGCCAACCCGAACAGCGCCCCGGCAACGCTGTCAGGTCGCGACAACGGGGAGCGGGCGCGGGGGTAAAGAATGCGCGCTTACCATCTCCCTGGTTGGCTCGCGGATAATGTTAGAATCGGGCCGTGAAGACCATCGTCGCCGCTTTTTCGCCGGAGCTGCCGCATGATCTCCAGCAGGGCCTGCTGCATCGCAAAGATCTGCGCGTCCAGGTGGTGCGCACGCTGCCCGAGCTTCTTGAGCGCCTGGCGCGTGGTGCCGATATCTGCCTGGTCGGTTCGCAGCTTGGGGACCAGAACGCTGCCAGCATCAGTCAGGCCGTGCGTTCGACTCGCCGTGCTGCCGCACCGCCGCTGATCCTCATCCTGGTCAATGGGGCGGCTGCCCCGGCGGGCGCTTCCGGGCTCTTTGATGAGGTGGTCGAGTGGCCGCAGCAGGCCCCGGCGCTTTACACCGCGCTGGCCCGCTTCCTGGGCTTTGCCGCTCGCGAGCACGAGCGCTATCCGGTACGCGCGCATGTCTTTCTGGGCGGGACCGGCGACAACTACCTGGGCACCACCATCGACCTCAGCCCTGACGGCATGCTGCTGCGAACCACCCGCGCCCTGCCGATTGGTGACCGCCTGCCGCTGCGCATCTCGGTGCCGGGTCGGCCGGGCGAGATCACGCTGTCGGGCCGCGTCGTACGCTGCGACAACCAGACCTATGCGCCCGATCACGCCTGCGCCCTGCGCTTTGAAGGCGTCTCCGAAGAGAGCCGCCACGCTCTGCGTGACTACTTCACGCAGCTCTCGGGCGGACGCAGCTTCCGCTGGCGGATGGTGCGCAGCTCCTCGACCATT
>CALFYE010000319.1 GCA_937952145.1 uncultured Myxococcales bacterium
ATGGCGTACACGGACCTCAACAGCGAGGACCGACTGGTACAGACGACCTTTGCCGAGTTCCTTCAGGGAGAGCTGGGGTGGGAGTCTGAGTACGCCTGGAAGAAGGAGACCTTTGGGCCGGCGGGCACGCTGGGACGGGCCGACAGCCGCGACGTGGTGCTGACGCGGGATCTGCAGGCGGCGCTGACTCGGCTGAATCCAGCGCTGCCGCCGCCGGCCATCGCGCAGGCGGTGGACAAGCTGACGCGGCACGACGTCTCACGATCGCTGCTGCAGCACAACCAAGAGCAGTACGACTTCATCAAAAACGGCGTCCCAGTCAGCTATCGCGACGCGCGCGGGCAGCTTCGGTCGCCGCGGGCGCAGGTCCTGGACTTCGACGATGCGGAGCGGAACCGCTTCGTCGTGGTGCGCGAGCTAGAGATCACCGGCCTGCGTACACCCGGCTACAACCGCCGCGCCGACTTGGTCTGCTTCGTCAACGGCCTGCCGCTGGTGTTCATCGAGCTAAAGGCCATCTACAAGAACATCCGCGCTGGTTTTGATCAGAACCTGCGCGACTACCTGGATGAATCGGTCATCGCCCATGCCTTTCACCACAACGCGTTCCTGATTGTCAGCAACGGCGACAAGGCGCGCTACGGATCGATCACCAGCGCCTGGGAACACTTCGCGGAATGGAAACGCGAGGATGAAAAGGACAAGGGCAGCGTCGCGGCCGAGGTGCTGCTGCGCGGCATGCTGCGCAAGGAACGCCTGCTGGATATCGTCGAAAACTTCGTCCTGTTCGACGCCAGTAAGCCCGGGCCGGTGCGCAAGATCGTCGCCCGCAACCAGCAGGTCCTTGGCGTCAACCTGGCCGTCGAAGCGGTGCGCCGGCAAGAGTCACTGAAGGCGCAGCTAAAGGCCGCCCAGCAGCCCCTGTACAAGCCGGTGCAGCTAAGCCCCGACGAGCTGACAGACGGGGAACAGCGCGCCGAGCCCAGCCGCAAGACGCCCCGCAAGAAGGTCACCTTCATCGAACCTTCGCACCCCGACCTGGGCAAGATTGGCGTGTTCTGGCACACGCAGGGCAGCGGCAAGTCCTATTCGATGTCGTTCTTCACCGAAAAGGTCCGGCGCAAGATCTCCACCCGCTTCACCTTCGTGATCATGACCGACCGGAAGGAACTGGACACGCAGATCTATCAGACCTTCGTCGGCTGCGGTGTCACCGATGCCAAGACCACGCCGCGCGCCGAAAGCGGTGACGCGCTGATGCGGGCGCTGACCGAAAACCACCGCTATGTCTTCAGCCTGATCCACAAGTTCAACAAGGACGTCGATCCCGAAAAGCCCTACAGCACGCGGGATGACATCATCGTCCTATCCGACGAAGCGCACCGCACGCAAGCGGGCAAGCTGGCACGCAATATGCGGCTGGCGCTGCCTTGCGCGGCCTTCATCGGCTTCACCGGCACGCCGCTGTTTAAGCAGGACCACCTGACGCGGCGGATCTTTGGCAGCTACGTCTCGCGCTACGACTTCAAGCGGTCCGAAGAAGACGGCGCGACGGTCAAGCTGGTGTACGAGAACCGCGGCGAGAAGCTGGGCATTGCCCGACTCGATCTGAACGACCGCATCGCGCAGAAAGTTGCAGAGGCCGAGCTAGACCCCGATCAAGAGGCGAAGCTAGAGAAGCTTCTGGGCAAGGACTACGAAGTCCTGACCGCCCCGGATCGTCTGGACACGCTGGCCGATGACTTCGTTGAACACTGCACCGCGCGCTGGCAGTCGGGCAAGGCGATGCTGGTCTGTCTGGACAAGCTGACCTGCGCGCGCATGTACCAGCGCATCCTGCCGCGCTGGCAGACCAAGCTGGCCGCAGTCACCGCCCAAGCCGCTGCCGAGGACGACCCAGACAAACGCAGGCTGCTTGAACAGCAAGCCACGTGGCTGAAAGAGACGATCATCGAGATCATCATCAGCGAAGGGCAGAACGAGGTCGCCGACTTCAAGAAGTGGGACTTCGACATCATCCCGCATCGCGCCCTGATGAAGCAGGGCTTCGACACGCCGGATGGCAAGCGCCTCGACGTGGACCTGGCGTTCAAAGACGCCAAGCACCCGTTCCGCGTCGCCATCGTCTGCGCCATGTGGCTGACCGGCTTTGATGTCGAATCGCTATCGACGCTGTACATCGACAAGCCGATGAAGGCGCACACGCTGATGCAGGCCATCGCTCGCGCCAATCGCTGCTATCCCGGCAAGGACTTCGGCCTGATCGTCGACTACAACGGCATGCTCAAGAGCCTGCGCGCTGCACTCGCCCAGTACGCACTGGGCGATGATGGCGCCGGCGGTCAGGAGGAAGTGGTCGCCCCCATCGCCGAGCGCGTGCGCGCGCTGGAAGAGGCCCTGGAGCAGACCGAAGCCCACCTGCGCGCCCACGGCTTTGACCCCAGCCTCATTCCCGGCACTAAAGGCTTTCCGCGCATCAAGGCCATTGCCGATGCCGTGGAGGCGCTGAACCGAGGCGACGAAGCACGACGGCGCTTTGAGATCCTGGCGGGGATTGTATTTGCGCGCTTCAAGGCGCTGGTCACCGACCGCACCGCCGTGGTGTTCGCCGAACGTCACGACAACATCGAAGCCATCTTCCGCAAGCTCAGCGAAAAGCGGCAGGGGGCCGACGTCACCGACATCCTGAAGGAGCTTCACAACATCGTCGGCGAAGCCATTCGCGCCCAGAAGCCCAGCGACCAGTCGCCCGAGCCGCGCCAATACGACCTCAGCAAGATCGATCTAGACAAGCTGCGCCAAGAGTTCGAGAGCAAAGTGAAGCGCAAAGCGACCACGCTAAAAGCCATCCAAGAGATGGTCGAAGCCAAGCTCCACGCCATGCTCCAGCAGAACCCGCTGCGCATGGACTACTACAAGAAATACTCGGAGATCGTCGCGGACTACAACCGCGAGAAGGACCGGGTCACCCTGGAAGAGACGTTCGCCCGCGTGATCGAGTTCATAGAAGGCCTGAACCAAGAACAGCGCCGCGCCGTGCGCGAGGGACTGAGCGAAGAGGAGCTAGCGCTCTTCGACTTACTAGAGCGCGACAACCTGACCAAAGCCCAGCGCGAGCGGATCAAAGACGCCAGCCGCACCCTGCTCGCCGAGCTACAGCGCTGCATCGCCTCCCTGGACAACTGGACCCAGAAAGACCAGACCCAGTCACAGGTCAAAGTCCTCATCCTCAACCGCGTATACGAGTCCCTGCCAACCCCGCCCTACACCGACGCCGACAAAGAATCCGTCGCCCTCCGCGCCTTCCTGCACATCTTCCGCAAGAGCCAGAGCGGGCAGTTCCCAACCAGCCAAGCCGCCTAACCACCCACACCCACTGTCGAACCCTACCGCTCGCCAGCCAAAGGACACCTCAGATGGCGAAAGAACATTGGCTATTGGAAAGACTGAAAACCGGTATCGGCCAAAAAACAGAAGCCAATACGTCCAGGTATGTTCATGAAGTTCTACAGCACTGCTTCGGTTGGCCGTTTGAACGCATCGAACCACAGGCTTCAAAGCGAGGATTCATTGACTATAAACTATGTCATGAGGACGGGACGCATGTGCATGTAGAGGTCAAGCCAATCGATATTCGCCTGAAGGAAGACATGGTTTCGAAATACCTGCGCCGTCAGAGGGATAACTTTGACGTGGGCATCCTAACAAATCTGCGAGAGTGGCAAATCTACATCGCCGGGCGCCGAGTAAAGCGGCTCACAGGCGAGTCAATGTATCAGATTCATCAAGACAAAATCCAGAGGCGCGAGCATATTAATCGGCTATCGTTACTTATCGGATATCGCGCCACCGCCGATCAGTCGGCTTTATTTCAGCAATTCACAGCCCAGCCAGACGTCTTGCGTTATCTGCTAAAGACCAATGAGTCGGTTATCCATGCCGTCCGTCATCGGTTTCGCGAGCGTGCCCCATGGGCCCAAGTCCCAAATATCAATACAATGAGCAGGCATATGGAGCGAGTGGTAGCAAATCGAGAAATTATCGGCCTCGATCTCACTCTGCAGAAGCACCTCAAAGCAGCTATTGCCTCTGCATCAGTAGCCGAGGCTGCTCATCAACAGTTGACGAAGATCTGCGGTACCGCCGCCGGCCAACGCCAGCTGCTAAAAGCCATCCGCAGCATCCTCGAACCGTCATAAGTCCCCACGGCCAAACTCATTCCCTTCCGCCCCACCCACCTAATACCCCCCCAATCCTTCCGCCCCCGTCCTCCATCCCCCGGCCAACCTTCCGCGCGGACCACCCGCCCCGCTACCTTGCACCAAATGTGAGCGATCACACACTTTGAACGCAGCCTGAGTGCCCCCCAGGGTCCTCTTCTTTAAGCCCACCAGCGACGGAGAACAAGAAAACGCTTGACACGGACGCTATCGGAATTTAAGCCCATACCTACACAGACTCATGTTTGT
>CALFYE010000320.1 GCA_937952145.1 uncultured Myxococcales bacterium
GCTCGAGGGGATCTATCCCGAAGGCCACCCCGAAGCGGAGAGCCGCGACAACGATCTGCGGCACCTGGCGACAAAAGTCGAGGCCGGCGCCGAGTTTCTGATCACCCAGCTGTGTTTCGACAACGCGTTCTATTTCGACTTCCTGCAGCGAGCGCAGACGGCGCGGGTACGCGTGCCGATCGTGCCGGGCATCATGCCGATCACCAGCTTCGAGCAGGTCGATCGCTTCACCCGCCTGTGCGGCGCCACCATCCCGATGCGCCTGCGCCTGCAGCTAGAGCGCCACCAGCACGACCCCGAAGCCGTGCTGGAGCTGGGCGTCGCGCATGCAACGCTGCAGTGCATCGAGCTCTTGCAGCGCGGGGCCCCGGGCATCCACTTCTACACGCTGAACAAGAGCCGCGCGACGCGCATGATCTTTTCTGCGCTGCGCGCTGCGGGCTGGTAGGACGAGCGACGGCGACAGCGACGGCGGGCGCTAGCTGGCGGGCGGATCGGTGGCGGCGGGATCACTGCGGCGCAGCGGGATCAGCAGCAGCAGAAACAGGAACGACAGCGCGGTGCCGATCGCGAACAAGGTGCTGTAGCCCAGCTGACGCGCCAGCACGCCGGACAGCAGGCTGGGCGGCAGCTTGCCGACGACTTCGACGCAGGCCAAGAGCGTGTAGTGCGTGCCGCCGATCGCCTTGTTCACGCGCGACATCATGAAGGCGAACATCACGGTGGTCAGCGCGCCGCCGCAGAAGTGCTCGCCGATCGTTGCCAGGATCACCGCCTGCGAGCCCGGGGGATCAAGCACCGTCAGGTACCACTGCCCCACCATCGACAGGGCCCGCAGGATGCTGGCCAGCGTCACGGCCGACAGCAGCGGGAAGCGCGCCGCCGCATAGCCGCCCAGGCCCGAGCCCAGCAGCGAAGCCACCATGCCGTAGCTGCCGATCCACAGCGAGAGCTGCTCTTTGCGATAGCCTGCGTCGATCAGGAAGGCGCGCAGCATCGGATCGACCAGCTCTTCGCCGATCTTGTAGGTCGCGACAAACAGCACCAGCCACAGCGCGCCGGGCTCTTTGAGCGACTGCCACATCGTCTGCATCACCGCCCGCAGGGAGCGTCGCGTTTCAGCCACTTGCTCGGGGGCGGGAGGCTCGCGAAACGGGATCAGTACCGCCGCCCAGATCAGCAGCAGCCCGCCCAGCGCCCACAAGATGCCGTGCCAGCCGATCCACGGATAAAGCGGAACCAAGAGCGCTGAAGACATCAGCATGCCGGCCTTGTAGCCGACGACCTGCGCGGTGTTGGCCGGCCCCAGCGCCTTGCCGCGCAGGAGATCCACCGCCAAGCCATCGACGGCGATGTCCTGCGTAGCGGCGAACAGGTTCATGAGCAGGATCAGGCTAAGCAGCCCGAACAGCCCGCGCCCGGGAGGAAAAAACGCCGTCACGATGCAGGTCAGGCCGAGCAAGATCAGCATCGGCATGATCCACGACTTGCGGCGGCCGAAGCGCTCGGAGCCAAAGCGATCGACGAGCGGTGCCCACAGCGCCTTGGCCATCCAGGGGGCCGACAGCGCCCGCGTAAAGCCGATCTTGTCGAGCGACACCCCGGTCTCGCGCAGGAACGAAGACAGCTCTTTCTGAAAGCCGAATGGCAGCCCCTGCGCCATGTACAGCAGAAAGAGGAGCACTAGCGTGCGCCGCTGCGGCAGATTCGACACGATCTAAAAAATCCTAACGTAGCGCATGCTTTGTCTACAAGCGGTGCGAGGGGCGGCGATCGGCTTATCATCTACGAGCGGCATGGCGGACTCCGCTCCCAAGGACGAGACCCCCGCCCCTATCACGATCGGCGCCTTCCGCATCGTGCGGCGCATCGGCCAGGGCGGGGCAGGCACTGTCTATGAAGCCGTAGACGAGGCGCTGGCTCGGACGGTGGCGATCAAAGTCTTGCCACCGGGCGAGTCCGAGCTACACGCCCGCCTGCTCAACGAAGCACGCGCCGTCAACATCATCCGCCATCGCGGCATCGTCGGTGTTTCTGAAGCCGGCCGCCTCGCGGACGGGTCGTCCTATCTGGTGATGGAGTACCTAGAGGGTGAGACCCTGCGCACCGTGCTGCGCCGCCGACCACCTCTGCCAGAGCTCTTGCGCTACGCCCGCCAGATCGCCAGCGCCCTTGCCGCCGCCCACCGCAAAGACATCCTGCATCGCGACCTTAAGCCGGATACTGTTCACGCCCCGCAAAGCGGAGAAATTTCGCACGCTTGTATGCGTCGCGGACGAGGGCGGAAGGAATCGGCTCGCCAGTTGGCTGCTTAGTTGGCTGCTTAGTTGGCTGCTTAGTTGGCTGCCTAGTTGGCTGAGCGATCACGGTCGCTCTTGCTTGCGATCGGCAGCGTGGGCTCGCCGTCCTTGGCGGGGGATTCAGGCGTGAGCAGGGCAAGCAAGCGGGCGCGGGTCAAGCCATCGAGCTGGGCCACGATCTGTTCGGCCGACAGCCCGGACAGCGCCCCTCCGACGGGAGCAGGCAGACTCTGAGGATCGCTAGGTGGACTCAAAAGAGCACTCACTCGCTGGGTGTGCACCGCATCCAGCGATCCCGGCAGCGCATAGTGCAGCTGCGTCGTTGCGAACGAGCCGTGCCCCAAGCTTGCCGCCACCGTATGCGTCACCGCGCCAGACTGCACCCCCAGCGTGGCGTAAAGACCGCGCAGGCTGTGCGTACAGATCGGTGGCACGCCGGCCTGCTGACACAGGCGACGCACCAGCGTGTGCATGAACTGCCGACTGCGCGGCCCCCCGGCGTGACTATGGCCAAAGACCAGCTGATCGCCGGGCCGACCGCTGCTGAGCGCGCTCAAGTACGGACGCAGGACCGCTGGCACTTCAAGCCGTCGGCTGGCGTTATGGGTCTTGCCGCGTTCGATGCACAGCACGCGCGCACTGTCTTCAATATCGCGCACCCTGCGCTCCAGCACTTCGCCGGTGCGCAGCCCCATCAGCAGCGCCGCGGCGACGCCAATGGCCAGAGGCTCTCCGGTCTCGGCGTGATGCTGGAAGGTGGCGGCCAAGAAGCGTCGTGCCTCGTCGATGCGTAGCTGCGGTTTGCCGTGCTGCACGCGCCCGACTGGCTTCACCGCGGCAAACGGATTCTGCGTGCAAAGTCGCTGCTCGACGGCCCAGCTAAACAAGGCTCGGCTGAGCTTGAGATACAGGCGATGCGATGCCGCCGCAGGTGGCTTACCCGATTTGGGAGCTGGCCGGGTGACGAAGTCGCTGTACAGCTGGCTCGCTGCCTCGGTGGTGAAGCTGGGGATGGGGCGATTCAGGCAGGGCGAAAGAAAGCCGCGCAGGCGAGCATCTTGCTCACGAATGGTCAGCGGCTTGCACAGGGCGGCGCGCAGTCGTTCGTCAGTCCACTGCGCCAGTGCTTCACCAACGGTGTACTGCCGTTTGGGCTGGCTCAGTGAGCTTGCGAGCTCGCTGGCGACGCGCTGGGCTTCTTCCTGCGAAGAGAGGATCAGCGACTTGCGCTTGCCATCCTCACAGAGGACGACGCGGAAGCGATCGCGATCGCGGTAGATGCCAACGACTCGCGGCGGCAGCTTGGGACGCATTAGTGAACTCCTCGGCGGCGCGGACGGGTGAGCTGCAAGCCCGAACGGCGCGACGCAGCCGCCGACCCGGGAACGCTCTTCACGAAAGCGGCGGGCAATAAGGCAGGCTCCCCCTCGGCAGCGAGCCCGTCTTCGAGGCACTGCGACAGCTGCTGCGACGCCCGACGAAGTGCTTTGAGCTCCTGCAGCACGCGATCATAGGAAACAGAGTGCGACACATTCCCATCGTGCCCCGGGCCGCCCCCTGCGATCCACTGAGTTTTGCAGGACAGCCCCGCGATTTTCGCAGCGATTCTCGCTACATGGCGGAAACGCCGCGATGGCTCTCTTGTAAGTCCGTGCAGACGATCCACCACACTGACTGGTGCTGTATGCCGTCGCAGCGGCTGTGCCCACAGGATTGCCCTAAGCTCGCGATTTCGCGACGATATCGGTATGCGGCGTGCCGTAGGTTACGTGCGGGTGTCGACCGATATGCAGGCAGCAGATGGCCTGTCTCTGGATGCGCAGGTGGCAGCGATTGAGCAGTACTGCGCCGCGCATGGCTACAGCCTGGTTCGCGTCTGCAAAGACGTGATCTCAGGCGGCAAGGATCAGCGTCCCGGCCTGCAGGAAGCACTGGCCACGCTGAACCGCGGCGCGGACATGCTCATCGTGCTCAAATTCGATCGCTTGAGTCGATCGATCAAGCACTTCTGCGAGCTCTACGAGCGCTACTTCAAGAGCGGTGAAAAAGAGCTGGTGGCGATCCGTGAGTCGATCCGTCTCGACTCCTCGCTGGGTCGGGCTCTCGTCGGCATCTTGCTGGTCTTTGCGCAGATGGAGCGCGAAGCGACGGGCGAGCGCACGCGTGAAGCCATTCGTCATATCCGACGCTTGGGCTATCACTTTGGTCGCGTGCCCTACGGCTACAAGACCATCCCCGCCCCCGACAACCCACGCTTTCGCGTCTTGGCCGAAGAGCCCGAGCAGCAAGCGGTGCTGCTGCGCATCAAGGGGCTGCTGGCGCAAGATCTGGGCATCACCGAGATCGCGGCGCAGCTTAACGCCGACGGTGTTCCCCCGCCCAAGGGCGCGCGCTGGACCAAGAGCCTGCTCTACAACCTCAAGCTGCGGCAGCGCTGGGCCGAGCCGCGACCCTATAACAAGCGCTCGCACAGCGACGGGGATGTCAAAGAGCGGATGCTTGAACTGCGCAGCTCGGGCATGACCCACGCACAGATCGCCGGCTCGCTGAACGCGGAAGGCTTCGTGCCGCTCAAGGGCCGCTGCTTTACCGAGACTAGCGTGCGCAAGCTCCTGCGTAACCTCGACGAGACGCAGCACATGACGCCGCGCCGCTACCTGGAGCGGCTGCTCACCGACATCGAAGAGCGCCATCACAAGATTCACCCCGATGAGCCCTACGTGCGCCCCGGCTATCCCCGCCTAGCACGCCTGTTGTCCGAGGCGGGCTATACGACGCCCAAGGGGCACTCGCACTGGTGGCCGGCGCAGGTGCAGCAGCTCTTGCAGGGACGCTTCGACCAGTACTACGCGCGCAAAGGCGCGGCCTAGCTAACCTCGCCTAGCCACCCTCTTTGATCAGCGCCTCGATCACGCCCAGCGTGGCGTGAACTTTCGTCAGGAAGTCCTCGCTGCTGTCGATGACGGTGCGCCGTGGATGGGCGGACCACACCTGCAGGATGCCGGCATCGATCTCGGCCGCGCGTGCGGCGTCTTCGGTGCGCAGCGGATTCTGATGGTTGTAGCCATTGCCCTGCGAGGGCGTACGCAGGTGGATCACCGCCGCGTAGCGCGCCAGCTCCGCCTCATACGTGGTGCCCAGATCGCTCCAGAAGCTGCTCACGTCCTCTGGCCAGTAGGCCAGGCCGTCGAGCGTGCCGCGATCGCACAGCACAAACGGATGCAGGCCTTCTTCCAGGACCATGCGCTGCTGTTCCCGCTGCACGTAATAGATCGCGCGCTGCGCGGCTTTGCGTCCGGCCGGACTGCTGCTGCGCCAAAAGCCACCACCAAACAGGATGCTGGCTGACTCGGGCAGGACCAGCACGCGCTGACCAAAGCTGCGACGGGCGATGTCCAGGATGGCGGTCTTGCCAGCCCCTGGCCCACCCGTGAGGACAACCAGTCGACAAACGGACGAAGAGATCATCGAGAGCATCCTAAGAGCGCAAGCGGCCTACACAAAAAACAAGAGCGCTAGCCCGCCCAAGATAAGCGCCGGCAGGTGACCCAGCAGGATGCGCAGGCCGTAGCTGCGACCCCCGCTCCACAGCGCCATGCCGGTCTTGACCACCGTGTTCGAGGCGACCGCGATCCAGATCGCCGTCACGCCCACGCGCAGCGGCTCGCCCCCTTGCTGCGTCAGCTTGGACGAGGCCACGACGATCGAATCGACATCCGCCAAGCCCGCCGCCGCCGCCGCCAGGTACAGGCCACGGACGCCAAGATAGGTCCGCGCGACCTTGGCGGTCAGCACCACGCCGATGTACAGCAGGCCCCACTTCAGGGCCGGCAGGATCTCAAAGGGATTGCTCAGCGAGACCAGGCCGTAGTTCTCACCCTCGACGGCGACATCGCTCTTGCGAGCCCGCAGGAGCACCAGGCCAAAGGCGATCAGATAGCCGAGCACCATCAGCGAAGACGGCAGGAGTAGGCGCATCCCAAGCGGCGGATAGACAACCAAGGTGACCAATAGGACACGCAGCATCATCACGCCGTACGACAAGATCGCGCCCTGCAGCGCCGGCAAGAGCAGGCTGGGGTTGCGACGCGTGCGCTCGCCCATCGCCAGCGTCACCGCCGTCGAGGAGGTCATGCCGCCGATCAGCCCTGCCAGGCTTAGGCCACGGCGCGCCCCCAAGATGCGAGTGAGGACGTAGCCGACGTAGCCGACGCCGGCGATCAGCAGCACGAACAACACCACGCTGCGCGGATTGAGAACGCCTTCGACCGGCGGGAACAAGGTCAGGGCGCGATCCGGGACGACCGGCAGCACGATCAACAGCGCCAGCAAGAGTTGCAGCGTGCCGACGAGCTCGGATCGACGCACGCTCCTCGCCAGCTGTCGCATCCACGGCTTGCTGATCAGCACGACGATGCAGAACAGCCCCAGCATGACCGCCACGCCCAGCTGCTGATGCACCAGCATGCCCAAAAGGCAGGTCACCAGCGCTGCGACCTCGGTCGTGACATCTTCCCCCCGCGGCAGCGGGCTGGCACTGGCAGCGGACGCATCCTCGACCGGACGGATCCGACGCGTCTTTTCCAGGTGCAGCGCCGACAACAGCAGCGACAGCCCAGCCAGCGTCCACAGCGGCAGGGCCGGCACCGTCTGTCCGAGCTGCGCGGCGGCATAGCCCAGAAGCGCGATCAGCGCGAAGGTGCGCGCCCCCTTGGCCGAGGGATTGTTCTCGGCGGCCTCGACGCGGGCATGCTCGCGCTCCAGCCCAATGAGCAGGCCCAGGGCTAGGGCGACGCCGGCTTCCCAAAGCGGGCGCAGCTCCAAGAACATGCCGTTTGACATCGGATCAGGTTCGGCTCTCCCCCGCACTGCGGTCAAGCAGCAACCGCCCCGGGGCCGCTCGCTGGCAGTCGGCACGAACCTTGCGGCAGCATAGTGAGATCCGATGCCTGCAACCGACCCAACGCCCCCCGCCGTAGGAGAGATTCGCGGCGAGCCCCTTCTTGGCAGCCTGCGCTGGATGTGGCGAGATCGGCTGCAGTTCTACACCAGCCTGGCGCGACGACCCGAGCCCATCCTGCGCTTCTTCATCGGCCCGCTGCCGCTCTACTTCGTCAACGCACCGACCGCCATCCGCGAGGTGCTGCTGCACGACGCGGAAGACTTCCGCAAAGGGTTTGGCAACCACGTCCTGCGCCCGCTCATTGGCCAGGGTCTGTTCTTGGCCGAAGGCGATCCCTGGTCCCGGCGTCGCAAGCTGGTGCAGCCACTGTTTCGCCAAGCCAACCTGGAGCGCATGGGCGATATCGCCGCACAGGCCGTCGCGCCGCTGCGCGAGCGCTGGCTGGGCTACGCCCGGACCGGCCAGATCTTCGACGCCTATCGCGAGCTACGCGAGCTAACGCTGCAGATCATCAGCCGCGGCCTAGTCGGGGTCGATCTGTTCGTGAAGCCCGAGGCGAGAGCCCTGATCGAGCGGCTGTGGCGCGAGACCAATGCCCGCCTCGATGCCCCCTGGCTGCCCTTTCTGCCGCTCCCGCGCAACCGCCGCTTCGCTGCCGACCGCGCCGCGCTGCACGCTGCCATCGACCATGCGATAGCGACCCACCCGGCGGGGGCCGGCGATGATCTGCTGAGCCGCCTGCGCGAAGCCCGTGACCCGCAAGGAAAGCCGCTAGCTGCGCAGGAACTGCGCGATGAAGTCGTGACCTTTCTGCTGGCTGGGCATGAGTGCACATCGATCGCGCTGAGCTGGTGCCTGCACTGTCTGTCGGGGCACCCAACAATCGATGCCGAGCTGCATCAGCAGCTATCAAGTCCGCAGCTGTCGAGTCCGACCGACGCGTCGCCCGCCCGCGCCCAAAGCCCGCTCTTGCGAGCCGTGCTCAGCGAGACCATCCGTCTGTATCCACCGGCCTGGATCATGGGCCGGCAGACCAACCGCGCGCTGCCGATCGCCGACTGCGCGCTGGCCAAGGACGCCATCCTGATCATCTGTCCGTATGCGCTTCACCGTCGGCCAGATCTCTATCCCGAGCCCGAGAAGTTCCGTCCCGAGCGCTTTCTTCAGGGGCCGCGCGTCGATCGCTTCGCCTACCTACCGTTCGGGGCCGGGCCGCGGACCTGCATCGGCATGGGGCTGGCGCTGCAGCTTGCCCAGGTCATCCTGACGAGCCTGCTTAGCGAGCTCCGATTCGAGGGTGAGCAGCCAGACGTCACCCCCGAGCCCGGGCTCACCCTGCGACCCCAGCCCGGCCTGCTGGGTCGCGTCGTCCGGCGCAGCCCCCTTGGAACCGAGCCTCGGCTCGGGCAGGCTGATCGCTCGCGATGAGGAGCGATGCCTGACCATGCCGCAAAAGACATCGATCGAGCGTTTTCCCTGCCAGCCCAGGGGGATCCGCAGACCATCGGCACTGCGGTTGCATAGGGATTAGGGGGTCAGTCGCACCCGGGGGTCTCCTCATCAGCGACCCCATTCATCCGGCGGCAGGACCAGCCATGGCGAACGTCAATCCAAAGACTGTACTCATCGTAGAAGGCGACCGGGATCTCGGCAGCCGCCATCATGAACTCCTGCAGGGCGCCGGTTATCGCGTCCTGCGGATGGCTGGTTCGGCCGAGGCGCTGACCAGCCGCGACGAATTCGCGGTGGCTGTGATCGATGTACAGCTGGCCGATGGCGACGGCTCGCTCCTCGCTAGTGAGCTCAAGCGGCGACAGCCGCATTGCGAGATCATCCTGCTCAGCGAAACCGTCACCCTGGAGTCGGCGGTGGCCGCCATGCAGGCCGGCGCCTGGGACTACCTCTCCAAGCCCAGCTCAGCGGACAGCCTGCTTCTGACCGTCCATCAGGCGCTTCGCCACGTCGCTCTCGCTGAAGAGAAGCAGCAGCTAAGTCGCCGCTCCGTCATCGCCGAGAAGCTAGCCGCCGTCGGCACGCTCGCGGCCGGTCTGTCGCATGAGATTCGCAATCCGCTCAACGCCGCCTCGCTGCAGCTGACCCTGCTGGAGCGCCGGCTGCGCCGCCTTGGCAGCGAGCAGGCCGCCCCCCTGCTAGAGCCGCTGGAGCTTGTGCAGCAGGAGATCCGTCGCCTCAATCAAATCGTCGCCGACTTCATGCAGTTCGCCCGTCCGCGCGACTTCACCCCGGTGCGCGTCGATCTGGTGACCGTCGTCGATTCCGTGCTGGTCTCGTTGCAACCCCAAGCGACGCGCGCTGAGCTCCAGGTGCTGCGCGAGATCGAAGCTCGCCCGCAGGTCGAAGGCGATGCCACTCTGCTGCAACAGGCACTGCTCAACGTCGCCCAAAACGCCGTCGAGGCCACCCCCCGGGGCGGGGTCGTACGCATCCGACTGAGTGAAGACGAGGGCTCGGCGCTCTTGCGCATCGAAGACAGCGGCAGTGGCATCCCCGAGTCGATCCGGCCCCGCATCTTCGAGCCGTTCTTCACAACCAAAGAGACCGGCTCCGGCCTCGGCCTCCCCCTGGTGCACTCGATCATCGAGCAGCACCGCGGCGCCATCACCATCGAAGACAGCCCCCTCGGCGGCGCCACCCTCCTAATCCGCCTCCCCCGCCCCCTCTCCCCCTCCTCCCACTAACCCGCACCGTCTCGCCTAGTAGCGAACCCGCAGCTCCGGGTTGATGTCATAGCCCGAGGTGCCAGCCGGCGAGACATTCACCGATCCGCTCCCCGCATCGTTGGCCTGGTTGACATCAATCGACTCCGAGACTCCCTCGCCCACCGACGGAAGCGGCGGCTCGACGACCGGCTCGCTGCCCTGCGTCGGGATCTCGCGCCCGGGGGCCGGAACCACCAGCACCGGCACCGGGCTACGCTGCGCAAGCTGCGTCGAGATGCTGCCCAGAAGGAGCCGCATCACCGCCCCGCGACCATGACTACCAACGACCACCATGTCCGGCTTCAGCTCGCGGATCAGCTGCAGAAAGCCCTCTACCGCATCGCCAATCCGCAGGTGCAGCTCGACGGTGGTCTTGTTGCCCAGCATGACTCGCATGCGCTCCAGCCGCTCGCGCGCCTGCTGCGCTTCTTCAAACTCGGGAGGCACATTCAGCCCCAGATCGGTCGGCGCCGACAGGCTCCCCTGCACCGGCGCGACGTGCACCAGATGCAGCGTGGCCCCTAGCCGCTCGGCCAGAGCCAGCGCGTGATACATCGCGCCAGCCGAGCTGTCGCTGAAGTCGATACCGACGGCAATGTTGTACGTTCCAGATCGCATGATGGACTCCTGTATGACTGCCTGCAGGACTCGCTACGCGGGAACAGGGGGCTTGCTCGCCGAGGGCCGCTGCTGGTACTCGCGGAGCTTGTACTGAATTTTTCGCGGCGAGATTCCCAGCATCTCCGCCGCTTTGGATGTCGAGCCGCCGGTGTGCTCCAGCGTCTTGAGGATCGCAAAGCGCTCGATCTCCGCCAAGCGCGACCCGGGTACCGGGGGATACCCATCCTGCTTCGACCCGCTTGTACTCGATAGTACGGTGATCGCGAGGTCTTCGGGGCGGATAACCTCGCTGCGACAGATCACCACCGCACGCTCGATGGCGTTTTCTAGCTCGCGCACATTGCCAGGCCAGGGATAGCGCAGGAGCTTCTCCATGGCATCGTCGGTAATCCCGTTGATCGGCTTGCCGTTCTCTTTGGCGTAGCGGCTAAGGAAGTGATGCGTCAAAAGGCCAATGTCCGATGTCCGCTGCCGCAGAGCCGGCACGTCAATCGTCACCACGTTGAGGCGGTAATACAGGTCTTCGCGAAACAGGCCCTGCTTGACCCGCTCCAGCAGGTTGCGATGCGTCGCGGTGATGATGCGGACATCGACCTTGATCGTCTGGTTGCCGCCGACCCGCTCAAACTCGTGCTCTTGCAGGAAGCGCAGCAGCTTGACCTGGACAGCGGGCGAGATCTCGCCGATCTCGTCGAGGAACAGGGTGCCGCGATCCGCCTGCTGGAAGCGGCCGTCGCGCCGGGTCATGGCGCCGGTGAACGCGCCGCGCTCGTGGCCGAACAGCTCGCTCTCAAGCAGGGTCTCTGACAAGGCGGCACAGTGCAGCTTCACAAACGGGCCAGAAGCCCGCGGGCTGTGCTGATGCAGCGCGGCGGCCACTAGCTCCTTGCCGGTGCCGCTCTCGCCGCTGATCAGCACCGAGGCGCGCGACGGCGCCACCTGCAGCACGGTGTCGAAGACCTTCTGCATCGCCGGGCTAGAGCCGATGATGTTGGCGATCTTGTGTCGCTCCGACAGGCGCTCGCGAAGCTGTCCGGCCTCGGCCCGCAGCCGTCGCCGCTCGATCGCGCGAGCGATGACCAGCGTCAGCTCGTCGAAGTTGATCGGCTTGGTCAGGTAGTCCGCCGCCCCCGCCCGCATCGCTGCCACGGCGGTATCAATGGCGCCAAAGGCGGTCATCACCACCACGACCAGCTCGGGATCGTGCTCTAGCGCCTTGCCCATCAGACCCAAGCCATCAAGGCCCGGCATCTTCAGGTCGGTCACGACGACATCGGGTGAAAACTCGGCCAGCTTGGGCAGGGCCTTAAAGCCGTCCGCCGCCGTCTCTACCGAGTACCCCTCTTCGCGCAAAAGCTCCGCCAGAGCAGATCGCGCGTTGGCTTCGTCATCGACTATCAGGATGCGGCCGGTAACCGACATGGCACTCCCCTACTTTCGGCCGAGCAGCGCAGGCTGCCCCGCCGCCTGTTTAGACACCAAATCGCTCGTGCGCCGCGGCCATCAGAGCCTCGCGGTGGTTGGGATGAGCGACTGCGATCATGGCCTGCGCCCGCTGACCAAGATTCTTCCCATACAGATTGGCGACGCCGTACTCCGTGACCACGTAGTGAACGTGGGCTCGAGTGGTCGTCACTGCGGCGCCTGGCTTTAGCTGCGCGACGATCCGCGGCTCTCCGCGATGCGTGCTGGAAGGCAGCGCGATGATCGGCTTGCCTCCGGCTGACAAGGCCGCTCCCCGCATAAAGTCCATCTGCCCGCCGACGCCAGAGTGCTGCAGCGGACCGATCGAGTCGGCGCACACCTGGCCGGTGAGATCGACTTCGATGGCGCTGTTGATCGCCGTGACTTTGGGATTCTGGCGGATGATGGCGGTGTCGTTGACGTAGCCGATGTCGCGCATCACCACCTGCGGGTTGTCGTCGATAAAGTCGTACAAGCGGCGCGTACCGTTGACGAAGCCGGCGACGATCTTGCCGCGCTGACTGACCTTCTCTTCGCCGGTGATCACGCCGCGCTCGACGAGATCGATCACCCCATCGGAGAACATCTCGGTGTGGATGCCGATGCGGCGATGGTTGTGCAGCGAGGAAAGGACTGCGTTGGGGATGCTGCCGATGCCCATCTGCAGCGTCGCGCCGTCTTCGATGAGGCTGGCGCAGTGTCGGCCGATCGAAAGCTCGACCTCCGAAGGGGGAGCGGGTGGGCGCTCGGGGAGCTCGTCGTGGCAGAAGACTGCCTCGCTGAGCTGGCTGATATGAATCAGACCGTCGCCGTGCGTGCGTGGCATGCGCGGGTTGATCTGCGCGATAACCCGCTGGGCCGAGTGGGCCGCCGCTAGCGCGACATCGACCGAGACCCCCAGCGAACAGAAGCCGTGCCGATCCGGCGGCGAGAGCTGCAGCAGCGCGACATCCAGCGGCAGGATGCGCTCGCGGAACAGGTGCGGCACCTCGGACAGGAAGACCGGCACGTAGTCGGCGCGGCCACTGCGGACCGCGGCTCGCACGTTGTCTCCGACGAAGAGTGCGTTAATGCGAAAACTTTGCGCATATTCCGGAGCGGCGTAAGGAGCCACGCCTTCGGTGTGCAGGTGCACGATCTCGACGTTGCGTAGCTCAGCCGCCCGCGCCGTCATGGCTGCGATCAGGCGCTGGGGAGCCGCCGCGACCGAGTGAATAAACACTCGCTCGCCCGAGCGGATCGATGAAACCGCAGCGTCACAAGAGGAGTGCTGCGCCATCAGTGGCTCGCTCCCTGCTCGGCGGGCGGCACGACGACCACCGGCACCGGCGAGCGCCGACACAGGGCCGTCGACACGCTGCCCATCAGCATCCGCAGGATCGCCCCGCGTCCGTGGCTGCCGACGACCACAAGCTCGGGCTGCACCCGCCCGATCTCGCCCAAGAGCGAGTCCAAAGGCAGGCCATCAACGACATTCGTCGTCACCGGCACCCGACCGGCGACCTGCCGAGCGACCCACTCTTCCAGCAGGCGCACGCGCTCCTGTCGCTCGGCCGCGATCTGCCCCTGCACTTCGCCGGTCAGCAGCACCGCTTCCGGCGCCACCATGGCGATCGGCTCGTATACGTGGATCAGGTGCAGGCGGTTATGCAGTCGCTCGGCAAGCTGCACCGCGTACTGCAGAGCACGGGCCGCACCGTCACTAAAATCGACGCCCATCAGGATGATCTTCTCGTCGCTTGCCATCGTTACTTCCTCCGTGATCGGGGCCAGGGTGGCGCGGCGCCGGAAAATGGCTCGCCAGCTGGATCTCCCAGGATTCGAAGCAAGGCAGGTGCCAGCCTGAAGAGCCCGGTCGATCTGACCTGGCCCGCGTACCCCAGCCGCCTGTGTGCCAAGCCCTGCCGTGCGAAGGGGTCGCCGTCAGCCAGCTCCTCGTCGCAGAGTGCCGTGCGCAGCATTTTCGCAGTCCGCAAGGAGTTGCGCATTTTTTGCGTCAAGACTGCGAACAGCATGCCACCGGCGAGGGCTGAGGGGAACGCCCTGCATCAGGTCTTGTGGCATGTGGCTTGCGTCAACGCCGCTTGTGCCGTGCCGCCCCACCGCCCACGGTCCCCCGCCGCCGACTCGGCCCGCACCGCAAGTCCCTGGCTGCGGACCGAAGGGCCGACGAGGTTTCCCGCAACGCTGAACACGCCGCCAAGCCGAGGCTTGGCAACACGAGGCCCGCGATGAGCAAGCCCATCCCCACCGTCCGCCCCTACATGACCGCTGCGCCGCACTCCGTCCGCCCGGACATGGCGCTCTCCGCCGCCGACAAGCTCATGCACGAGCATGGCTTCCGTCACCTGCCCGTGCTGCAGGGCGGCCGCTTGATCGGCCTGGTCTCGCAGCGCGACATCCGTCTGATCGAGACGCTAAAAGATATCGACCCCAAGATGGTTACCGTCGAGGACGCGATGTCGCAAGACATCTACGAGATCACGCCCGACACCCCGCTGGAAGAGGTCGCCGCCAGCATGGCCGCGCACAAGTACGGCTCGGCCGTGGTGATGGAGGCCGGCAAGCTAGTCGGCATCTTCACCACCGTCGATGCACTGCGCGCGCTCGTCGAGATCCTGCACCCCCATCGCGCCCACTAAGCCCCGGGCGGCCCCGCCGCGGTTCTGTTCCGCGGGCAACGCACGCCGCTCTGTCGCCGACCCTCGCCCCTGCCTACGCCCGCCGGCACCGCGGAACAGCCTGCCCCTCCCCGGCAGAGCCCACCCTCGCCAGTCGGCGGTCGGCACCTTAAGCCGGATAATGTCATGGTCGTGGCCGACGACGAGGTGGCCGGAGGGCGACGGGCTGTGGTGTTTGACTTCGGCATCGCCAAGCTGGCCGCAGCCCAGAAGCACCCCGCGACCCAGGGCGACGAGACCGATCTGCGCATCGCGCTTGGCACTGCGACATATATCGCGCCCGAGCAAGCGACTGGCGAGGGGCCACCGACCGCCGCCGTCGACGTCTATGCACTCGGCGTCATGCTCTACGAGCTAGCCTGTGGCGCGCCGCCGTTCGCCGCCGGCAGCCCCGACCGCCTGCTGGAGCTACACAGCTACAGTGACCCACTGCCTCTGCACAAGCTCGTCCCCGACCTGCCGCCCGCCCTGCCAGCCCTCGTCGGACGCATGCTGGCAAAGACAGCAGCTGAGCGACCGCGCATGGCGGATGTGGTGGGCGAGCTAGATCGGCTGCTGGCGGGGATCGCCCTGCCGGGCCGCGACTCGATGGCTGGCTCGCCGTCGGGGCAGCTCCGGGCAACGGCGCATGTCGAGGAGGCAGCCGCCAGCCCGCCGCGCGAGGTGGCTGCCCAGGTCGTACCGCCCGTCGAGCGCGAGGCGTCGCCAGCTCTCCAGCGCAGGGAATCCGCGAGCCCAGCAGCCCGCCGCAGACGCAACACTGAACCCCTGCCGCAGAACCGCGACAGCACGACGCTGCCGCTGGCCAAGCTCCTGGCCGGGGAGGAGACACTGCCGCCGCTGCCGCTGCGGGATGGAGGACGGTCCACCGCCAACCTCGCCAGCTCGGCCGCGGCACTGCTGCAAGAGAGCGAGACCATTCCCCTGGCGCGCACCGACGAGGACCCGGGTAGCGATGCCGTCCCCGAGCCAGGCGACGAGACCCGCCCACCGCTGCGCCCACGCCCGCGTCTCCCCTGGGCTGGGCTGTCGGCTCGCTGGCTCTGGGCAGCGGCGGCGCTGTTTTTGTTTTTGGCGGGATTTGCTCTACGAGCCTGCACCGCAGCCCGGTAAGTCCGGCTGACAAGAGGGGCAGGTCTGACGGGGAGGGCCGCGATGCGGGCTGAGCAGATCGCCGATGGGCGGCGAGAGGCAGGACAGCTACAGCGTGGTCGGGGTGAGCGGCGTAGCCGGGGTGGGCAGCGAGTTCAGCACCTCAGGCGGCACCACCGGTTCGGTGGGAGTGGCCGTGGCGGCCTGGCCAGCGATCGGCTCAAGCACCACGTCAAGGACCGCTGGGATGCGGCTGACGAACACGAACGAGAGCTCGTTGCGTACCTCTTCCGGCACCTCGACGAGGTCCTTCCTATTGCGCTCCGGCAGGATGACGGTCTTGAGACCCGCGCGGTGCGCCGCCAGCACTTTGGCCTTGATGCCCCCCACCGGTAGCACAGCGCCACGCAGCGTCACTTCGCCGGTCATCGCGACATCGCTGCGGACCTTGCGACCGGTCAGCAGCGACACCACTGCCGACACCAGCGCAATGCCCGCCGAAGGTCCGTCCTTGGCGATAGCGCCCTGCGGCACGTGCAGGTGCAGATCGACGTTTTCAAAGAACGCGCTGCTCAGCTTGAGCTCGTCGGTGTGCGCCCGCACCCAAGACAGCGCGGCCTGCGCCGATTCCTTCATCACGTCGCCGAGCTTGCCGGTTAGGCTCAGCTTGCCCTTGCCCGGCATGGCCGTCGCTTCGATGAACAGGATGTCGCCACCCACCGCCGTCACAGACAAGCCGGTCGCGACGCCTGGGATCTGCACATGCTCGGCCAGATCGCGGAAGAACTTCGGCGGCCCAAGATACTCCGCCACGTCGCCCTTCTCGACGGAGATCGGGCCGCTCTGACCGGAGGTGTTGTCCGCCACTTTCATCGCCACGCCGCGCACAATGCCGGCTAGCTCGCGCTCTAGGCTGCGCACGCCGGCCTCGCGTGTGTAGCGCTCGATGACCTCAGTGATCGCGTGATCACCGACGGTAACCTGCTCGGTCTTGAGACCGTGCTCACCGATCTGCTTGGGCATCAGGTGACGGATCGCGATCTGCTGCTTTTCGGTCAGCGTGTAGCCGGCGATCTCGATGACCTCCATGCGATCGAGCAGCGCGGGCGGGATGGAATCCAGCGTGTTCGCGGTGCAGATGAAGATGACCTCCGACAGATCGAAGGGCACTTCGATGTAGTGATCGCTAAAGGCGTTGTTCTGCTCGGGATCCAGCACTTCCAAAAGCGCCGAGGACGGATCGCCGCGGTAGTCGTGACCCAGCTTGTCGATCTCATCCAGCAGCAGGACGGGGTTCTTGGCCCCGACGCGCTTCATGGCCTGAATAACCCGCCCAGGCAGCGCGCCGATGTACGTACGACGGTGGCCACGGATCTCGGCTTCGTCTCGCACGCCGCCCAGCGACATGCGATGGAAGTTGCGACCCAGCGCGGTGGCGATCGAGCGACCGAGCGAGGTCTTGCCGACGCCCGGCGGTCCCACCAAGCACAGGATCGGGCCCTTCTTGTCGGGGGCCAGCTTGCGCACCGCCAGGTACTCGATGATGCGCTTCTTCACTTTCTCTAGGCCGTAGTGATCGGCCTCAAGAATGCGGCGCGCGCCGAGCAGATCGTGCTTGTCTTCGGTGCGCTTGGCCCAGGGCAGATCGCACAGCCACTCCAGATAGGTGCGCTGGATCGACGCCTCGGGTGAGCCATCGGGAATGTGGCGCAGGCGATCAAGCTGCTTCTTGGCGATCTTTTCCGCCTCGGCGCTCATGCCGGCCTTCTGAATGCGCTCGGCAAACTGCTCCAGATCCTTGTCGCTGTCGGCCTCGCCCAGCTCTTCCTGGATGGCCTTGACCTGCTGGCGCAGCACGGCTTCGCGCTGCCGACGGGCAAACTCGTTCTGCACCTGCTTGTCGATGCGCTCCTTGGCTGAGATGACCTCGGCCTGGCGCTGCAGCATGCTCAGCACGGCATCGAGGCGCGCCTTGACATCGAGCTGGGACAGCAGGCCGACGCGGTCGGCAAACGGCGCATCCAATAGCGCGGTCGCCAGGTCAGCGACCAGCCCCGGCTCGCGCGCGCCTTCCAAGAGCGGCAGCACGGCACGCACCGACTCGGGTAGCTGCACCAGCGTCGACAGCCGCTGCGCGGTCTCTTTAACCGTCAGGCTCAGCGCGATCGCTTCAACAGCGTCGGTGTTGGTCTCGGTCACGGGCAGCAGGCGGGCCTGCAGATACGGCTCGCTCTGCACGACCTGCAGACGGCGGCGTCTCTCGCCCTTGAGGACGGCGGTCACTTTGTCGGCGCCGGTACGAACGACCTTGAGCACCTCGGCCTGCACGACGATGGGATACAGGTCAGCTTCGGTGGGCTCTTCAATCTGGGGATCGCGCTGCACCGCCACAAGCAGCGTCGGCGGATGCTGCCGCACGACGGTCTCGAGCAAGCGCAGCGAGCTGCGGCGACCTACCTCAAAGGGCATCGTGATGCCCGGCAGGAGCAGCATGTTGCGCAGGGGCAGGACAGGCAGCTCTGGGGCGAGGTCAGGATTGCTTGGCTTGTTGTCGAACATGGTTTCCTCATCGGCCGCCGTCTGAGATCAGCGGCCGTATCGACCCGGCTCTTGCCGATGGATTCGGCCGGCGCGGGCTGCATTTAACTTTCATTCTACGTCGCGATGCCGAGTCTTGCCGCTCACTCTTGCTAGCTACCCAGATCGGCAAGACGGCCCAGCCCCAGGACTACAGCGTCAGCGTGCCCGTGCGGATCAAGTACGCCAGCGAGGAGCGCTGCTCTGGGGTCAGCAGGGCATGAATGCGTCCGAGCGCTCGCACCACCTGCGCCTGCAAGAGTTCGACGCTCTTTCTGCGCTGCTCGGCCGCGGTCTTGGCTGCCGCTTCGTCGAAGGTGGCACCAACGACGGCATCGGCGAACGAAGCCTGAGCACGTCGATCATCCACCTCGGCTTGAGCGCGCTCTGTCTTGAGCTCGTTGAGGATGCGGGCCAGCTCGCCCACCTGGGCTTCGGTCAGCTGGAGCTTGTAGGCCAAGAATCGCAGCGGCCGACGGACGCCAAACGAACCGCCGCCGCCGGAGTCGCCACAACTATCCCCTCCCCCGCCAAGACCCCACCCTCCTGAGAATCCCGAGCCGCAGCGAGCCCAGGGCTCGGAGGCTGCGGTCTTTTGGGAAAAGCTCTCGCCGTGCGCGTTCTTCCAGACAAAGATGACTTCGGGGAACATAGGTTTTCTCCTCTGCCGGGGCTCTCGCTCCCAGCGGGTTTCTCGACCCTGGATCAGGCCTGGTGCAGGGGCCCGGGGTCTAGCACGTGGGCAACATGCCTCACGCGGATACGTTCCAAGCTAAGACGGCGCGGCGCGCTGTCAACGATTCTGTCCGAAGGCTTCTTGCACGTGCCGGGCTGCCGTCAGAACATCGGCCGCTTGATTGACGGCAGCGATGATCGCCGCCCCGTGGGCTCCAGCGGCAACGATGTAGGGAACACGCGGCAGGGTGATCCCCCCGATGGCGATTACAGGTACTGGGCTGCGCAGGCAGATCTGGGCGAGCCGCTCGACGCCGACTTCGGCATCGGGATTGCGCTTGCTGGAGGTGGCATAGATCGGTCCCACGGCGATGTAATCGGCCCCCCCGGCGATCGCCGCCGCGGCTTGGGTCTCGTTATGCGTTGAGATGCCGATGAGCAGATCCCGGCGTCCCTGTACGTCACAAAGCGCGCGCGCAGCGGACAGCGGCAGATCGTCTTGACCCAGGTGTACGCCGTCCGCACCACCGGCCAGCGCAACGTCCAGACGATCGTTGACGACGATGACGCAGGACGACGGCTTCTGCGCCATCAGCTCACCCAGTACGGCGAGCATCGCCGCTGCACCGGCGTCTTTCATCCGTAGCTGCAAGACCGATACACCTGCCGCAAAGAGCGGCTCGTACAGCGATCGCGGCGTCACCTGCGGCGCCGAAGGCGATAAGTCGAGCATGCCGTAGAGGCCACGGCCGAAACGAGAGGTCATGTGAGGGGAATGCGTCGCGGGGAAGGGCGGGCTGACTAGTGCTTCTTGGCGGGAGCAGCTGGCTTTTCGTGGCCGCCCTTCTTGCTCTCTTCTTGGCGCTCTAGACCTTCACAGGCTTTCTCGTCACCGGCGTCGCACATGGCGCGAAGACCGACGCTGCGCACGCCGCTGCTGCCGTTGATCCAATCGACCCAGGCCTGGTCAAACTGCACCAGATCGTCCTTCTTGGTCTCTTTGTTCATCTTGCGGAAGCAGGCGCTGAAGGCTTGATCGATGCGCTCGTACTCGGCGCCGAACTTGTTGAAGGTGCCCTTGAAGGTCGGCGGCTGCTTAGCGGGAGCCTCCTGAGCCTCGGGGATGCAGGTATCGCGCAGCTTGGCCAAGAAAGCGGTATCGACGTCCTGCCCCTTCCGCTGCACGCACTTGGTGGCGATAAATTCCAGCAGAGCCTGGCCGTCTTTCAGCTTGTCGACATCGGGCACGGCGCAGTGCAGGAACTTGTCGTACTGCCAGGCCAGCGACTCGGCCTTGTTGGGGTTTGCCGTCGTGCTCCAGGTCGAGCCGGCCTGCGCGATCTTCTGCTCGCGCAGCTTGGTCTCAACGCGCTTGGGGGCACCTTCGGCCCACACCTGCAGCGTGTTGGCCAGCGCGGCCAGCGTCTTGCCGTAGGTGTCAACAGCGGGAGCGTACTCCGGCAGTGGATCGATCTCGGTGACCCCCTTGGACGCCTTGAGCGCCTTCGGCAGACACTCGTTGTTGACCTTCTCGGGATAGGTCTTGGGATCGGAATAAAGCGCGGTCTCGATCTGCATGTTCAGCGCTTCCGGCGAGTTGAAGCGCCGCCCGTCGCCGTCCTTGCCGAACAGACACTTCCAGAAGGCGCCCACGTTGTTCTTTTCGAACTCTTGGAAGTTCTCCATGAACCCGATGTGCTTCTTCAGCTTCTGTCGGTTCTGGTAGCTGCGGAAGCCCAGGAACGCCAGCACGGCCAGGATGGCGATCGCGACGGCCAAATAGGCTGGCCAGGGCAGGCTCTTTTTTTTCAGGCTCAGATCGGGGTCGCCACCGAACCCACCGAGCCCACCTCCAGGAAGTCCACCGTCCAGTTCACTCATGGAACCCATCTTGGATCGCCTGCCCGTGGCTTGGGAAGAGGCTTTGATGCCCCGGGTTTACCCGTCGGTCAGCTGGAGCCTAGCCACCAGGGTCGGGGTTGCCGGATCGGCCGATAGACGGAATGGCCGCCGACATAGTATCGTCCGAGGCACATTGAAGGAGCCCGTCATGCGTCCGCTGGTCTACGCACTGCGATTGTCTGTGCCCCTGCTGTGCGGCCTGGCCGCTTGGTCCGCGCCGTCCGCAAGCTCTCCGCTTTCGGTCGCAACGGCAGAAGCTGGCCCGCTGCGGCGACCGCGCCTCCACACCCTGCTCGTCGATCTGACGCACATCGAGGCGAATAACGGCGAGCGCGATGACCGCCGAGCAGCCCAGGCCATCGAGGGGCACGTCGTCGCCATCCGTGCTGATCTTCTGCGCGCGCTCAGCGGCGAGCAGCCTGCCCACACCGCGCTGCAGGCGACGCTGAATAACCTGTACTCCATTGCGGCGCAGAACAGCCGCTCGCAAGAGAACGACTACGACCTGGTCATGCGGGTCGCAGGCAGCGTCGAGCAGATGCGGCTGCGGGCCGAGCAGCTCTTGACCCATCTGGGGCCGCATGCGCCCCCGCCCCTGCCGCCTTGGTATCGCCAGCCTGGCTCGCTCTACGTTCCCGAGCCCTACACGCCTCCGCTTTTGCCGCCGCAGGTCGCGCAGCGGCCGACGGGGCATCCCCCGCAGCCGGGATATCCACCGCCGCCGCAGCCTCCCATGTATCAGCCGCCGCCGGCGGGATACCCGCAGCAGCCTCCCGCATATCAGCCGCCGCCGGTGGGATACCCGCAGCCGGCCTACCCGCCGCAGCAGCCGGCCTACGACCAGCCTCCACCGGGTTATCAGCCGACGCCGCCGGCCTATGCGCAGCCGGCACCCGCGTATCCGCCGCAGCCCCCGGTCTATCAGCCGCCCGCCCCGACACCGCTGTCCCCGCCGCAGTTTCAGGCGCTGCTGAACCAGATCAAGCGCCTGGCTTTCAGCGACGAAAAGATCAATGCGGTGCAGGATGCGGTGAACTCTGGCCACTACTTCACGTGTGACCAGATCGTCCTGCTCATGCGCGGCTCCACCTTTGGGGATGATCAGGTCAAGATCGGCTCGATTTTGTTTCCGCGCGCCATCGATCCGCAGAACTTCTCGCTGCTGACCTCGGCGTTGACTTTTGAGAGCGACCGTCAGCGCCTACGCAAGGCCTGCGGCCGCTAACCCCCCTCGGATCCGTCTACGCCACCCAGCCGCGAGCCGCCGTGACCGCCACGCCGGGGAAGCCGGCTGTGGAGCGTGGGGTTGCGGCCAGCATCAGCGACTCGAACGGGTTCTTGCCGACATAGCCGCGCTCTTTGGCCCAGCCGAAGAACCGGCAAGCGGTCTCGATCGGTGCCAGCAGCGATCGACGCATGCCGCCCGGCGACAGCCCCCACTCGCGCACGGCCGTCGCGACCAGCGTACGGGCCACGCTAGCCGTCAGCGTCACCAACGGGGCCTCGATGGGATCCAGCAGATCGCGAAGCTGGTCCACCGCCAGCTGTACGCTGCCAGCACAGTCCCCAGCCGTCGCCCCCAGGTGCCGCTCGTACTCGGTCAGCGTGGCCGCAATCGTGCGGGGGGGATCGAAGGTATACAGCGCGGGCTCCATACACACCCTGCGAAGTAGGCCATTTTCATCCATAGTTGAATTGTTATGAGGACTTACGATTATTGTCTAGTCTGTAGTCCGATGCACGACCTTGGACTACAGGCGAACGCTAGCCGGCCCGCGACTCGTTGAGCAGGGTGCGGCTCAGTCCCCGCGCGATGACGCTGCGGGGGCTGGGTCCTCTCAGGGGCAGTCGGCGCGACTAGCGACGCATCCGCTCGAACAGCGGACCGACTTCCGGCTGTGAGCCGGGCGGGGCGTTGATGTCGTCGGACTCGTGCGGCTCGGCCGGCCAGACCGAGCGATCGAGATCCAGGATGCGCGACTGCCCGACGTAGCTCTTGGTCTCGTAGCGCGTGATATGGCCGATCTTGCGCACGATCTCGGCCATGCGATCGGCCTCGCGCTCCAGCACGGCGGCGTACTCGTGCAGGTCCGAGTTTTCGCCCGGCAGCAGTCGGCGCAAGAGCTGCACATAGCCCATGACCGAGGTCAGCGGCTGGTTTAGCTCGTGGGCCAAGGCCCCGGCGAGCTCGATCAGCACGGCCTGTTTTTCCGTCGCGGCCAAGCGCTCTTCGGTGCGCAAGAGCTTCTGCTCGATGTGCAGGCGCTCGCGCAGATCGGACATCACACCGACGGTGGCGACCTCGACATCGCCTTCGTAGATGATCGAGGCCGACAGCGCCACTGGCACGGCTTGGCCGTCTTTGCCGATCACCGTTTGCCGCGACTGCAGCAGGTGCCCACGCCCGCCGTAGTCGTCGGAGCGCAGCGCGCTCATCACGCGCTTGGCATCGCCTTCGGGGTACAGCATCGACACCGGCAGCTTGCCGATGACTTCTTCCGGCGCGTAGCCGGTGATGCGCGCCGCCCCGCGATTGAACAGCACCACCTGGCCGCGAATATCGGCCGCGATGATGCCGTCCACCGTCGAGTCGATCAGCCGTTCGAGAAATTCTTTGGTCTTGCGCAGCTCGTTTTCAAGGATGCGCTTCTCGGTGACATCGCGGAACGACAGCACGATCAGCCGATGCGGCGACAGCACCGCCGAGGTCGACATCGACGCCAGCAGATACTCTTGCGAGGTGGTGATCAGCGCCAGGTCATACGCCAAGACCGAGTGCTCTGCGAGGACCAGGCCCAGGGCATAGGCGCACAGAAAGCGCTGCGGCTCGGCCACGAGTTCGATCAGCGGGCGACCGACCAAGCCGGCGGTGGCATAGCCGGTGGCCTGCTCGGCCGCGCGATTTAGCCACAGCACGCTGCCATGCTCATCAAGGACGATGACGCCATCGGCGCTCGACTGAAACAGCTCGCGATAGCGATCGATCACCGACTCGGACAGCGCGGGGCGCGGCACTGGCGAGAGCGGCTGAATCCGCACTCGCCGCGTCCGATCGCGCAGCACTTCGTTGAGGTGCCGACCGCGCACCGCCAAGCTCAGAAGCTGCGCCGCGGTAAGCAAGAAAGTACGCCGCTCGCCATCGACCGCCTGCGGCACAAAGCCCGTGCTCTGGCCGCAGATAAGCAGCCCCCAGTCGCTGCTCTCACCGACGCGCCCGACGTCAGCCGGCAGGGGGATGACCTCGATCGGGATGGGGGCCGGCAAGGACAGCGCATCGGCCAAAAGTGACAGCTCGGCGGTGTCGTGCAAGAGCGCGATCTCGCCGCCGCGCAGCCGCCGCAGGAGCTCGCGATAGCTGCCCTTGGGTCCGCGCAAGAGCCCCGGCAGCTCTAGGTTGCTGGTGGCCATCACGTGCAGCTCGACCGGTGCATCATCGGTGCTCAGCGACGAAACAGCCGGAGATCGACCGCTAGCAGTATGCGTCGCGGTCAGCTGGACCAGGGCAACCAACGCGGCCTGCAGCGGCTCGCCCAAAAGATCGAGCGCCCGACAGAGCTGCTGTAGCTCGTCGCCATCGTCGATCTCGTAAAGAACCGGGGCGTTGTCGTCTTGCGTCCGTGCCGCATCGCGGCCGTTCGGCTCGGCCTCGCCACTGCTGATGAGGGACAGCGCCCGTCGCAGCGCGCGGTAATAATCAGGCGACCCGGCGACGGACGAAGACGACATTGGGGGGAACAGGCAGGCGGGCTTACAGGCTAGTGGGCGGCGGCGCTGCGCATCCGCTCGATGACGGCGGTGGCAAACTCAGAGCACTTGACCTCTTTGGCGCCCTCGGTCAAGCGGGCGAAGTCGTAGGTCATGATCTTCTGACCGATGGTGACATCGAGGCCCTTCACGATCAGATCGGCGGCCTCTTGCCAGCCCAGGTGTTCGAGCATCATCACGCCCGACAGCACCACCGAGCCGGGGTTGACCTTGTCGAGGTTGGCGTACTTGGGCGCGGTGCCGTGCGTCGCCTCGAAGATGGCGTGACCGCTGACGTAGTTGATGTTGCCGCCGGGGGCGATGCCGATACCACCGACCTGCGCCGCCAGCGCGTCCGACAGATAGTCGCCGTTGAGGTTCAGCGTGGCGATGACATCGAAGTCTTCCGGCCGCGTCAGCACCTGCTGCAGCGTGATGTCGGCGATCGCGTCTTTGATGATGAGGCCAGCGCCCGGCTTGCCCTCGGGGATCTTGCACCATGGGCCGCCATCGATCTCGACGGCGCCGAACATCTCCTTGGCGACCTGATAGCCCCAGTCACGGAAGGCGCCCTCGGTGAACTTCATGATGTTGCCCTTGTGCACCAGCGTCACCGACTTGCGGTTGTGCTTCACCGCGTACGAGATCGCGCTGTGCACCAGGCGCTCGGTGCCGAGGTAGCTGACCGGCTTGATACCGACGCCGACCTGCAGGCTGACATCACGCTTGGGCCCGCCCATACCTTCGAGCGCTGCCTGCCACTTGTTCGATGCATCGGTGGTGCCGAAGCGAACCTTGGCGAAGTCCTTGGGGAACTCTTTGGCGATGAATTCGAGGATCTTCTGCGCCTCGGGCGTGCCGCCGCGGTACTCGATGCCGGCGTAGATGTCCTCGGTGTTCTCGCGGAAGATAACCATGTCAACGGCTTCCGGCCGCTTCACCGGGGAAGGCACGCCGCGGAAGTAGCGCACCGGCCGCAAGCAAACGTACAGGTCCAGGAGCTGGCGCAGCGCGACGTTCAGCGAGCGAATGCCGCCGCCCACCGGCGTGGTCAGCGGTCCCTTGATGCCGACGAGGTATTCCTTGAAGGCGGCCACCGTCTCATCCGGCAGCCAGTTGTTCGTCAGCTTGAAGGCCTTCTCACCCGCCAGCACTTCCTTCCACACGATCTGCCGCGAGCCGGAATAGGCGATCTCGACGGCGGCATCGAGCACGCGCACCGAAGCGCGCCAGATGTCCGGGCCTGTGCCGTCGCCTTCGATGTACGGGATGATCGGCGAGTTGGGGACCGACAGCTTTCCGGTCTGCTTGTCGAGCGTAATCGGCTGGCCAGCGGCAGAGGTGGTCATCGTGCGTTGCTCCTTAGGACGGACAGTTGTGGGCCGGATGATGCACTGAATCGGTCGGACAGCTCAAGCACAACAACGTCCCGGTCGGGAGCGCCCGGCCGCCCGACAAGCCGATCCGATCAGCGGATCCGGTAAGCTGATCCGGTGTCGAATCGTGCGCCTTCAAACCTGATTCCTGCGCTCGCTCACGCCCGCCGCTTGGCCACCCCGGCTGGCCTGCTCCTCCTGGTGAGCCTGCCGTTTTTCGCTTCGCCTCTGCGCGCCAGCTCGCCGGTCCGACAGGCGGATGACGAAGCCGCTCTGCTGCACCGAAAGCTAGATTTGTCGACGCTGACCCGTTACAACCGGGCCCAGAAGAGCTGGCAGCCGCTGCGCCTGCCGCCGGCCCGCCTGTATGTCGTGAACCTGTGGGGTGTTCACTGCGCCCCGTGTCGCGCCGAATTCCCGCTGCTGCGCAACGTCGCGCGCGCCTGGCAGGCCCAGAAAGACGTGGTGTTTCTTTACGTTGCCGACCCCCCACTCGACAGCCCAGCCGAAGAGGTCGTGCGCTTCTGGCAGGAGCTTGGGGCGCAGCTTCCCGACGCCGATCCGCTGCGCAGTCGCGATGATGGGCTGCGCGCGACCCTGGATAACCCGGCGCAGCCGATTACGTTGCTGCTGGATTCTCAGCTAGTGGTGCGGCAGGCCTTCGTCGGTGCCATCGGCGATCGGCCCTTGGGCACCGCCATCACTCGCTTGCTGCGCGTGCTCCCACCTCAGGCCACCTCCGGCGGGCGATAACCACCGCACCGCCGCCCCCGCGACTTTGTCCTACACGCGGCAGGCCAGGTGCTGAGCCCAGTCGACGCCTACCGATCTTCATATGGGTGATTCCGCCGCTACCATTGCCAAGAAAATGGTATTCTGGATCACCGTAGGAGAAGTCTATGGCCGAGCAATACATCGGTCCATATCGCGTCGTTCGTGAGATCGGTCGCGGAGGCATGGGCGCAGTGTTCGAAGCGGTTCAGCCGCAGATCGAACGCCGCGTGGCCATCAAAGTCCTACATAGCCAGTTCGCCCAGAACGAACAGCTTGTCCGTCGCTTCTCCGTCGAGGCGCGCGCGGTCAACATCGTCAACCACCCCAGCGTGGTGCAGATCACCGATTTCGGTCAGCTCCCCGACGGTACCGCGTACATCGTCATGGAGTTTCTGGACGGGGAATCGCTGGGCTCGCGCATGAAGCGGCAGGGCGGCAAGCTGTCGATCGTCGAGTCGCTGCGCCTGTCGCGTCAGATCGCAGCGGCGCTGGCGGCGGCCCATACCAAGAACATCATCCATCGCGACCTCAAGCCGGACAACGTGATGATCGTCGCGGATCCCGAGGCCCCAGGTGGCGAGCGAGCCAAGGTCCTGGACTTCGGGATCGCCAAGGTCGCAGCGGCGGTGACGCCGGGGGCCGACAACCCCATCGAAGCGATGTCGACCACGCGCACCGGCGTGATGGTGGGCACGCCGCTTTACATGGCGCCCGAGCAGTGCAAGGGCAATGGCCAGGTCGATTCCAAGGCCGACGTCTACTCGCTGGGCGTCATGCTGTACCGCATGCTGTGTGGCCGTCCGCCGTTTATCGGCGACGGAGCAGGCGCGGTCATGGCCATGCATATCTACGAGCCACCGCCGCCGCTGCGCGAGTTCGAGCCAGCGGTGCCGGAAGATCTCGCGAATCTTGTGCACGCGCTGCTGGAAAAAAATCCCGCCAATCGGCCGACGATGCAGCAGGTGGCGCACGCGCTTGAGCAGCTTAAGGCCGTGCACTCGACGGGCCTACTGGCAAGTGGCGAGCTTCATCTCTTGGCGAGCGGTGGGCTGCTGTCGGGAAACTACAGTCCGATTACGCCGCACCCGAACACCCCGGCGCCGATGACCCCGGTGCCGATGACGCCCGCCCCGATCAATCCGGCGGCGACGGCGCAGGGGCTGGGTCCGGTGCGCATCACCGGCAACAGCGAGAGCATGTCTGCCATGCGCTCAGGCGCGGCCAGCGTCAGCTCCTCTGGGCTGTTGACGCTCAGTCAGGTCGGGGCGAGCGGGCCCAGCCAGCCCGTCCTCAGCTCAGGCCCGAACTCGGTCAGTCAGACGCTGGGACCGGCCGAGGCGCAGGTCGGCAACCCGGCCCCCAAGCGCAGCGCCGGCTTCGCTGTTGGAATCGTCGCTGGCAGCATCCTGCTCGGCGCGGCGCTGTTCGGCCTTGTCGCGCTGCGCCACGACGACAACAAGGACGGCAACCGCCCGGCGAACGAAGGCACGACCTCGCTGCCGACCAGCGCGAACAAAGTGACCTGGACCATCTCTAGCGAGCCGGCGGGAGCCACCGTCGTGCGCGCCACAGACCAGCGCATCCTCGGCCGGACCCCCTGGCGCAGCGAACAGCCGCAGAGCGCGGGATCGCAGGTTCTGATTCTGCGCCTGGCCGGCTATGCCGATCGCGTCGTCACCATGGATCAGACCGCGAACGCGGTGGTCAAAGAGAGCCTCGTGGCCTTGGTCACGACGCCGCCGCCCGCCGCTCCGGTCGTCGCCGCCCCGCCGCCTGCCCAGCAGCCGATGCGGTGGATCAAGCGTGGCGGCAAGCGCATCCCGATCAAGCCCGCGGCTCCTGCCGCTGAATCCCCAAGTGTCGCCAGCGCGCCGCCGCCCGCAGCACCACCGCCGGTGGCCGCACCCAAGCCCAATCCGCCTCCGCCAAAGGAAGAGACTCCGCATGCCCGCATTCAAGTGGTGGACTGAAACGCGCCCTGCTCTCCTCGCCCCTGTGCCATCGGCTTCTTCCGTCGGTTCGCGGCCAGTGCCGAGGGTCGCACCGCGGCTGCGCTGGCCGATCGCGATCTTTGCGCTGCTGGGCGCGCTGTGTCTGTCGGGCCGCCCCGCGCTCGCCGTGCCCGAGGACGCCTGCATCAAAGACGAGAAGTGCAAAGAGCACTACACCAAGGGCGTCAAGCTCTACAAAGAGGAGCTCTTCGACGACGCGCTGACCGAGTTTCAGACTGCGTACGCGGCGCGTCAGATGCCGCTTCTGCTGGTCAACATCGGCCGCACGATGCAGAAGCTAGGCCGCCCCAAGGAAGCCCTAAGTCACTATGAGCGCTTCCTGCGCGCCGAGCCCAAGATCGATCCCGACACCAAGAAGCGCGTCGAAGACTACATCGTGCAGGTCAAGGCGCTGATCGACAGCGAGCCGGCCAAGCCCGACAAGCCCGTGGTTGCGACTCCGCAGGTTCCGACCACGCCGGTCGCACCACCGCCCGCACCGCCGCCCCCGGGCCGCAGCCTGATGATCGCCGGTGGTGCAGTCGCCGCGATTGGGGTCGCCGGACTCCTCACCGGCGTCGGTCTGTTTGCCGCGTCGAACTCGGCGTTTCAGAGCTTCCAGGGCACGACGGATGAATTCGACAAGCTGATCTTCCGCGATCGCGCGCAGGGCCTGGGTAATGGATCGGTGGTGGCGTACATCCTCGGCACCGTGGCTCTGGGCACCGGCGCAGCGCTTGTCGGCGTCGGGGCTCGCGAGTACTTCCGGCACAAGAACGCGCAGGCCAACAAGCCTGCCGGGGACAAGCCCGCCGGGGACAAGCCGCCGGTCTCGGCCGCTCTCGTGCCGCTTATCGGCGGTGGGGCCTTGCTGGTTCAGGGAGGCTTTTAATGAAGACTTATCTTTCGCAACGTCTGTGGAGCGGCCTGCTAGCGCTGGGTCTATCGCTGCCGCTGTGGCTTTCAGGCTGCACGCTGGCCCAGAAGTACACCGAGTGCTCGTCGGATGCCGAGTGCCCGATGGTCAACGGCCAGCAGCTCTTCTGCTCCGGCGATCAGCTGTGTGTCTTGGGGCGTCCCAAGGATCAGCTGTGCACCGAGATCTATCCCGCGAACGCTCCGGCCAACTCGATTGCCGTCGGGGCCATCGCCTTTACGCAAGACGGCAACGACGACCTGGTGATCAAAGCCTGGAAGCTGGGCATCGATCAGGTGAACGAGCGGCGCAGCCCCGATCCACCGCTGGCCCTGCACATCTGCGACGTCGGCAAGGATGAAAACGACGCCTTCAAGTCGATGCAGCTTTTGGCGCGCGAGCGGCACGCGGTTGCGCTCGTCGGGCCGACCACGTCGGGCCGCACTTTTGCGATCAAAGATGAGCTGATTCGCAGCGGCATCCCCATGATGTCGCCTTCGGCCACCTCGCCCGAGATTTCGGCGCTGGGTACTCAGGCGGGTCCGGTGAACAGCCTGTTCTTCCGCGTCGTGCCGTCCGACTCGCTGCAGGGCCCAGTGCTGGCCAAGCAGATCCCGGTCGCACCGGTGCCGAAGGTGGCGCTGCTGTACGTCGATGATCCCTACGGCACGGGTCTCAAAGATGCGTTCTTGGCCGCGCTACCAGGCCTAGGACTCAGCTCACCAACGACGGTGAACTACAAGGAACCCGCGGCTGGCGTCGACCAGGCCTCGATCAACACCGCGGCAGCTTCGATCCTGGCCCTAAATCCCAAGCCCGACTATCTGGTGGCCATCACCAACGTCTACACCGTCGATGTCCTCAAGGCGCTGACCCCGCTGCCGACCAGCGGTACGCCGACCACGAAGATCATCATGGCCGACGGTGCCAAGAACGACAACACGCTGAAACTGTCCGGCACTGCCTACGGCAGCTACAACATGGCCATGGTGAATGCCCACCTGGCGCGCATCTCGGGCACGGCGCCCACCGTCGATACCGCCAACCAGACCAAGACCGGCGCGTATCAGAAGTTCGTCGACGACTACAAGACGCGCTGGAACCAGCAGGACCCCAGCATCAGCATCTTTTCGGCGTATGGCTACGACTCGATCTTCGCGGTGGCGATGGCCATCGGCGCCGCCGGCTCCGACGTAACGCCGGCCCGCGTGTCGCAGATGCTGAGCCGCATCAACAAGATCGAAGCCTCGACCGGCCGCTGCCTAGCCGATGCCATCGATACCGCCACCAACAACTGGCTGGTGGTCGGCAAGACCAAGTATCTCGACGCCAAGAACAAGCTGACGATGCGCGATCAGCTCGTCCTGCAGGGCGCCACGGGCACCATCTGCTTCACGCCGCACGGCGATCGCTCAGCTGGCCTCTACGAGCGCTGGAGCATCAACCCCACCGCCGTGCCACCGCGCTTCGACAGCGTCCCCGCCAGCTAGGCCAAAGCTCACCGCCCCCCGGCGGTCCCTTCTGTTGATCTATTAGCAAGCCTGCTTGTTTATTAGCAGGCGCGCCAGCCGAGCAGCCAGCCCAGAAAGAACGCCACCGGCGCCGCGTAAAGCAGCGTGCGCTGGGCACGACCGCGGAAGCCTGCCGCCACCAGCTCGTCTTCGAGCAGGTGATAGATGCGCCGCGTCTCGCCGAGCAGCTCCTGCGCCGCCTGCGGACCGCGATCGATGCGGCTCTGCACAAAGCTCTCGGGTCGGCCGCGCACCATGGCGCGCAGGATGAGGAGCATCAGTTCATCGCGCAGGAAGGGCTCGGGGATCGCATTGCGCCGACCGAGGTAGTACTGATCCATGCGCAAAGACGACGGCGACAGCGAGCGCTGGCTGTCTTCCTGCAGCAGCGTGACCAGCGAGCTTAGGCGGTCGGCCTCTTCATGCTTGCCGGTCAGGATGTAATAGAACAGGCCGCCGACGGCATAGATGTCGTGCGGTTCACCCAGGCGGCGCACCAGCTCGTATTTCTGACCGCCGGCTCGCGGACCGGGAGTGCCCTCGAAAAACGCGAAGGCTCCGCCTTGTCCGTCGGGTTCGACGCGCACGATCTCCAGATCATGATCGTGCCGCGTGTCGTTGAGATCCGAGATCAGATCGCCGGGCAGCGCCGACAGATAGGTGTTCCACAGATTGGCCGGCACGGTGAAGCAGCTGCGCTCGGCGTCAAACTCCAGCGCCTCAGAGACTCGCTCCTTGCGGCGCCGTGCTTCGGGCGATAGATACGGCAGCTTGATCGCCGAGGCCACCACGTCTTGCTCTTCGTACCAGCTGCGCGACAGCTCGTCTTTGTCGGCCAGGCCAAAGTCGATGACCTTGAGATCGAAGCTGGGGAACGAAGCGCGACCACGCAAGCGCTCGCGCAGCTCACGCATGGCCTCGCCTCGCCAGTCGGTCAGACCCGGCGCCCCGTCGAGCGCGTGGACCATGACGTTATCGGGAGCCAGGTCCTTGTGCACGATGCGCTTGTCGCCATGCAGCCAGGCCACGGCTTCGGCAAGCTGCACCATCAGGTACAGCTTCTGCAGCAGCACGACGCGCTGGGCCAAGAAGCCCTCGCGGTCGGGAAACAGCCGGCGCTCGACGCGGCGCTTGACGGCGGCCAGGGTCCCCGGTCGCTTGCTGGCCAGCGCGGAATAGGCGCCCGAGGCCCCGATCTGCACCAGCCCCTGCTGCTGCAGCGATGCGAAGTCGGTCAGCCCGTGCTCGACCAGTTCCATCACCACGGCTTCGCGTTCGACGAAGTTGACTAGCGTGCCGCGACTGGCCCGCGCTGGATTGCCAACGCAGCAGGTCTTGGCCGGCGGGCGCAAGAGGTCGGTGTGGCGCTGCTGAATGTCTTCGCCCGAGATCTCATAGTTGCAGCGCGCGCAGTGCAGGAGCGGGTACTCATGCCCCGGTCGCTCTAGCCGCCCGAGCGGCTGATTGCAGCCCTTGGGACAGTGCGGCACGTACAGCACCCCGCAGCCACACATCGCCAGCGGCGGCAGGTGGATGATATCCAGCGTGCGGATGACGTGCACCGTCGAGACGGTGGTCAGCTCTTTGAGCAGATCGATCTCTTGCTTGAACAGACGCTCGTCAGCGAGGGCGGCGTGGTCGTGCAGGACTTTGATCGCCACCGGCCGGACATTGCGTCGGGCGCTGCGCTGCCAGGCTTTGTAGACCTTGGCGAACTTGCCGCTGCCGATCTGCATCGGAACGTTGAGCCCCTCTTGGTTCTGGCGAGCCAAGATTTCGTAGCTGACGTTCGACTGCAGCGTCTGGGACTGCGTCAGTCTGCCGCTTACGGGAAGCGTCATGGATACTGTCCGACCACTCTACAGGAGCCCACGCCGCGACGAACAGAGGATTCTAGACGGGGGGACTAGCCGCCCGACTCTTCGCCAACCTCGGGCTCTGCCGAGGGAGCCGCCGCTTCCGGCTCGGCGGGACGAGTCGCCTCGCTGGCCGGTATCGTCGTCGCTGCCGCAGTCCCTGCCCCCGTCGAAGCCGACGCACCCTGCGCATAGCGGGCTTTTTCGCCGGGCCGCGAGTAGTCGATCCAATAGGCCGAGTGGCTGCGCCCGACATCGACGTGGATAAAGCCGGCGTTGGGGTAATAGCCGACGCCCACGTTGTGATAGGTGGCGCGCAGATAGTCGCGGATGGTCTCGATGCCCACGCCGTCGAGCCGGAAGTCGCAGGCGACGCCTCGCTTGTGCGCGCTGCGCGGGTTGCCTTTTTTGCGCGCCACGGCCGGAGCGCGGTAGCCCGCCACCACATATATGTGGCCGCTGTGGAAGTGTCGGGCGGTTGCGTAAAGCACGCTCACCAGTCGCGGACTGATGGCGTGTCGCTTGCCCGTGTGATGACAGCGCAGCACGCGTGAGACCGAGCCCATGGCCCCCCCGGCAAAGCCGCCACGTCCCTTCCCCGGACGCAGGCTCAACGAGTCCCGCGTCGTGAGGTGCTCTAGACGAATCGTCGGACCAGCCGACGGGGCGCTGGCCTTGGCGGCCGGCTTGGCAGCGTGCTCGTGCTGGGCCTTGCGAGCCGACTTCTTCGACGAGTGGCCGGCCCAGACCGGCGAGGCACTGACGAGCAGCCACAGCCCGAAGCAGACACAGCCAGTCGCCCGCAGCACTGCGATCAGCGCGTGAAGAGCGCGCCGAGGATCGCCCATGGCCAGGCCAGGGGTAACCGGGCTGTTCTGCGCTTTAGACCTGAGAACCATCTTCTTTCGCGTACCAAACTTCGGGTAGACGGGCAAGGTTTTGGTTTTGCACCGGCAGGCCGGCGCTGGGCCAGGTAGGTGTGGCTCTGCGTTCACAGGGGGGTGCTGCGTGATGGCCACACTGCGTATTCAATAATTTTTCATTCCCGACGGAAATCGCCGACTTAGCCGCCGCAACGAGGCTTGGCCCGAAACTCGCAATAAGAGCAGGGCAGGAGGAACGCAATGAAAGCCCTATCTCTTCTCACCACCAGCCTGCTCGCCCTTGCTTCGGTTTCCCTTGGCAGCGTGGGCACCGCCCGCGCGCAGTATGCTGCGCCGGTTTCTCCGGCGGCCGGGCCTGACTACAACAACGACGGCATCCCCGACGACCAGCAGTATGGCCAGGTCGCTCCCGAGGGAGACGCCGCCGCGCAGTACTACGCTCCCGATACCACCGGCCAGGTGGTGACCCAGGCCGGCTTCGGCTACTTCGGTCCGCACCCCATGCCCTATGACCGCGGTGGCGGCTTCTGCCAGCACAGCGGCGCGCATGCGCACGACTTCCCGGTGTTCGACCGCCACCTGTTCCGCGAGGCCGGCGGCTACGCCTATTTCGTCGGCGACCCGGCCGACTTCGGCTACGCCAACAGCGCGTACGCCTATCGCGGCCATCACCCACTTGACCCATCGCACGGCGGTGGCTTCTGCTACATGGACTGGGTGCACAACCACTGGTTCGCGCCGTTTTCGGTCAGCTTTAGCTGGAACGCCGGCGCCTACGTCTGGGGCGGTGGCTGGGATCCTGGCTACTACTCGAACCGCGCCTTCTACGTGAACTACTTCGGCGGCTACTACCGCAACTATTACCTGGGCGGTCGCTACTACAGCCATCGCCCAGCGCACACGTACATGGGCTGGGGCTGGCATCGTCCCCTAGCGCAGCCGTACCGCCCCTATGGCTACGGCTGGCAGCGACCGGCCTACGCGCCGCGTCCCTACGGTTCGCCGGTCTATCGCGCGCCAGGCTATGCGACGCCGGTGTATCACCGCCCGCCGGTGTATCAGGCCCCGGTCTATCGCGCTCCGGTCTATCAGGCCCCGGTCTATCGTGCGCCGATGCACCAGGCCCCGGTGTACCGCGCGCCGATGCAGCAAGCGCCGGTCTACCGCGCGCCGATGCAGCAAGCGCCGGTCTACCGCGCGCCGATGCACCAGGCTCCGGTCTACCGCGCGCCGATGCACCAGGCCCCGGCCTTCCGCGGTGGCTTCCAAGGCGCGCCGGCGGGTCGGTTCCATCGCTAACCGATCGCTGCAGGGACTCCGCCCTCTGGGGGTCCCGGCAGCGAGTCTGGTTCGCTCCGCCCCGCCGCGAAAGCCCGCCTCCTAGCGCGCCCCCGTCCCCGCCGACCCCCGCACCAGCCCCCGCGCCACGGCCAGCACCGGCCGCAGCGCGCTCCGCGACAGCGCGCGCAGGTCTTCGCTCTGCGAGATGACCGCTGCCAGCGACGGACTCAGCGAGTAATAACTAGCCACCGCCAGCTGCCCCAGAGGACTCTTGAGCAGCGCTTGATCACGAAGCTGGCGCAGCACCGTCACTTCCGGCGCCATATCCGTGCCGTAGGCGGCCGTCGCCACAAAGCAGCCGCTCAGCGTGTAGAAGTTCGGGTTCTGCGTCTCGGTCTCCGCGGTCACCAGCGGTCCTGCCAGGCCACAGCGGTTCACCGGCCGCACCGCGACGAAGTACTTGGTGCGGGCTGCCAGACCCACGATGCGCGCCGACGCCGGATCGCCCGGCTTGCCCAGATTCGCCGAGGGCGCCGGCAGCGCCCGATCCCAGTTTTCAGCGGTGATCGGCGAGCCCAGCTGATAGCGCACCTGATACGCCGACGCCGGCGGTCCATCGGGCACAACGAACTGCACGGTCATCGTGGCATCGGTCAGATCCTTGACCTCCAGCCCCGCGGGAGCGAGCGGGATCTCGCAGTTGCTGGGATCGCAGGGCGTGACGCTGACCTTGACGCGCCAGTCACCGTTTTCATCGCTGACCTTCCTGAAGCGATCCGCGCCCGAGCCGCCACTTTGACTGATCGTGCTGTCCGGCGGGTTGATGGTGCCGCTCTTACCCAGCCGATCGCCGTAGCCCGCGTAATCAACCACCGTCGCCACGCGCCCGCTCTGATCCAACCGGAACGGCACCTGATACACCACCGAGGGCTGACCGATGTAGTCCTGCCCCAGGTGATCCCACTCGGCGTGATAGTCCGGCTTGCACTGCCCCGGCGGGTAGTAGGGGTTGAAGTCGCCTTCGATGTTGGCCTCGACCCAGATCACGTAGTCGCCGTCGGGGGTATCGCCGGTCGTAAACCAGCGCACCGGCGGATCGACCACCTTGCCGTTGGCTGGCGTCGCCGCCGAGATCGCCGCGACATCGTTGTCATTGCCGAAGCGCAGCACGTCGGCGTGATCGCTCAGCCCCTGCACCTTCAGATCGGCGCGCGGCGGATAGACCGAGGTATAGCCCGGCGCGTACCAGCCCTTGCTGCCGTAGAACGACGAAGCGCAGCTCACGACATCGACGCCGCCGATCGTCTGCGTCTTTTTGCCCGACGGCGAGCAGAAGTACGGCTCGTCCGAGGACACCGGGAAGTGGTAGGCGATCGTGCGATCGTCATCCGACGACTCTCCAGCAAAGTCCGGCCGACAGGACGACTTCGTCGGCATACTCGGGTCGTAGATGCTGGAGCAGCGCCCGCCCATGGCCACGAAGCCATAGGTCTTGCCGCGTCGGTGCGCCCAGATCGGCAGCGAGCTGGGTCGCCGCCCATACGGCCAGCGGAAGTGGCTCTTTAGCGTCGCCAAGCCCGGGCGGTTGCCGATGCCGAAAAGACCCACTGCGCGCGTCAAAAACAGGTCTTTGCGGAACGAGCGATCTGCCGACTCGACCCACACCGCGACCTGCGGACTCAGCTCTTCGCGGCCGCTGGCCGACCCCTGCTTGGGGAAGCCCTGGGGCTGAAAGCGCACTTCAACGACGCGACAGGTCGGATCCAGCGCCCAAGCCGCCCCCGACAGAGCCAGCGGCAGCGCGACCGCCCCCAGCCCAGTGACCGCCCAGCACGCACGAGAAAACCGACGGAATCGAGAGCGCATCATAAGTTCAGTCTGTGACATCTTTCGCTTAGATGGTCAAGGCACCGTCCCTGCGTCAGCCAAACCCCGCTTCAGGTTCCAAATGCCGATAGGCAGCCGGGGGAATGCCAGCCTAGGGAAATCTGCGCGACCGGACCGTCGCTAGCGCTTGGCAGTGCGCGCCAAAAACGCCCGGGCTGCCATTCTTGCTACGATGGATCTTGCCGCGGCTGTGTCCGACCTGCACCGACGCTGGGGGGGCTATGGCCACTGCCACTGGGGGCATGTATGAAGGGCGTTGTTTTCACCGAGTTTATGGAGCTTGTCGAGCAGGCTTTCTCCATCGACGTGCTGGACAAGATCATTGCGCGATCCGAGCTGCCCTCGGGCGGCGTATACACCTCGATCGGCACGTATCCCGCCGCCGAGATGGTGCGTCTGGTCACCGAGCTCAGTCGCGAAACGGGTGTGCCAGTGCCCGATCTTTTGTCGGCGTTTGGCCGCCATCTGACCAAGACGTTCAGCGCCCGCTACAACGCCTTCTTCGCGCAGGCCGGCAGTACGCTGGCACTGCTGCAGCGCGTCGAGGGCCTGATCCACGTTGAGGTTCGCAAGCTCTATCCCGACGCCGAGCTGCCGACCTTCGAGACTGAGCTGACCGCCGACGGCTTGGTTATGGTCTACCGCTCGTCACGACGCATGGCCGACCTGGCCGAAGGCTTGATGCACGGCACGGCCGAGTACTTCGGAGAACGAATTGCCATCGAGCGCGCAGACTTGTCGCAAGGCCGCGGCGAGGTGGTGCGCTTCGTCATTCGCAAGCTTGAGGCCAGCGCGTGAGCGATGATGCTGTTTTGCAGCGGCAGCTGCAGCGCGAACGCCAAGCGCGGAAGGCCGCCGAAGAGCTCTTGGAGGCCAAGAGTCGCGAGCTGTTCGAAGCCAACCGTGAGCTGCGCGAGCTGAACGATCGCCTGGAGCAGCTGGTCCGCGACCGCACGCGCGAGCTGGCCGTCGCGCTCGATCAATCCGTCGCTGCGAATCAGGCGAAGAGCCAGTTTCTGGCCAACATGAGCCACGAGCTGCGAACGCCGCTCAACGCCATCATCGGCTACAGCGAGCTGCTAATGGAGGACGCGCGAGACAGCGGCCAAACCGGAGCGCTCACCGACCTCGAACGCATCCGCTCTGCCGGCAAGCACCTGCTGATGATCATCAACGACATCTTGGACCTGTCGAAGATCGAAGCGGGCCAGATGCAGGTCTATCTTGAAGAGGTCGAACTGCCGCCCGTTCTCGACGATGTCGTGAACACCATCCGGCCCCTGGTCGACAAGAATCAGAACCAGCTGTCGATCGATATCGCGGCCGATCTTGGGAAGATGCGCGTCGATGTCACCAAGCTGCGACAGTCCCTCTTCAACCTGCTGTCGAACGCCGCCAAGTTCTGCCACCATGGCACCATCTCGCTTAGCGCGCGGCGCACGGGCGGTGGTCGCTTCATCGAGTTTTCCGTGCGCGATACCGGCATCGGCATGTCGCCGCAGCAGCTGAGTCAGCTCTTCCTGCCATTCCGGCAGGCCGACGCATCGACCACGCGCAAGTACGGCGGCACGGGGCTGGGTCTCGCCATCACCGACCGCTTTTGCAAGCTGCTGGGCGGGGACATCTCCGTCGAAAGCGAGCTTGGCCGCGGCACCACCTTTACCATGCGTCTGCCGGACTCCGGGACGCAGGCCGAGGGACCTGCCGAGGCTGGGCGCCGCACCCCCACACCGCAGCCGACCGTCACCGCCACCCCCGCACGCAGCACCAGCGAGCCAGGGGAGCTGATTCTGGTCGTTGACGATGACGAGACGGCGCAGAACCTGCTCGTGCGTCTGCTGCAGACCGCCGGCTTTGCCGTGTGTGTCGCCAAGGATGGCGATGAAGGTCTGCGCCTGGCGCAGGAGCTGCGGCCGATGGCCATTACGCTGGACATTCTGATGCCGCGCATGGACGGCTGGGCCGTGCTGTCCGCGCTGCAGTCTGATGCGCGCACGCGCGACATTCCAGTGTTCATGGTGTCGATGGTTACCGACGAAACCCTGGGTGGCGTGATGGGGGCGCGCGAGTGTCTATCGAAGCCGGTCAGTCGCGATGCGCTGCTGGCGGCGCTGGGGCGCTACCGCGCGCTCAGCCAGGGCATGACGGTTCTGCACATCGAGGACGATCGCGCCAGCATCCATTTGGTGCAGCGCATGCTGGAATCGCAAGGCTGCACCGTGCTGACCGCGCTCGACGGGGCGGCCGCGCTCGACATCCTGGACAAGCAGACGCCGGACGTGATCCTGCTCGACCTGCTGTTACCGGAGCGGGATGGATTTTCTGTCGCGGAAGAGCTGCGCCAAGATCCGCGCTGGCAACAGATCCCCATCTTGGTGGTCACCGGCAAACAGCTGGAGGCCACCGATCACGCACGACTGCAGGGCCACGTGGAAAAAATCCTGCAGAAGGGGAGCTACACCAAAGCGGATCTGTTGCGCACGCTGCGCGCGCTGAAGGGCACATTGCCCCCGCGCACGGCTGCCGAGCAGGTCGGCAGAGAGAAGCCGTAGCGCCATGGCCAAGGTGTTAATCGTCGAGGATAACGAGCTCAATATGGACATGCTGCGCCGGCGGCTGACGCGGGCGGGCTTCCAGGTAGTGACCGCCGCGGACGGCGCCATCGCCGTGTCGCTGGCGCACGCGGAGCGGCCCGACATCATCCTGATGGATCTCAGCCTGCCCGTTCTGGATGGCTGGGCCGCCACCCGCTTGCTCAAAGCGGACCCCACGCTGCGCTCCGTCCCCGTCATCGCGCTCACCGCGCACGCCATGCGCGAGGATCTGCAAAAAGCGCAGGAGGCCGGCTGTGACGACTTTGACACCAAGCCGGTGGAGCTCAGCCGGCTCCTGACCAAGATGGCAGCGCTGCTCGCCCACAAGCCCCATGGCTGATCCGCAGTACACCCTGCTGCTCGTCGACGACAACGAGGACAACCTCGACATGCTGGCGCGTCGACTGCGAAAAAAGGGGTACACCGTGCGCTGCGCGAGCTCCGGACAGCAGGCCTTGGCACTGCTGCAGACAGAGGCCGCGGACCTCGTCATCCTCGACGTCATGATGCCAGGCATGAGTGGACTTGAGGTGGTCGAGCGCATCCGCAAGCAGCCCAGGCTGCAGTCGTTGCCCGTCATCATGGCCACCGCCAAGGCCGACTCAGAAGACGTCGTGCGCGCGCTGGATCTGGGTGCCGACGACTACGTCGGAAAGCCCATCGACGTCGATGTCCTTCTGGCCCGCGTACGCGCCCAGCTACGCGGCAAGCACCGTCAGCTGGCTGGCCATTCACCCCAGACGCCAGCTTCGGCCACGCCGAGCTCCCCGCCCGATGTACAGCCTGGCGCGGTGGCAGCCGACCCCCAGCTCTCGCTGCCGCTGCCGGCCACAGACGGCTCGCACGATCCGACGGGCACAGCGCCGCTCGGACCCGGCTCGATTCTCGATGGACGCTATCAGCTGGAGTCGGTGCTGGGAAACGGTGGCTTCGGCGTTGTGTACCGCGCGCGCCACCTACACATGGATCGCCCCGTGGCGGTCAAGCTGGTTCATCGCCACTTGCTGAGCCGCACTGACATCGTGCGCCGCTTTCAGCGCGAAGCGATGTCGGGCTGTCGAGTGCGCCATCCCAACGCCGTTGCGATCCTGGATGCCGGCGTAGCGTCAGGCGGTCCCTATCTGGTGATGGAGCTCCTCGAAGGCAACACGCTGGAGCAGGAGATCATAAGCAGCCGCCGACTGTCGCTCCCGCGGGCCGCGCAGATCGTAGGACCGCTGTGCGACGCCCTGATCACGGCGCACGAAGCCGGCATCATCCATCGCGACATCAAGCCCGCCAACATCTTGTTAAGCCGGCAGCCCGAGGGCGAGGTCGTCAAGGTCCTGGACTTTGGCATTGCCACCATCGTCGAGGCTGGCGGACGGAAACGCGACACCGTCGAAGGGATCATCGGCACGCCCGCCTTCATGGCGCCGGAGCGCCTGACTGGCGGCGTGGAAGATGCCCGATCCGACGTCTATGGCGTGGGCGCGACGGTCTACTGCATGCTCACTGGGGTGCTGCCGCACGATACAGAAAGTGACAACCCGCTGGTGCAAGCACTGGCGCAGCTGAGGACACCCCCGACGCCGATCAACGAACGTCGCCGCAGCATTCCCACTCCGGTCGCGGCGATCGTCATGGCAGCGCTTGCCACCGACCCCCGTCAGCGCCCCACGCTCACCGGGTTCCGGCGCGACTTTCTGAAAGCCGTGGAAGGTACCCAGACTAAGGCGGGCGTCTCGGGCGCCGACTCCGGCATGTTCGCGCCCGTGCGGATCGGCCGCAGCGAGTTTGGCGAGCTAGAGACGCTGGTCGCCGACAAGGGCAGTCGCATCGAAGACACCGCCCAGCCTGCGCCGTCGGACGCTGTCCCTAGCGACGCAGGGCGGCGCTGAGCTCTTGTCTGATGATGTCGGCCAGCTGATCGGCGGCAAGCGACGGGGCCGATGCCCCCGACGAAGCGGATGCTGCCGATGGAGGGGCGACGGACGCAGCGGCCGGCGCAGCGACCGGGGCCTTGAGCCCGCGCGCCTCCGGCCCCAGACCCGCCTTGCGTCGCGCCTCTAGAAGCGGGGGCAAGAGGGTCGCTGGCAGCGGCTTGACTCCGCCGACCGGCAGGGCCAGAAGCGCGATGCGGCACAGGTGCTCGACAAGCTCGGCTCGCAGGTAGGCCTGCTCGACGCTATCCCCCCAGGCGAAAAGCCCATTGCCCGCCACCAAGACCGCGTCGTAAAGCGGCGCAAACGGCGCCATCGCCGCCACCGCCGCCGGCCCCGGAGCCGACAGCGGAACCAGCGGAACCACCGGCCCCAGCGACACCACCGCCTCGGGCAGAAACACTTCTAGCGCCTGCCCACAGGCCGAAAGCGCCGTCGCATGTGGCGAGTGCGCATGCACCACCGCCGCGACATCCGGACGCGTCGCGTACAGCGAAAGGTGAATGCCTATCTCGGAAAAGACGCGATGCCGCCCCGCCACCACCGCCCCGGCCGCATCGACGACCACCAGGCTGTCGTTCGTCACCTCGGCCTTGGAAAACGCCGTCGGCGTGGCCAGGAAGCGAGCGTCCGGTAGACGCACGCTCAGGTTGCCATCGTGATTCGCCACCCAGCCCCGCGCATGCAGGCGCTGACTGTACTCGACGAGCTGAGCCCGCAGCTTGCTCTCGCTGGTACTCATGAACTCGCTCCGGCTTTGGCTCCGGCGCCGGCTCCACCCACGTCGCGGTAGTGCGTCACCTGATCGACGATGCCGACGATCAGCGAGCGAATCGGCACCTGCGCCCCCATCTTCAGAAGCTGCCGCACGCCGTTGCCTTCTTGCATCACCAGGACGATATCGCCGACCCCCGCCTGGACGTCATCGACCGCCAGAAACGACGCGCCGCTGTCCGCCCCGTGCTCGTCGACCGGCTGCACCGAAAGCAGCTTGCGCGCGTGATACGTAGGATGCTTCGCCGTAGCCACCACCGGCCCCAAGACGCGACAGAGCTTCACGCCACACCTCCATCGCTCACGCTGTGAAACCGCGCCGCGGCCGCCGCCGCCACCGCCACCGCCGGTGCACTGGCGCCTTCGACCCCGACGTCATCGACGATGCCGACAATCGTCAGGTCCACCGGCACAAACCATGTCTCCAGCGCCAAGGCCGCCTCGCGCGAGCCGACCGTGTAGACCAGCTCGCCCGGCCCGGCCCGCACCGTATCCGCCGCCACACTCGGGCCACCCACCGCCCGCCCCGCATGATCCAGCGGCTGCACCAGCAGAAACTTCACGCCCTCAAGCCCTTCATATTTTTGGCTGGCAACGACGGTGCCAATCACCCGAGCAAGCTGCATAGGCGCGCACAGTAGGCGACCGCCCGGCTGCGCGTCAATAACCGCAACCGCCCGGGGACGCCCGGCGCCTAGCCCATGCTGTCCATCCAGCGGGCGAGCTGGGGCATGGTCTTTTCGAGGGGTTCGTTGATGCGGGTGCGGGCGGTGGAGAGGAGGTCGCGGGCGGTGCTGACATCGCCGAGGCAGGCGAAGCCCCAGGCGCACAGCGCGATCAGCGGTTCGGCAGAGGGGGTGCGCAGGGCAAGCTCGCAGCGCTCCCATAACGCGGCGTCCAAAAGCGGCAGGCAGTTGTCGACGAGCGCGATGTAAAGCTCGGTCAGGTAGTACTGGCCGCGCAGGTAGTCGCCGATGGGCACGGTCTCAAGCTCGGCAAAGCGCAGGCGGGCATCGGCCTGCTTGCCGGCCCCGACGAGGGCGCGGATTTCTTGGTAACGCGATAGCGCCACGAACTGCGGCTGCGGCGGATACTCGGCGCAGAACAGGCGGATGGCCAGCTCGGCAGCCTCCTGGGCGCGACGGTGTTCACCGCGACGGCTGTGCAGGGTGCTCAGGCGCAGATAGGCCTGGGCGCGCACCGCTTCGCTGCCCCAGGGGGGGCGCAGACAGCGGCGCAGCAGCGTCTCCGCCGCATCTAGCTGACCGCGCAGCATCAGCGCCGAGGCGCGCTCTAGCCAGTGCGTCACCAGGATGCCGTGACCCCAGGCCGCGGTGCCGACCAGGCTCAGCGCCATGACCAGCGGATCGCCAGCCGCCAGCGTGTAAAAGCCGATGGTGCCAAGGAGCCCCAGCGCACCGTACGCCGCCGCCTGCGCCACGTGTCGCCGCAACGCCGGGATGACATGGCCGTCGCGATCGATAGCCACCAGCGAGCGCTCGGCAACGCGCGAGGATGCGACGGGCTCGTCCAAGCCGACCAAGCGCGAGGCGCCCTCGCCCGATCGCCGGGCGGCCGAGAGCTGCACACTCTGTCGGCTGGCTGATGTGTTGGTTGCCATGCACTCCGACGGGAGGAAGCTCGGCAGTGAGCCAAGCCCGCCTCAGAAAATGAGCTAGGCCGCGGCTTCAGCGGCAGAGCGATGCTGTTCCATCCAGCGCCACAGGGGCGGCATGATCTGCCCCAGCGGCTCGCCATCCAGTCGATCAAACGCCTCGCGCAAAAGGTGCCAGCCCATGTCGTTCTGGGTGCCGCCAACGCGCAGAAAGGCCCAGGCGTACAGCGCCAGCAGCGCCGAGGCGGCCGTGATCCGCAGGGCCCGCCGCGAGCGCTCCCAGAGCTCGTTATCAAGTGGCGGCGGCTCGTCGCAGACAAAGGCGAGATAGAGCTCGGTGGTCCAGGCCTTGATCTGCAGGTAGTCGCCTTCTTCCTGCTTGGGCAGCGACTGCCAGCGGCCCCGGGCTTCGTCGCCGCGTCGCAGGTTGCACAGCGCGATGATCTCGCCGTACTGGCACGAGCGCAGGTGCGGACTCTTCGGCCACGCCGCCTGGTACAAGCCAATCGCTTGCCGAAGCTGCGCCAGGGCCTCTTCGTGATCGCCACGGCGCGTCGACACCGCGCCCAGGTTGTGACGGCACAGCGCGCGCAGCCGTCGTCCCAGAAAGCGCCGTCGCAGCAGGCGCCGCAGGATGATCTCGGCCTCGTCCAGTCGGTCGTGCGAAGACAAGAGCGCCGCCTGGTTGATCTGCCGCGTGCTGCTCAAGTTGCGACCGATGAGCAAGCCAAAGACGACCCCGAAGAGCAGTCCCTGCGGCCCCAGCAGCATGCTGTAAAGCACGCTACCCCCGACGAGGATGCTGGCCAGCAGCGAATACGAAAGGACCTGCATCGCGCGGTAGTGCAGGGGCGAACGGACGTGGCCCTGGTTGTCGATGTAAACGAAGGTACGCGGCCCGGCCTCGTCGAGCGTCCGGGCCAGGCGCATGCTCGGCACATCGCGCGGCGGCTGCTCTAGGGCGTAGCGCAGCGTCCGGCCGAGGTGCGAAGGCAGCGTCGACAAGGCCTCGTCCTCGACATCCAGAGGGCGACGTAGCTCCAGCGCATTACTCTCGGCCCGCCCGGGCTCGCTGCGGCTCGACGGCGGTGTTCCAGCGTCTCTGCCTGGCACAGCCGCGCGGGCCGAGCTTGCCCCCGGACCCGAGCGCGCTGCAGGCGACCCCACCGCCGCAGCATCGTCCGAGAGCTCGGGCTTGGCATCCCGGGACCCGGCCTTCGCGGCGTCTGGCGATATGTCGGCTGAGGCTTCGCGCGCAGACTTCACAACAGCTTTAACCTAGCACGCAGAAACCCGTCGGTGAACAGCCCAGATTCAGGCGCACAGAAGCGCGCCACGGGCAAGCGAAAACCGGCGGAAAAACACGGGGTAGCGACCGCGGGTCGCCGCGCAAAACGCTATGGCTTGCCGTTGTCGGGACGGCAGCGCGCATTGGCGGGATAGTCGGGGTGATAGTGGTGCTTGAGCGGGCGGTTAACGCACGCAATACACTGCGAGCGCTCCGGGCTGGGCAGCTTCTCGCAGTCACGAACCGTGCGCGACTCGCGACCAGTCGAGTGGCTCAGCGCGTGCGGCACGGCGATCCCGGTTGCGAGGGCAGCAGAAAACAGAGCGGCATAGAGCTTCTTCATGGCGTTCTCCTGGGCATGGGGCCCTGCGGATCGGACGGTCGTTTGCCGCAGATATTTTCCTTCACCGACGGAAAATTCACAAGCCGCGACGCCGCGCAGGGCACCGCGCCATCGGCGACCCCGCGGCAAGCAGCCTGCGTATAATGCGTCCCATGCCGGCCCGAGAGCTCATCTTGCTAGGCACCTCCAGCCAAGTGCCCACGCGGGCCCGCGGCCACAACGCCATGTTTCTGCGCTGGGACGACCTGGGCATTCTGTTTGACCCCGGCGAAGGCACGCAGCGACAGATGCTCATCGCTGGCATCGCTGCGACGCAGATCACGCACATCGCGATCACCCATTTTCACGGCGACCACTGCCTGGGTCTGGGGGCCATCCTGCAGCGCATCTCGCTGGATCGCGTGCCGCATGCGGTCCAGATCCTGTACCCAGCGAGCGGCCAGGTGTTCATCGAACGCCTGCGCTACGCGTCGATCTATCACGAGTGCTCGACGCTGGCTCTGCGGCCCATCGCACCGTCGGGGAACGCCCTGCAGGAGGTCTGGTCGAACGAGGAGGTGCAGCTTCTTGCCGCCCCGCTTGACCACCGCGTCGACTGCTTTGGCTATCGCCTACAAGAGCGCGATGGCCGGCGGATGCGTCCTGATCTCTTGCGCGAGCACGGCGTGGTGGGTCCGCAGGTGCGCGAGCTAATCGACCGCGGCCAGATCGAGGTCGCCGGGCAGACGGTGCGCCTGCAAGATGTCAGCGAGCCCCGGCGCGGCCAGGTGTTCGCGCTGGTCATGGATACTCGCCCCTGTCCCGGCGCGGGTCGGCTGGCCGAGGCAGCAGATCTGCTGGTCTGCGAAGCGACGTTTCAAAGCAGCGAAGCGCAGGAAGCGCACGACTACCAGCACATGACTGCCGCACAGGCCGCCACCCTGGCGCGTGATGCGGGGGCGAACACGCTGGTGCTGACCCACTTTTCGCAGCGCTACACGACGCTGGATGGCTTTATCGCCGAGGCCACGCCGATTTTCCCGAGCACCATCGTCGGGCCCGACTTCACACGCGTGCCCGTGCCGCCGCGTCACCCTCACGATGCCGCCCCCGCACCGTCCCCCGCCGCAGCCCCCGCGTCCGAAAGCTAAGCGTCCCCGGGCCAGCAGTCGGTCTAGGCTTCCCGTCGCAACGTCTCCCGTGTTATGACCAAGCCCCATGCTTGAGACCCTAAGCAAAGGCTTCCGTGCCGCCCGCGAGCGTCTAACCGGCGTCGCTGAGCTGACAGAGGACAATATCGAGTCGGCCCTGCGCGATGTGCGCATGGCGCTTCTGGAAGCCGACGTCGCGCTGCCGGTGGTGCGACAGTTCCTGGCCCGCGTCAAAGAAAAGGCCATCGGCCAAAGTGTTCAGCTGCGCGCCAAAGCGCAGGTGCCGGCCGCCGACGCCAAGCCGGGCGAAAAGACGCTGAAGTCGGTCGAGGTCTCGCCGGAATACCACTTCATCCGCATCTGTCAGGAAGAGCTGACGGCGCTGATGGGGAATCCCGACGGCGGGCCGACCGAGATGAACTGGGCCAAGAAGGGCCCGACGGTCTTTATGCTCGTCGGCTTGCAGGGCTCGGGCAAGACCACCACCGCTGGCAAGCTGGCGCGCTGGCTGCAGAAGATCCACAAGCGCAAGCCGCTGCTCGTCGCCGCCGACATCTATCGCCCGGCCGCCGTGCAGCAGCTGCAGGTACTGGGCGAAAAGCTGGGCATCACCGTCTTTACCCAGCCCGGCAAGTCCCCGCCCGAGATCTGCGACGAGGCTTACCGCCTGGCCCACACCAAGGGCTACGAGGTGGTCATCCTCGACACCGCCGGCCGGCTGGCGATCGACGAGCCGCTGATGGCAGAGCTCGAACAGATCCGCAGTCGCGTCAAGCCGCACGAGACCTTCCTGGTCGTCGATGCGATGATCGGCCAGGACGCCGTCAACACCGCCAAGACCTTCCACGAGCGCATTCACACCACCGGCTTCGTGCTGACCAAGCTCGATGGCGATGCGCGTGGCGGGGCCGCCCTTTCGATCCGCGAAGTCACCGGTCAGCCGGTGCGCTTCCTGGGCATGGGCGAGAGCCTAGAGAAGCTAGAAGAGTTCCGTCCCGAGGGCCTGTCGAGTCGCATCCTGGGCATGGGCGACATCGTCGGCCTGATGAAGGACTTTGAGCAGGTCGTCGATGCGCAGAAGGCGGAACAAGACGCCATGCGCATGCTCAAAGGGAAGTTCGATATGCAGGACTTCCTGGAGCAGATCAGCGTCATCCAGCAGCTGGGATCGCTGAAAGACATCCTGCAGAAGATGCCGATGTTCGGCCTGCAGATCCCCGAGGGCGCCAACATCGACGACGGCGAGCTGATCAAGATCAAAGCGATGATCAGCTCGATGACCATCGACGAGCGCCGCGTGCCCGAGCGCTTCATCGAGACCTCGTGGGAACAGGTGGTGCAGGGCGGTCAGGTCAAGGGCCGCCGCCGCGTCGCCCACTACTGCGAGAGCCGCATCCGTCGTGTCGCCCGCGGCTCGGGACGCAAAGAAGCCGAGGTGATGGAGCTTCTGCACAAGTTCGCGCTGATGCGGCAGATGATGCTGACGATGGGCGCACAGGCTGGCCTGCTCGGCAAGATCCCGGGCTTGCGCACCATCTCGAAGATCAAGCAGTTCGCGGGCATGGACCTGGGCGCGATCATGAACGCCGCCGGCATGCCTGCCGCCGAAGTGCGTCACTCGGCACCGCGACCGAACATCGACAAGTCGCGCGAGAAGCGAAAGCGCAAGCTGCAGAAGGACGCGCGCAAGAAGAACAAGAAGCGCTAAGCGCGCTGGGGGGATCTTCGTCGGCGGCGCTACTTCACCGGCGCGCCGAGCACCTGGGTGGGAACGGTGGCGTTCTTGTCTTTCCAGATCGCCAGCACTTCGAACGGCCCGTTGTCTTTGCTTGTGCCTGAAAAGACGACGCCCTTCTTCAAGATCGGAACGAAGGCCAGGTTCATCCTGAAGTCGGTCCAGGTCGTGTCGTAGGTGACGACCGCGCTCTTGTCGCAGATCGTCTCGTACTCGATCCTCCCGTCGGAGGTGATGCGGCTGACGCGGCCCGTCTTGTGCGACTTCACGCAGTCGACGCGCTTGGCCGCGGTCTTCTGCAGCGCGACCATCGCGTGCTCTTTGCCCTTGGTGACCTTGTCGACGACCCCGCCAGCGCTGCTCAGCGATCCGCCGCGACGGGTGTATGGGACGTCTTCATAGAACGAGGGAAAGCGCGGCTTGCCAGCATTGACGTCGTCGAACTCTAGCTTCTGGTTGAGCAGCGCGACGTAGGCAGCGGCGCGCGGTCCGCGGAAGCCCGGCACCTCTTGCAGCGAGGCCATCAAAAAATCGGCGATCGCCGACTGGCGATGACACTGCGCCCAGGCGTTGGCCGCGACGTTGACCTCGGGATTGTTGACCAGCACAGGCCCGGCTTTTTTGGCGAAGCCGCCGAAGGGATCGTCGCGAACATCGTTCATGCCAGCGAACGCCTTGGCCGGCAGCTTCGAGATCGCCGCGACCAGCGCCGCCTGCGTCTTCTCTTCGCAGCCAGCAAACAGCTTGCGCGACCCCGACAGCGTCGCCGAGTCCACGGTCAGCATCAGATCCAGGAGCTTGCTGTTGCTGCCCACTCCCTTTTCCCACTCCGCCCGAGCGGCGTTCGCCGCCTCGACCATCTTTTTGTAGGCGTCGTCCTTCTTGAACAGCTTGTCGCGATCAGCGAGGTAGGTCTTGAGGTTGTCGCCAAGCTCGAAAGCCCGCAGGCGCAGCAGCATCTTGGTGGCGCCGTCGTGGGCGGTGTCGCCACTTAGCTGCGTCGCAAACTTGGCGGCATCCCAGGCCGCGACGTCGCCAGCGCACATCGCGTGGTGCGGCATCGACGAGTGCTCGACGCGCTCTTTCAGACAGAATTCCAAGATGGCCAGGCGACCGACCTCGCTGAAGTTCCGCTGCATCATGTCGGCGGCGTACACGCCTCTGACGTGGATATCGCCCGACTTGAGGCCTTCATGAATCGCCCACCACTGATCCATCGGCGTAAACTCGGCGATGTTCTTCGTCGATAGCTCGACCTTGGGGTAGCTGCCATCGCGATTTTCGATGAAGGCGACGGCATCGGCCCAGTCGGCATCGCGCATGCCCAGCTTCTGGCTCCAGGTCTTGCGAAGCTCTTCCGCTTTGCCCTGGTGCGGCTTGATCTCGTCGCTGTTCGAGCACAGCACCTTGGCGATGGCCCGCACGATGTAGTCGGGCTCGGTGCGCTTGAGCGAGTTCACCTCGTAGCTGGTGGTCTCGAACGAATTCTTGCCGCACCACGTGGGTAGCTCGGCGTGGGCCAGGCTCGGGGCTGCGAGCCCCAAAAGCACCGACGCACAAAACAGGACATGCTGTCGCAAGCGGACCTCCCCTTCGCCGTGATCCCTCGGGCCGCGCCGCCCTAGCGCCCACCGCAGAGCCACCTGGCCCCGCCCCGACTGCAGCCCCGAGAGGAAAAGAAGTCCATGGTACAAAGCGGCGGGGGGCGCTGACAACAGATCCGCGGCAGGAATCCGTGCCGTCGCCACGGCTTAGCCACCGCAAAGCGACGATCGCGCCGGAAAATAGGCCCCCTCAGCGCCGCGGCCAGCGCGAGCTAGCGGCGCAGCAACAGGAAGACGAAGAACAGCAGACTGGCCAGGAAGAAGCCGGCCGCCGCCGCCAGGCCGATGCGCAGGGTCGAGGCCGGCGGACTGCCATCTTTGCCCTGGGCAAACACCGAGGTCAGGATCGATCGCTGCGAGACCGGAGCCACCGAAGCCGGCGCCGCAGCACCAGCCGCCGATGGCGGAGGGACCACGGCAGCCGGCGCCGCCGGGCTCATCATGCTGGGGTTGGGCGTCGGGACGTTGTGCTCTTCGAGGACGATGCCGAGGCGCGTCGCGACATCCGCCATCGAAGGTCGCTCGGCCTGGGTCTTCTTCAGCATGTCTTCGATCAAAAGCACGAAGGCGGTGGGCGTGTCGGGGCGACGCTCTTTAAGCGACGGCGGCGACTCATATAGGTGCGCGGCGCGCAGCTTGTCACTGCTCTGGGCGACGAACGGCGCGGTGCCCGACAGCGTCTCGAACAGCACCACCCCCAGCGAATAGACATCGGCCTTGCCATCGACGCGAGCGGCCCCCAGCCACTGCTCGGGCGCCATGTATTCGGGCGTGCCCAGCGCCACGCCATCGCGCGTGCTGACCGGCTGCGCGCCTTCCTGCTGATGCTCGGCCTGCAGCTTAGCTAGCCCGAAGTCGAGGATCTTCACGCGCTGCCCACCCGGCACGGTGTCGTCGCGCAGCAGCATGATGTTGTCGGGCTTGAGATCGCGATGGATGATCTTTTTCTTGTGCGCTGCCGACAGGCCGGTCGCGATCTGCCAGCCCAGGCGCGCCACCTGCAGCGGCTCCAGCAGCCCGAAGTGTCGCCGCAGCGACTCGCCCTCTAGAAACTCCATGATCAGAAAGGGCATGCCGTCGGGAAACTGGCCGTGATCGTGGATCGCGACCATCGACGAGTGACGGATCAGGTTGGCGGCCAAGGCCTCGTTAAAGAAGCGCTTTACCAGGTCGGGGCTCTTGCACCAGTCGGGGTGCAGGACCTTGATGGCGACACGGCGCTGCAGAGTCTGATGCACCGCCTCGTAGACCTCGCCCATGCCGCCGGTACCGATGCGGCGGACGATGCGATGATTGCGGACGATCTGGCCTTCTTGCAGGAGCGGCGGCATGGAATCTACTCGCCGTAACACAAGTCGGGCCGGCGATGCGGCCATTGTGCCATAGCGGCGCTGTAGAGTTCTTACGCCGAAGGCAGGCCAGAGCTGACCGCGGGGAGCGCGCTGGAACTACCGCCTGATGAGGCACCTGCCGTCGGACTCGCTGGGCTGGGAGGATCGAGGTTGATGCGCAGTACAGCAACCGGGGCATCAAGCCCGCGCACCGACAACATAAAGCGCGGACCTGGGCGCAGACCGACGGACTTCAGCGAGCGCTCTTCCGGCCGCTTGCTCAGGGATTCGCCCAGCTCAGCCGGCAGCACGATGTCGCCGGGATGCGCTTCGCGCAGCAGCCGCAGACACAGTCCCAAGGTGGCGCCGAAGTAGTCGAGTAGGTGGCTATCCCCCGGTGTCACCAGGTGCGCCGGCCCGGCGTAGATGCCCAGGCGCAGACCGACGCTGCTGCCCGCGCTGGGCTGGCTCTCGCGCAGGGCCAGGAAGGCCTGCTGCAGTTCGATAGCGGCCAGTGCCGCGGCTTCGGCATCCCCGAACGCGGCGAGTAGGCCATCGCGATCACAGCGCACAACTACACCCGTCGATTCGCCCGCATTCTCTTCTTCACCCCGGCGCGGAAGCGACCGCGGTCGCTCGATGACCTCGCGCAGCATCGCGAAGTGAGCATCGACAAAGCGAAAGGCTTCGGCCTCGCCGGCCCGCTGCTGTAGCTCGACCAGGCCCGCGAGATCGGAATGCAAGAGCGCCACCTGCGGCACGGCAAACAGCCGACCGGCCGGCAGCCACTGGCTGTGCGGCGCGACCGCGTGCAAGCGCCGAAACAGCGGGTGCAGCGTGACGCCGTGCGCCGTGGCCAAAGGCGGGCAGGGATCGCTGCGGCGAATCGAAAGATGACGCGGCTGCGTGTACTCGTGCGTGATGTGCAGCGTGCCGCCCATCGCGACTTCGATGTTGGCCGGCGCGATGACCTCGCCAACCTGCATCGCGGCGCTGCTCCCCCCCAGCGTGCTGACGTTGAGCCGAGCCTGCAGGCCGCCGCGCACGAAGATCTCGTAGTCGCCGGGAGCGCTCGGCGCGCGCAGCTCAGTAGTGCCGGTCGGTGGCAGGAGGATCTGGGCATCGATATGCGGCGTCTCGCCGGGACCGCCGATGGCGTAGGCGACGCTCTTGCCTGGGCTATGACGGGCGATCTGCGGGCGCAGACGCGGCGCGACGGCAAAGCTGGCGGCGACTCGATCGTGCAGGCTGACGGGAACCGCGATGTCGCAAGACGGACAGAGCGCGCTCTCGGGCAGCTCGCTCAAGCGCGCGACTCGGCAGGCTGATCGACGACAGATCGGACAGATCACATCCCAGTGCAGGACGAACAGACCATGCGCGGCGCCAGCCAGAAATGCGCCCAGCACGGCGCTGCGCGAGACCCCCCAGGCCTCGGCCAGCACATAAGGGTGCAGGGTATCGTCGTCGAGATCGTCGAGATCCGCGACGTATTCAAGCAGCCGATCAAGAAGGGGCAAAAAAGGCTCGGAGAGCGCGCCGCGCGCCGCGCTGGCTCCGACAGTCAGCTTTTGTGCATCAAGCGCGGTGACCCGCCGCAGCAGCCCGGCACCCCGCGTCATGTCGGCATCGATCTGGCGCAGCGTATGGATTAGCTGGCGAACCGAGATCTCTCCGTACAGACGCAGCAGCAACCGAAGCGCCGAGCTGCGCGGCGCAAGGACCAGTGAGATGGCAAGGAGCGTTCCCCGGCTGTGCGGCGAGAGCACAAAGTGCGTCTCGATGCGGCGCAACGGCCCGCGCGGATACTCGCGGCGAAGTACCAGCCGCTCGGCGGTCTGCCACTCGACCGGAAGCTCCCAAAATCCCAGCCCCCCCCACGCGCGCTCGGAGAACATCTCGAAACGAGCGGCGCTATCGGGCTGGTTTTTGAGAGGCCGGTACGTGAGCGGGACCTGACCGAGCGCGCGATACAGCCGCGACGTATCCGCGAGAGCCGACCACAGCGCCTGCGGTGCCGCTGTGGACTCAAGCTGCCGTTTGAGTGTGATGGGCTCCATCAACCGGGGTCTGCTCTTGCCTCTGGTCCCCTAGACCGTGCCGTGAGGCGATCGGCCTAGTTAGGCGCATCTATTTTATCGCGACTTGAGCAGCTTGCGGGCGCGGAGTACGCGGAAAAAGTCGTTAGATTTTGCGGAGATAGCGATCGGGGAGCGGGGCTTCGGGACCCTTCACATCATCCAGCGTCTCGCCGCGCCGCAGCAGCGCAACGCGACTGTCGATTCCGTCGCTGGCTGGGCGTTTAGCCGCCGCCTGGGCGCCCGCTTCGGCGTCCGCTTCGGTGACCATCACCACGGCCGGGCGCAGCTGGCTGAACTGCATCCACTGGGTGACGTTGTAGGCACCGACCGGCGCAATGACTACCCGCTGACCCGGCGCAAGGGGCGGCAGCGGCAAGCCGACGCGCAGCGTGTCGATATTCATGCACAGCGGACCGAAGAGCGAGGTCTCTTCGATCGGTCCCGGCACCGGCTGGGCCGGCGTCACGCGATGGCGATACCAGTGCGCCGTGTAAAGCACATTGAGTCCGGCATCGAGCACCAAACCGCGACTTCCCAGGCTGCTATTTCCCGTCGCTGAATTGGCATTTATGGTGCGCCGACCGACCACGGTCGAGATCAAGCTGCCGGCATCGTCGATCAGGTGGCGACCGCTCTCTAGGATCAGCGTGGGGATGCCCGCCGGGTTGCCGCCCTGATAGGTCAAGCGATCGGAAAAATTCTCGAACAGCTCATCGCAGATGGCGCTGGCGAACGGCGCGATGTCGGGACCGTCTTCGCCGATCTCGGCTTCATTGATGCTGCCGGCCAGCGCGTTTGTCGACGGAAAGCCACCGCCCAGGTTGATCGACGACAGCGGATAGCCACACAGCGACTCAGAGGCCAGATACAGCTCGCACAGCCGCGCGGTGGCTTGGCGATAGGCGCTTGGCTCGTGGATATAGGTCCCCAGGTGGCAATGCAGACCGGCGAGGCGCAACCGCGGATTGATGGCGATGCGCAAGATCGCATCCAGCACCTCACCGCTATCCAGGCTGAAGCCGAAGCGCTCCCAGGTGGCGCCAGATAGCGCCGGCACCTGCATATTGACGCGCAGACCGATGGTAAGCGGCGGCGTGCCTTCGGGTCGGGCGGCAACCAGCTCTTCGATCAGGTTGAGTTCGTCGAAGTGATCGACCTGAATGAAGGCGCCGTCGGCGATGGCCTGGCTCAGCCAAGCGCGGGGCTTGTGCGCGCCGTTGCAGATGATTCGCGAGCCGGGCATCCCCAGCCGACGCGCCATGGCGTATTCCAGGTCCGAGACCACCTCGGCATCCCAGCCTTCCTGATGCAGGACGGCGCAGATGCCGTCGAGGTAGTTGGTCTTATACGACCAGCCAAAGCGGGTGCGGGGATAGCGGCTGGCAAAGGCCTGGCGAAAGGCGCGGGCCCGACTGCGCAGGCGGGCTTCGCTAAACACAAACAGCGGCGAGCCATAGCGCGCCACCAGATCGGCCACCGGCACACCATCGATGTGATCGCAGACGCGGTGCTGTGCTCCATCACTTGGCAAGCGATTTCCGACCGCGGCGTGATGGCGCAGGAGGGACGGCGCGACGTAGGGTCGGCGGGAGCTTCCGGCGTAGCTGTTCGCCCCCGGCAGCGATAGTGGCTGCAGCTCGTCGGGAGCGGGGACGGCGGACGGGGTGCGAGCCGTCGTGGTGCGTGCCACGCCCGGCTCTTCGCCCCCCCCGCCCGCGCTATCAATCGTGGCCGACAGCGATACGGCCCGCGGCAACAACGCCGCCTCGCTCGATTGCACCGGCTCGCCGGTCTGGGCCGAGACCAGCTCAGCCTCGCCGCGCTGCACCAGGGCCTCATAGATCGATAGCTCGGCGGGCACATCGACCGATCGCCGAAGCTGCAGCACGCCGGCGCGGTAGCTCTCAAAGGCTGGAACGGCTTCGCCCAGCGCCAAGCGCACCAGCGCCCACGGCAGGTTCTGCCCAGCGGTAGCGGCCAGCTGAATCCAGGCCGGAAAGCGCGGATTGATCTCGATCAGATAAAGCTCACCGCTGTCGCGATGGCGCATCAGCTCAAGCTCCAGCGCGCCCGACCAGCACAGGCCCGAGACGACGCGCTGCGCCGCCCGAATCAGCTCGGGATCATCGACGGTCAGCGCACCCCAGGCTTTGCCGCGATCGTCGAGCTGCAGCTTCTTCATCGGCACCGCACCGACGATCTGCCAGGCCTCATCGGCCAGCGCGACGACATCGAACTCGGTGCCAGGAATGAACTCTTGCAGCACGACGGGATAGCCCCAGCGATTGGCGTGATCGCTGACCGCGGCAGCCATGTGATCCAGGCTGTGAACGACGGTGGCGCCGTGCAGGTTGCCTTTGACGACGAACGGCAGCTTGAACTTCCCCGCCCGCTGGTAGGCCTCGGTCAGGCTGCTCACCGCGACCGAGCGCGGCACCTTCACCGACGACAGCGCGCTGACCGTGGGCAGCTCTTTCTTGCTGCGCCGCTTGAAGGCGGCGGCGCTTGGCAAAAGCAGGTGGATGCCCATCCGCCGCAGCTCGGGCGCGAGCGAGATGTAGTGCCCAAGTTCCGAGTCGAGCGTGGGCACGATCACATCCAGCCGCTCTCGCGCGTGGATATAGCGCAGTCGCGCCAGCAGCGCTGACGGCCCCTGCGCGGGATACGGCACCAGGTAGCTGGCGTCGAGCAGCTGACGATCGTAGCTCGCGGGCTCCAGCGGATCGTAGGCCAGACCGATGATGCGCGGCCGACTCGTCAAGTCGATGCGACCCGCGCCCGTTGCGCTGCCACTGCCCGACAGTCCTCCCCCTGCAGCGACGGCGCGCAAGCTCTGGACGACCGGCAAGCCCGGGGCCAGCGAGCCGACGACCGAAAGGCCCGTGACGGCGATCCGCAGCTCGCTCATGGTGCATCCTCCTCGTCTTCATCGCCTCTGGGATCGCTGGTCTGGCTGTCGACCCCGCGCGGTCGCTCAGGCGGAAGCTCCAGCAGACCGACGTCGAACAGGCGGGCCAAAAACAGCTGGGCATCGCGCTGGGCTTGCAGCTCGCTAACTTCGAACTGACTGACCAAGACGCGCCAGACATCGATGGGCGGCACGCCGCGCAACAAGGCCAGCAAAAGACAGCGGCCCGTCTCGTTGAGCGAAAACGTCTCTCCGTCGCGGGAGTTGAGCAAAAAGCCCGAGCTGGCGAGCTGCAAGCGCGGCACCAAGCGGGCACCCATGAAGCGAGTCGGCAGAGGCCGAAGGGGGGCGATAGTCATGTGGTTTGCTGACGATCTCTTGGCATCGGGGGCATGGGTAGACGTCTGAGCGGCGGCCTGGCGATCGATCGCACGCAGGGCAGAGCCAGGGGCCGGCACAAGGACAGCGGCGTCTATCTAGGGAAAGACAAAGGCGTTTCCGATATTACCACCTTGTCCCGAGGCTGTCTGCCCTTTGTCAGCCGCCCAGAGCAGTCAGCGCCCGACCCGAAAACATCACCGCCCAGCGCCCGACCCCTGACCGCGCCGCCGGTCGGCTACCCCACCCAAGCCGGCGCCCGGCCACCCTGCGGGGGCGCATGCCAGCGGCCACAAAGCCGTCGTGGCTGCGTGGTATCATCTGGTGGGCACTCAAGAATTCGGGAGAAGCAAGCACATGCGACGCATGCAAATCAGTGAAGGGCCGCGCTCGGCGCTGTCCTCAGTAGTGGCTACGGGTTTGGTGACCGGCCTCCTCTCTGGCTCGGCGCTGCTGTTTTCTGGCGCCGGAGGAGCGGGCTGCTCGTTCTATCTGCCAGAGCGGGCGACCTGCAGCAGTGACGGCGGCTGCAAACCGGGCGATGCCGGGGTGACACCCGACATGGCCAAGGACGTCAACGACCCCTCGGGACCGGGACCGTATCTGGTCGCTTCGCTGACCGCGCCGACGCCGCCATCTGGCATCAGCGGCCTCATGCTGCTCGGACCCAGCGACGACGGATCTGCCCTGTCGAAGAAAGAGGCGACCTATCCGCTGGTGATGATCGCGCCGCCGGAATACACGAACAGCTCGGCCATGCGGGCCTATGGCGATCGGCTGGCCAGCCATGGCTTCCTGGTTGCGCTGTACGACGTGGCCAACCAGAGCAACCACGTCGCCTACCGCGATGCCGCCAAGGGCTTGCTCGACGCCTTCGTCAGCAACGCCAGCACGCAGCACATCGACACCCAGCGCCTGGGCCTTGTGGGCTATCAGCTCAGCGGCAAGATCAGTGCCTCGCTCGCCGCCAATGACAACCGCATCGGTGCGTTGTTCTTGGTCGATCCAGTCGATGTCGCGACCGCCAGCGGGCCGATCGACGGCATCAGCGAGATCTCGCGGGTTACCCTCGCCGGCAACGCCACCGTCGCGCTGCTCGGCGCGCAGATCACCACCACCGGCTCGCCGCCGTGCGTGCAGTCGCCGCCGACCAAGAGCTTCCAGGACTTCTACGACTCGGCGCGCATGCCCGCCGTGGCCATCAAGTTCGGTGGCGCCAACCTCGGCGACTTCATCGACAACTACTACGACACCTACTGCACCAAAGACTCGACGGCGCCGCGTACGCGCACGCAGGACCTGAGCAAGAAGTACATGACCGCGTACTTCCAGTGGTCGCTCAAGGCGCGGGCTCGCTCGCGCGAGTACCTGCTAGGCACCGACTTCGCGACCGACCAGCAGAACTCGATGGTCACGCGGCAGTCGAAGTAGCCCCCGCGACGGCGGCGACAAAGGCGACCGCGCGAGCGGCGACCTCGTCTTCTTCCCCCGACAAGAGCGCGCGCAGACAGGCCACACGGGCGCCCTGCGCTGCGCACTCGCGGACGCGCGACAGCGAATCGATTCCCCCTAAAGCAAAAATCGGCAGGCCGTAGGGCCGGCCAAGCTGCGCTACCGCCGCCGAAAGGACCGCTGGTGAAAGCGGCCGGACGTCGTCTTTTCCGTCGGGACGCGGTGGCTTCGACGGGGTGTCCCAGATCGGGCTCAGGGTCACGGCATCGGCGCCCGCCAAAAGCGCCATGCGCGCCTCGGGCAGCGAGTGCGCCGCAGCCGACAGCACTCGTCCCGGCCCCAGCAGCGCCCGCGCGTTCTGCACCGGCAGGCCCTGTCCTGGCAGGTGCACACCGTCAGCGCCGACGGCCAGCGCGACATCCAAACGATCGTTGATCAGAAGCGGTGCGGCATAGCGCGAGGTCAGCTGACGCAGGTCCTGCGCCATCTGATACAGCGCTCTGGTCGAGACCTGTCGGTTGCGAAGCTGCACCGCGATCGAGCCGGGCGGCACCCCGCGCAGCACCGCCTGTAGTCGCGTCATCAGCCGCTGTGGCGCCGACTGATGCGGCTCATCCGGCAGATAAAGTCCGTCGGTGATAAGCAGGATCGTCGCTGAGAACGCCCGCCCCCCGGCTCGCGGCGACGCAGACATCGAAGGCGGCAGCTCGATCAGCGCCGCGGGTCCGCGATCACTCAATCTCGTAGGGCCCGACAGGCGGCAAGCTGCTGCCCCCACCCGCCTCTCCGCTGAGGCTGGGCAGGGTGCCGTCGGTTGGCGAGGAGGCATTGGCGTACAGCTTGCGTCCGATGCGACCAGCGCGGAATGCCTTGCGGCCCGCCTCGACGGCTTGACGCATGGCCTCGGCCATCAGCACGGCGTCCTTGGCCCCCGCGATAGCGGTGTTCATCAGCACTGCGTCGCAGCCAAGCTCCATCGCCACCGCCGCATCCGAGGCCGTGCCCACTCCGGCATCGACGATCACCGGCACCTTCACCGTCTCCATGATGATGCGCAGGTTGTAGGGGTTGCGAATGCCCAGGCCCGATCCAATCGGCGCCGCCAGCGGCATCACCGCCGCGCAGCCGATGTCGGCCAAGCGCAGGCAGGCGATGGGATCGTCGGTGATGTAGGGCAGCACGACAAAGCCTTCTTTGACCAGCACGCGCGCGGCGGCCAGCGTCTGCTCGACGTCGGGAAACAGCGTGCGAGGATCGCCGATGACCTCCAGCTTGACCATGTCCGAAAGCCCCAGCTCACGCGCCAGCCGGCAGGTGCGGATGGCATCTTCGGCGGTGTAGCAGCCGGCGGTGTTCGGCAAGAGCTGATAGCGACTGCGATCGATGGCCGAAATCAAGCTGGGCTTGCCCGGGGTCAGCTCGACGCGGCGCAGGGCCACCGTGACGATCTCGGCCCCCGACGCCGAGAGCGCCCGGCCCATCTCATCGAAGTCGCGATATTTGCCGGTGCCGACGATCAAGCGCGAGCGATAGCGGCGCCCAGCCAGCACGAATTCATCGCCCCCGGTCGAGCTGACATCGGCGACGGCGTGGTGGGTGATAACAGCAGGAGGAGGGGCAGCCGCGGAGGGCTGTGAGGCGGCGGGCGTGGTCATCTTGGCATCCCTATGGGCAGTCCCCGAGAGCGGGGCACAAGCGGCAACAAAGGGCGCACTTTAGTCCCGGAGTCCCGCAGAAGCTAGCCCCGCAGCAGGCGGACGCCTGACCGTACCCAGCGCGACCGATTTTCCGTCGGAAACTGGACCGCGATGGCAGGCCGCAGGGCTCATCCGCAGAGGTTGAAAATTGCGGTGGTCAGGCCACTTGGGAGTGCCCATTGGCAGTGCTTGTACTCGTCGTGTGCGGTCGATACACTGCCGGCCCAGCTCGGAGCCTGCGTCCCAGACGACAGTGCCCGTGCCACAGACGGCAGACCATGCACATTACGGCTCACTCGACCGATCCCTCCTCCACGGCAACCCTCGGCTCCTCGGCGACGAGCGCAAGCGAGCGCGATCACGAACCGACCCCCACCGATGAAAATAGAGGCACGCCCAGCGACGGGGCCTCAGGAGGTACGGGCCCTGGGCTCATTGATGTCGGCGAGAGCCTCAACGGCAAGCGCATCCTGTTCATCGGCGGCACCGGCTTTGTCGGCAAGGTGGCGATGTCGATGCTGCTCTGCCACTACCCGGGGCTGGGCAAGCTGTTTGCGCTGGTGCGGCCGGGCTCGGGCTACACCGCCGAGACGCGCTTCTTTCAGAAGATCGCCCGCTCGCGCCCCTTCGATCCGCTGACCGCGCGCTTCGGCGACGCCACGATGAGCTACCTGCGCGAAAAGGTCACGCCGCTGGCCGGCGATGTGTCGCGGCCGCAGGTCGGTCTCAGCGACGCGGATGTCGAGCTTCTAAGCAAAGACGGACCGCTGGATCTGATCATCAACTGCGCCGGTCTGGTGTCGTTTAATCCCTCGCTAGAGTCGGCGCTGCGCATCAATGTCCATGGCGTGCGCTACGTGCTGGAGCTAGCGCGCAAGACCGGCGCCAAGGTCGTGCATGTCTCGACCTGCTTCGTTGCCGGCCGTCGCGAGGGCGAGGTATGGGAAGACGAGTCATTAGTCGGCTACTTCCCGCGCCGGCCTGGCCACAGCCGCAGCGGTAGCGCCGGATCCGCGCTGCGTAGCGGCGACTTCGAGCCCAACGCCGAGATCGCCGATACCGAGCGCCTGATCGAAGAGACGCGCCGCCTGGCGGAAGACCGCGCCCACGTCTCTTTGTTCCGCGATCGCGGGGCCGACCGTCTGCGCGGCGAGGGACGCGATCCCGACGACGAAAAGCACCTGAAAGCGGCGATGCAGCGCGAGCGCAAGACCTGGACCGCCGAGAAGCTGACCGACCTGGGCATGGAGCGCGCCGCGCACTGGGGCTGGACCAACACCTACACCTATACCAAGTCGATCGGCGATCAGCTCTGCGCCATGGCCGCGACGGGAAAAGATGGTGGCCCACCGGTTCGCATCGCCATCGTCCGCCCCGCCATCGTCGAGTCGGCGATGCAGTATCCCTTCCCCGGCTGGAACGAGGGCTTCAACACCACGGCGCCGCTGGTCTTTATGGTGCTGCGCGGGCATATGCAGATCCCGGCGCACAAGGACACCGTGCTCGATCTCATCCCGGTCGATATGGTGGCCTCGGCGCTGATTGCGGCCTGTGCGGCGACGCTGCGCTCGGAAAACGAGCTCGTCTATCACTTGGGCAGCAGCGACTCTAGCCCCTTCCGCATGCCGCGCTCCGTCGAGCTGACCGGCCTTTATCGCCGCCAGCACTTCCGCCGCAAGGCCGAGACGACGAGCGGCCCGGATGCCCTGCTGCATCGGCTGCGCTCACGCATGGAGTCGATCCCGGTCAGCAAAGAGCGCTATCGCCACGCCAGCCTGCCTCTGCTGCGCGGCTTCGCCGAGAGCGCCAGTCGCTTGATTGACGACACGCTAGAGAAGTCCTGGGGTCTGCCGCGCCTGACCGCACTTGCCGAGCGAGCCAAGCAGCGACTCAACGACACAGCGCAGCTAGCCCGACAGGGCGAGGCGGTCTTCGACCTGTTCATGCCGTTTGTCTACGACAACGCGCCGATCTTCCGCTGCGACAACACGCGCGCACTGTTTGCCCGCCTGCCAGCTCACGATCGTCGGCTGCTGCGCTGGGATCCCGACACCATCAACTGGCGCGACTACTTCCTCAAGGTCCATCTGCCCGGCCTGGAAAAGTGGATCTTCCCATCGCTGGACGAGGAATTCCAGGCCCGACCGCGCACCGTCTATACCTATCGCGATCTCATCGAGATGCTAGAGACCGCGGTGAAGACTTATCGCAGCCGCACCGCCCTGCGCATGCTGCCGGCGCAGTCGGAAGATGGCGAGTCGATCGGCCACGGTCAGCGCTACACCTATCGCGATCTGCTAGAGCGCGCCACGCACGTTGCGAGCACGCTGCGTCGTATGGGGCTTCCCATCGGTGGCAAGGTGCTGCTGATCAGCGAGAACCGGCCCGAGTGGGTCATCAGCTACTTCGGCATCCTCAAGGCCGGCGGCGTGGCTGTGCCGATCGATCGCGAGGCCACGCTCGACGAGGCGTGCAACATCGCGCGCCACTGCGAGCCGTTTGCCTGCGTGGTCTCGGACAAGGTGCAAGAGCGCATCAACCTGCGCTCAGCCATGGAGGAGCTAGCCGCCGATCGCAGCGCCGAAGCCGGAGCCGGAAAGAGCGCGATCAAGGTGCTGGGACTCAGCGAGCTTGTGGCCTGGACCGGGCTGTTCTCGCTGGCCGCCCTGCCGCCGCTACCGCCGCTTCAGCTGACCGGTCGCGCCGACGAGATGGCGTCTTTGATCTTCACCTCGGGCACCACCGGGCGGCCCAAGGGCGTCATGCTGTCGCACCGCAACTTCACGACGCTGCTCAGCAAGCTGGCGACCGTGTTCGACCTGGATAAGCACGACGGCCTGCTGTCGGTGCTGCCGCTGCATCACACCTTCGAATTTGCCGCCGGCATGCTGATGCCGCTCATGCGCGGGGCGCAGATCACCTATCTGCCCGAGGTCAACGCCGACACCCTGGGCGATGCCTTCGAGGACGCGCACGTGACCGGCATGGTCGGTGTGCCGGCGCTGTATCAGGCGCTGTATCGCCGCATCACGCGTCAGCTCAGCGATCGCCTGCCCGAGAGCCTGTCGCCGTGGGTGCTGCGCCTGCTCGATCGCCTGCTGGATGCAACGCGCTGGCTGCGTGAGCGCACGCAGAAGCTCCTCGGCTTCGATCCCGGGCTGGCGCGCGCCATTTTCTACCCCGTGCACCGCCGCTTCGGCGGCAAGCTGCGCCTGATGATCTCTGGTGGCTCGGCGCTGCCCGTCGAGACCATGGGGCAGTTCCGCGGCCTGGGCTTCAACCTGTATGAAGGCTACGGCATGACCGAGTCGGCCCCGGTGCTGACCGTCACCCGCCCCGGCCAGAAGCTGGTGCTGGGCAGCGTCGGCGAAGCGCTGTCGGGAATCACCGTCAAGATTCACGAGCCGGATCAGAACGGCGTTGGCGAGATCATCGCCTCGGGTCCGAACGTCATGCTCGGCTATTACAACGACCCGCAGGCCACCGCAGAGACGATCAAAAACGGCTTCCTACACACCGGCGACCTCGGCCGCATCGACGACAAGGGCAACGTCTTTATCGTCGGACGCAAGAAGGAAGTGATCATCGGTCTCAACGGCGAAAACGTCTATCCCGACGAGCTAGAAGATCGCTATCGCGAGTCGAGTCTGATCAAAGAGCTGTCGGTCGTCGGCCTCGCCGAGTCGAGCCTGAAGACCGATGAGGGCAGCGCCGATACATTTGAGACCTCGGGCGATAAGGGCGAGACGGTGGCCTGCTTGGTGGTGCCGGCCTACGACCACAGCGACGCCAGCGGCCTAAGTCGCGAAGGCGTGCGCGACCGCCTGCGCGAGCACTTCCGCGAGGTCTCGGCCAAGCTGCCGGTGCCCAAGCGCGTGAAGATCCTGCACTTCACCGATATTGAGCTGCCCAAGACCAGCACGCGCAAGGTCAAGCGCAAGCTGGTGGTGGAAGAGATCTGCCGGCTAGAGCGCGTGCGAAGGCAGGCTGGAGCCCAGACCGCAGCCCCGTCGGGGAGCTCGGGTTCGACGTCGAGCGACTGGCTGATCAGCCTGCTCGCCAGCATTACCGGCCGCGGCACAGGCGAGATCAGCGATGCGGTGACGCTGCAAGAGCTGGGTCTGGACTCGCTGTCGTTTGCCGAGCTGGCTGCGGGTCTTGAAGCCGCCGCCGTCAACCTGCCGGATCAGGTCGATCTGGCCGGGCTTTCCAGCGTCGGCGATCTGCGCAAGCAGGTGGGCATCTGGGGTCGCCGGGCGCGCAGCGCAGCCCCCGAAAAGACGACGCGAGGCGACGACAAGCGACGACGTCGTTCGGCGGTCATTGTCGAGAGTACGAGCGATCGCATCTATCTGCCCGACTGGCTGGTCAACCTGGGCAATCGCGGCCTCAACGCCGGGCAGCGCGCGCTTTACGAGCGCCTGTTCCACACCCGCGTCACTGGGCAGGCCTACCTGCCGCCGGCCAGCCGCTTTGTCGTCGTCGCCAACCACGCCAGCCACCTGGATATGGGGCTGGTCAAGCACGCGCTCGGCGACTGGGGCGAGCGGCTGGTGGCGCTGGCCGCCAAGGACTACTTCTTCGACGATCCGCTCAAGCGCGTCTACTTCGAAAACTTCACCAGCCTGGTGCCGATGGAGCGCCACGGCAGCCTGCGCGAGTCGCTGCGCATCGCTGCCCGCGTCATCGAACAGGGTCACATCCTGCTCATTTTCCCCGAGGGCACGCGCAGCCCGACCGGCATCATGCAGCCGTTTAAGCCCTCGATTGGCTACCTGGCGCTGCACCACAAGATCGACGTGCTGCCGATGTACCTGGCCGGCACCTACGAAGCCATGCCGCGGGGCAGTGTGCTGCCGCAGCGCAAAGAGATCGCGGCGCATATCGGACCGCTGCTCTCGCATCAGGTGCTGGCCGCGGCCGCCGCGCGTGTGCCGCGCAGCGAGCAGAACCGCGAAGCCACCCGCGTCGTCGAGCGCGCCGTGCGACGCATGGCCCCGGCTGGCCCGGATCGCGATACCCCCGTCCCCGAATACGATTCCGGCAACCCCGACAGCGATAGCTAGAGCGGTGCATAATGGGGGGCATGTGCGCGGCGACCACGATACGTGCCCTGGGAGTCTGGGCCCTGAGCCTTTTCGTGGGCTCTTCGGGGGGTGTCGCGCAGGCTAGCTCCGTCGGGGTGCAGCTTCCCGGCTCGGCCTCGGCGTTGCATACCAGCGAGCGCTTCGAGGGCATCGTGCAAGAGGCCCGCGATCTGCACACCTCGGCCCTGCGCATCCGCAAGCGGGAGAGCCCCGAGCGCGTCACGCTTTTGCAGCGCGCCATCGTCCTTCTGACCCGCGCCCTGCAGCTTCACGAGCGCCACGTCGAGACCCGCGTGCTGCTGGGGAGCTGGCTGGCCCACACCGAGCTGGGTGATGCCGCACTGAAGCAGGCCGAGGTCGAGCTTCTGCGAGCCCGCAGCGACGATCGCAGCCACGCCTACGACTGCGAGATCGCCAGCCTCCTAGGCGTCGTCTATTCCCACCTGCAGCGCTTTTCCGACGCGGTCCGCGAGTACGATCGCGCGCTGCGCCGCCTGCCTGGCGAGCCCGAGCTAGTCCAGCTTTCGCGTCGTCATCAAGAGGCGATGATTCTCGGCAACTCCGCCGAGGCGCTGATGGCGATGGGTCGGCTGGACGAAGCGATTGCGCGCTATGCCCTGGCCGAGTCGATCGACCGCAGCGATCAAGCCCCGCTGCACGCGCTGGGCCTGGCCATCGCCTACGATCGCGACGGTCAGGGACAAAAGAGTCGCGAGGCAGTGGCGCGCGCCCTGGCCGCCGATCCTGGCCTGCGCCTGTTTCAAAGCGACGAGGTGTTCTTCGTTCCCGACGCTGATCGCCACTACTACTGGGGGCTGATCTACGAAGCGGTCGATAACCGCGAGGATGCGCTGCGCTCGTTTCGCAAGTTTCTCGACGAGATTCCGGCCAGTCGTTACGCCGGACGAGCCCGCGGCCACATCGAGGATCTGAAGAACCAAAAGGGCCTGGCCCTAAGTGAGCTCTTGCGGGCCCAGGTGCTGTTGGCTCCGCCGCAGTTTCCCGCCGAGATCGCAAGCGGCGGCCTGCCACGCAAGCACCGCAGCGAGGCCGAGATTGGGCGAGTGACTCGCGATCGCGTCTTTGAGCTACGCCAGTGCTACGCCCGCGCGCTGCAGCGCACCCCGCGCCTGCGCGGCGATCTGCTGCTGGGCATGATGCTTGATCGCAACGGGGCGGTGGTCTTGGTGCAGCCGCTGGAGAGCACCCTGGGGATCAGCGACGCAAATGGTGAGCTGCCCGCCCGCACCGAAGACAGCACGGCGGGGGCTGAGGCGCGCGGCCTTTTGACCTGCGTGCAGGGGGCTGTGCAGCGCTGGCGCTTCTCTCCCGCCGATCCCGATAACGTCGATGCCGACGAGCTAGCGCTGCCCATGCGCTTTTCGACCGGGCAGTAGGGGACGATGTCTCGCCGTTCTCTGAGTGGCTGGCTGGGGTTTGCGGCTACCTTCGCAGCCGGCCTGATCACGCTCACGGCGGAGCCTGGGGTGGCCCGCGTGCAAGCGACCCGGACAGGTGGCTGCCGCGACAGCCTATGGGGCTGCGCTCCAGCTGCGGATACCGACGGGGGCGAGAGCAATGAGCCGCCGCGGGTGCGCTACGATCGCCTGCTTGGGCAAGCTCGCCGAGGCCTGGCCAGCTTGCGCTTCACCTCGCCTGCCGCCGCCGCCACGACGCTCACCGACACCGTGCAAAAGTTGAGCGACGCCGCCGCGCTCTTGCCCGACGACTACGAAGCGCCCAGCCTGCTCGGCCAGCTGGAGCTAGAGCGCGGTCGCTTGGTCGCCGCCGGGCTCCTCCTGCGACGGGCCGAGGAGCTCTATCTGCATCCCAAGCCTGACGCGACGGGCGGGGGAAGAGGGCTCGTGCCCCCCTCCTTGCCGCTGGAACAGCGCGATCCCGCGCTGGCCCTGGCGCTGGCCCTGCTGCAGGCGCAGGAGGGCGATCTAGCGACGGCGCTGCGCCGCTATCAGCGGCTGTACGAAGAGGCGGCACACAGCCCGCGCCTGCTCTATCGCTTGGCCGATGTGCTGATGGCGCTCGGGCGCTTGGAAGATGCCACCGCGCTCTACGAGACCGCCTGCAGCCTGCCGCGCAGTCTAGAGACACCGCTCGTCGATGGTTCGCGCGCCTGTCTGGGGGTGGTGATGGCTCTGGATCGCGCCGGTCGCAGCCTGCCGGGTGCCACCCTGCGTCGCGCCAAGCAGGCTGATCGCGGGCCGCGCGCCGTCGAGCTACACGACTTTCTGACGCTCGCTGAGCGCGACTACGGTCGGGCCCTGCTTTTGCCCCCCGGCTGCGAGCGCAAGCTGGCGCTGAGCAGCTATCTGCGCGCGGTAGGCGGCAGCGCCCCCACGACCTATCTTTTGCGCGCCGAGGCGCATCTCCAGCGCCTGCACGACCTGCTCTGCACACCGCCGATCTCGCCGGCCGGACGAGCCCCCGTGGCGCCCCCCGTCCCCGCCCCCGCGCCGACACCGAGCCCCAGCCCGACTCCTTCGGGGACAGCCCGGCTCAGCCCTCCTTAGGCAGCAGGCTGGCGAGAGCGGCCTGACCGTCGCTGCTCAGCTGGTAATCGGCACCACCCGCGCAGGGATGCAGCCAGCCATCGGACAGCACGCTGAGACACTGCATAGGCGGCGCGCTATCGGGAGCCAGGATCGCCTCGCCACCGACAGTTTGAGGCAGCGGCGTGTGGCTGACCTGCAAGCGACAGCGTGCCGGCACAGAGCTGTTCTCCAGACGGGCAGTCGGGCGATAGCGCAGGCTCGTGGCCTCGGCCAGGGCATGTAGCTGGCGCAGACGATCGCGGTGCTCATCAGCCGACAGGCGGCGATCGCCGATAAAGAAACCGTCGCTGCGACGGGTCAGCGTCTGGGTCTTGTCGCCACAGCTAGCCTGCACGCGGATCAGCCGCGCATCGTCGAGCAAGAGCAGGGCGCGACTCAGCCACGGCTCCGTGAGGAGCGGCCAGATTCGCGCGCAGTCGGCCGACGCAAGCTGCAGCGTGCGGGCTGGCGTCGTGGCCTGCAGCCGACAGCCCTCGGGCCGAGGACGACTGAGCGTGAAGCTCTGCTCGCGGGGGCCGGAAAAGAGCTGGACCCAGACCTGTGGCTCAGAAGGCGACGGCGCCCCGGCGTCGATGGGTAGCTCGGCAATGGCCTGCAGCGTTCCCAGGGCTGCGATCAGCTCGCGCAGCCGTGCCCCATCGGCGGTACCTGCGATCGGTGCCGTCAGCACAAAGCCATGCGGACGCCGCTCTGCCCGCTGCAGCGCGAAAGACGGATCCGCAGATGGCTGCTGCCGAGTCGCCAGGCTCGTCACCGCCACCGTCGGCCAGACCAGCACTCGCAGGTCGCGCAGGGCATGCGCCGACCGCTGAAAGAGGCGTCGGGGCGCGGTATCGTCCGACGCAATCACCGTCTCGGGTTCGCTATCGCGCTGCAAGCGAAGACCCCGCAGGCGCAGCTCGATCTGCTCACCCGAGGTTGCCTCCAGCAGCAGCCTCTGGGCGACGGTTTCGGCCGCTCCGCCCGTCGGGGGAGGGCTCAGCGCAGCTGCTGGCTCGCCCAGGGTCAACCGACCCAGCTCGGACAGCAGCGCCTGCACCGCCTCAACGGACAGAGCCACGCCGCTCTCATCAAACCAGCCAGCATCCCGACGCAAGATCTGCGATCCATCGGCGAAGGTGACGCGCCGCACGACCTGGCTGGGCCACGGAACGAGGCGCCCCTCGCGATAGTCCGACAGCGCACTGCGAAGCTGATCATACAGCGCACGATCGAAGAGCAGGATCGCGGCGGGCTGGCTTGCCGACAGCGGAACCCAGGTCCGGGCCGCCAGCGCGACACAGGCCAGGGCGGGAGCGGCCCCAAATGGCGTTGTGGCCCGTCGCGGATCGCGCTCGCCGACCAGCGTATCGACCCGGGCATAAATGAGATCGCCCGGCGCATCATCGCCGAAGCACAGGGCCTGCGGCGGCTGCCCCGCAGCCCAGGAGACCACTTGCAGGCGGCAGCTCGTCAGGCCGTAGTCGTCCTTGGCGAGGGTCAAGCGGCGCTCGCGCTGCGGTCGCGCCGTGCGGAGGATCGACAACAGCTCGGCCGCCCGCTCGCCGCGGACCCGCTCACCAGCAGCGGTATACCAGGCGCCGTAGGCCCCCTCGCCCCGCAGGGCCAGGCAGTCGGCGACGGCGGTTCCCGACGGTGTTCGGCTGGCCAGCACGATGTGCGGGGTGTTCGCCGCCGGCTCAGACGGCCCACTTTGCGGCGACTCCGTCGGGGATTTGGGCCAGCGAGCCCACAGCAGGTACGCCCCCAGCAGCAGTGAGAGCCCCAAGAACCCGAGCCAGCGCGGTCGGCCCCGCAGCACACTCCACCCTGCGGGCAGGTTCAGCATCGCCGTCGCCGCTAGTTCAGCAACGAACCACCCGGAGTGGCGGCTTCGGCGTCCTCGCTCTCGGCGTTGCGGGCGGCCGCTTGGGCCTGTAGCTCGATGGTCAGCTCGACGACATGCGCCAGCGTCTCGAAGCGCCCGGTGAACGAGTAGTAGTAGTCGGCGCCAACCGGAGCCAGCCGGCTTAGCGCCTCGTGCAGCGCGGCCTGCAGCGAGCGCGCCCCCGGACGCAGGCTGATGCCATCGTCGGCTTCCACGCCGTCTAGCTCGGCATCGTCGCTCGGCACCAGATCCGCAAACGCACTCAGCGCCATGCCGATGGGATCGAAGCGCAGCGGCGCGGCATCCAGATCGACGCGCCAGCGCTGCGGCCCCAGCGTCGGATCAGCGCTCGGGGCGTCTCCCTCATCGGCGGCGGGCTCGGGCGGCAGCGCCAGCCAGCGGCCTCCAAAGCGGGCAATCGCCAGATCGCCAAGGTACGTGCCGAGCGCAAACGCCACCAAGCGCAGCGCCTCGGGACGGCGCGGTGGATCCTGACGCAGGCGCTCAAGATAGTGATCGACGTAAGCCAGCGACTCTTCACTGCCATCCAGAGCGCAAGAGGTGGCGCGCAGCACATAGTCGGAAGCGGCGCGGCGAAGCTCAGCAAGCTGATCGCTGGGGACCAATTGGATCGAAAGCGGAGACGGCTGGGGGCGGCTGGACACGACGACCTCGGGGGGAATTGAGCGTCGGCAGTGTGCCAGAAATTACTGCGTGCGGTTGAGGAAGATCGACACCGTGCCATCGAGCAGGTTGGTCACGGCCACATCTGGCTTGGTATCGGCGTTGAGGTTGCTCACCACCATCGACCACGGCTGCGCGCCGGTAAACAGCTTCTGCGCCGGATCGAAGGTGCCGTCGCCGCGCCCAAGGAGAATCCACACCTGATTGCGGCCCGAGTTGCAGACCAAAAGATCCGGCTTGCCATCGCTGTTCATGTCAGCGACGGCCACCGCGGTGGGCTTTTCGGCGACGGCGACGGTGCTGACCGAACCAAAGCTGCCATCGCCCTGGCCCCGCAGCACGCTCAGCGAGTTACCGTCGAAGTTGGCGACAACGACATCAAGGTTGCTGTCTCCCGTAACCTCCGCGGCGGTCAGCGCGATCGGACGCAGCCCGACACCCGCGACGTTGGGCGGCGTGACCAGCGTGCCGCTCGGCGTCCCAGCCAAGAGCACGGCAATGGACTGCGCGCCATACTGCGTCATCAGCACATCGTCACGGCTGTCCTTGTTCAGATCGGCGAAGAGCAGCGCCGCCGGTTCGCCGCTGACGCTAAAGCTGGTGTAGGGGGTGGCAAAGCCGATGCTGGGGGCGGCGCCGTTATTGGTCATGACCATCAGCTTGTTGGTCGTGCGCACCGTCGCGGCGACATCGGGCTTGCTGTCCCCGTTGAGATCGCGCACGGCGATGCCAGCCACCGTGCCGCCGATCGCGAAGCTGTCTGGGGTCATAAACGCGCCGTTGCCGAGCCCGCGCAGCACGCTGACATCCTGACTGCTGGCGTTGCCATGACCCAGGACGACGTCGGTGCGGGCATCGCCGTTGAGATCACCCAGCGCAATCGCCGTCGGCAGAGCGGGGGTGCTGTAGGGGCTGCTGTTCTGGTTGAAGTCCAGGTTATTGAGCAGCACCGACAGCGTGCCGTCGCCGTTGTTGGCCACCAAGAGCTCGTTTCCGCCATCGCCGTTTACATCCGCGGCGGCGAGCGCAATCGGGCTCTTGCCGACCGTGCGCACGACCGTCGGGTCAAACTTCAGCACCGTTCGCACGTACGAAAACAGATCGGCGCCGCTGGCGTGACCGCCGTCGCTGTTATCGACGCTGATCTCGACGGGACCTATCGCACCGGTCCAGGCGGGCAGGGTGACGCTGATCTCGACGCCCGACTTGACGACCACGCTGCTGCCGGGCAGGCCGCCGAACTTGACCTGCGCCCCCTGCCGAAAGTCGCTGCCGAACACCGACACCGTGGTACCGCCGGAGAGCGGTCCCAGATCTGGCGAGACCTGGGTCAGCGTCGGCTTCGAAACCCCCTGCATGTTCATCTGGTCGGGATCGGTCGCCCCCCCCGAGCCGCAGCCCGGAAGCACAGCGAGAAGTCCCACGCCAAGAGCCCAGGCCGAGAGCGGACCGCCAATCCACGCAGAGCGGGCAAGAAGGCGAGAAGTGGTACGCATGCGTCATCCTCCATATGTGCGGCTGCGTTAAGAATTCTCATGCCGCAACGCGTCAATATTGCTGCCGCTGGCGCCGGGCGCTAGCCGGGTGCCTCAAAATGGGCTCTGACAATTATTGAGCCCCGTCGCTGATGTGCCGCCCCGTCGCGCCATTTTTTTTGGCTCAGTGCGCCAAGTGGCGGATCCCGCCCGGGAATTTCGCCGTCCCCTAATTGGCCCTGACCCCCAGCCGTCGGGCCATCGTCGTAAGCTTTAGCCGACCCCAGGCGCCGTCCCGTCCTCCCGAGGAGCGCCGCGACAGGCCGCAGGTCGGAAAGCGAAATCCCATAGAATGCCCCCATGAGCGAGCCCGAAGCGACCTGGCTCAACGACCCCACGATCCCCGAGCCGATCAAAGACGCGCTGCGCCGCGGCCTGAAGCTAGAGCGCATCGCCTTAGACAGCGAGGGCAACTTCTGGCACGAGGGCGAGCTTCTCGACGACCCGCGGATCTGCGAGCTATTTCATCGATCGATCAAGCGCACCGCGGGCGGCAGCTACCTGCTGGAGGTGCCGCCGTTTAGCTACCCGCTGGTCGTCGCTGACGTACCCTACTGGATCACCCAAGTCCGCTTCGCCGGGGGGGAGGCGGCGGGCGAGCCAACCCGGATCAGGCTGCGGCTCAGCGACGGTAGCGAAGAGGATCTGGCCATCGACACCCTGGCCTATCAGCCGCGCCGGGGCTTTGCCTGCCTGGTCAAAGGGCGCAGCATGCCGGCCCGCTTCAGCCGCCCCTGCTACTTCGCCCTCGCCGAGCACGTCGTCGAAGAAGAAGACGACGAGGCCGAGGCCTACGGTCGCGACGAATCAGAAGACGACGAGCGCTACGACGGTCCCCCGCGCGGCCGGCTCAGCCTGGTGCTGGGTGAGGCGCGCTACCCGATTCGCGTGCTCTAAGCGGGCCGCGGCCGCCGCCCGGCAAAAAATTGCTGCCGTCTGAGGCGCGTGATACCCCCGTGGATATGCTGGCCAAGTTTCTGACACCTCAGGCAGGAGGCGCCACGGGCCCGGCTCGCGACACCTCGCCCCAAGCGCGGAGGCCGCGGGCATGGCTGCGCTAGCCCTCGATCACTCGGCGACCGAGGCCGCAGGGGAGGCGGCAAGCCACGGTCTGGTGTCGACGCCACTGCCCCCGCCGCAGCCACCGATTCCGAAAGACAGCGACGAAGAGCGCGCCAGCGGACGACGGCGTGAGCCGGCTCGCGAGGGGGCAAACGCATCGACCGACGACAGTCCGGCCACCAGTCTTGACGGACGGCAGCTGTTCTTTGTCTTTGTCGGCACGGCGATCGCGGCCTGCCTGATCTTCGCCCTGGGGGTGTTTGTCGGCCGACGCGTCGAGCAGCGCGCCGCCGCCAGAGCCGCCGCCCAGGCCGCCAGCGATCCGCTGGCCGTCCTCGATCAGCTAGCCAACGCCGAAGAAGACCTGACGTTTCCCCGCGTGCTGCGCGATCACGCGGTTCGCGAAGGCGCGGCGCGAGCCGGCAATCCCAGCGCGCGCGGCGAAGCCAGCGATCGTCCTCGCGACGGCGGCGAGCGGTCCCGCGAAAATGGCAGCCGCGGCAACCTGCCGCACTACACCCTGCGCAGCCAGCCCATCCCCAAGCGCGACGCGGCCGAAGATCTGGTGAAGCGCCTGCGCCAAGCCGGCTACAAAGCGACGCTGGTCGAGCTTCCTCGCTCGGGACTAAACGGGGGTGGACGCGAGCTTCGCGTGCAGTTAGGCGACTTCGTCGCGGCCGAGCAAGGCCAGGCCCTGCGCGGCGAGATCTTCCGCCGCTACAACCTGAGCACGACGATCACCAAGCTCTAGCAGCGAACTCCTAGCGCCCGGGCCGCAGCATCGAATCGGCGCCGCAGTCACGATTGCTGGGAGTCGCCAAGCGCAGCGTGCCAGGAGGCTGCGAGCTCATCGCGCCGCCAAAGCCCAAGCTCGGCGTATCGCGACCGAGGTTCTCAAAGGTCTTCTCGACCAGGCAGCTAACCACCATCGGCAGGATCAGCGCCTGCGGGGCGGACGGCAGCTTCCACAGCGCATCCAGGCCGTTTAGCCGTCGCCGCATCTGCTGGCCACTCGACACCACGGTATCGGTCAGCGCGTCGCCTTCTTGCTGCATATCGACGGGGCAGCGACCGATGAAGCCGCGCAGGCGATCGCCGTAAAGCTCTAACCGGACTTCGCGAAAGGCGATGCTGCCGATGATGGTGTGAAAGCCCTGCGTCTCGGAAATCTGCAGCGTCGCTTGGTGCTGATTTTCGACCATGCCGTAGAGCTCGACGTGATCGCCCGCGTGGGTGACGTTCATATCGACGTCGCTGCCGCAGATGACGCCGGTGATGCGCCCGCCCTGCTCCTTGACGCCGCTCGATGCGCCACCCGGCTGGGGATGGGCGTTGAGATGACGCAGCGCGTAGGGCTGCCCGGTGTATTCCAGGCTCTGCCGCGGCGTGGGCTTGCCGTTTATCATCACCGGCCCCAGGCAGGCTCCCAGCGTGAGCAGCCCCAGGGACAAGCCCAGCCGTAGACATGGGGTAAGTCGCTTCTGCAGTCGCATTGGTCCTCCGCCAGCTTGCCGAGTCGAGGGTTTATTTTCGCGCCTGCGCTTCCGTCAGGTCGCGCAGGAAAACAGCCGCCGGACGGCCCCCCACCGTCGAGTGCAACAGCCGCCCCGTCGCATCAGTATACAGACAGAGCGGCGTCGGCTCGCGGCGCGGCGCCTGACTGATCAAGCTGCTCACCGCCGGCTCAAGATTGGCGCTGTCGCAGCAGACGCAGACGAAGCCGGCGCGCAGCTCGTCGGTGATCTCTTCCTTGGGAAAGATCTTTTCGATCAGCGCGCGCGTGCCGCCACAGTCGCGCCGTCCGACCACCACCAGCACCCGCCGACCGCTGGCTGCCGCTTCGGCCAGCCCCGCCTCTAGCTGGCGATACCAGGCCACCGCCGCTCGATCGTCAAAGTACAGGTGCCGTGCTGGCCCACCACCCACCGCGGCTTCATCATTCGATGGCTGCATCTTGTCCTCGCAGGAGCGCGAGCATACAGCGAGCCCGCGAGCGCATGCTACGACCTCGCATCGCGTGCGATAATGACGCTTCCTTTATTTGCGGGATCGCTGGGGGGCGCTCTCTGCAGCAGGTGGTGATGGGCATGTCTTGAGCCTGGACACCCAGGCTCAGCCGCCTGCCTTGCGGAAGGTCTGAGCCGCCCCCTACGCCCGCCCCATAGGAGGCTGAGATGCTTAGATTCCTGCGGCCAATCCGGGCCCGCGATCTGGGACTGGGAGCGGCGCTGTTTTTGGCCTGCTCAGGCAGTCCCCAGACCCCGGCGGAGCCCCCCTTCGAACCGTTCGCCCCCGAGGCGTACACCGCCAAGGTCAAAAACCTGCTGACCGGGCAGGCCCTCACCGACGCTGAGATTCAGGCGGTGCAGGCCGATCCCAACAAGCTCGCCGAGCTGATCGATACCTGGCTGAACACGCCCGAGGCTGAGGCCAAGCTCCTCGCCTTCTTCCAGCAGGCGTTTCAGCAGACGCAGATCACGATTTCGAGCTTTTCCGATCAGCTGCCGACCGGCTTTGGCTTCAGCACCGCGACCCAGAACCTGTTCGTCAAAGCCGCGCGCGAGAGCTTTGCCCGCACCGCGCTGCAGCTGATGAAAGAAGGCCGCCCCTGGACCGAGGTCATCACCAGCAATCGCTACATGCTCAACGCGCCGCTCATGGCCTACGTCGCGTTCCTGGACACCTGGACCTTTAACGACAAGGGACAGCGCACCAACCGCGTAGCCACCAGCGCCGCCTACACTGCCTCGTTTGGCAACAGCGTGGCGGCCACCAGCTACGCTGACTCGGTCAATCCTGCCAGCCCGAACTATCTCAAGTTCAAGACCAACGCCACGACCAACACCGGCGCCAACGGCTGCACCACTGAGCCGTATGTTCCGACGGGACAGACCGCGATCTCGCTGATCTATGACTACATGCACGGCCGCCTGCGCAACTGCAACCCGGCGGGCGCCAACGGCATCGTCTCGCAGTTCACCCAGGCCGACTGGGACAACTGGAAGATGGTCACCATCCGTCGCCCCAGCGGCGCCGAGCAGCCCACTGTGTTCTTCGACATCGACAAGCTGCGCTCGGGCAGTGAGCTCGTCGTCAACACGCCGCGCATCGGCTACATGACGACGCCGGCCTTCTTCGCCAACTGGCCGACCAACCCCTCGAACCAGCACCGCGTGACCATCAACCAGACGATGATCGTCGCGCTGAACAAGAGCTTCGACGACACCATCAACAACAACATCCCCTCGATCGACACCGACACTGACCCCGTCGATCACGTCAAGCCCGGCACCATCTGCTTTTCTTGCCACCTGTCGCTGGATCCGATGCGGCAGCTGTTCCGCCAGACCTACAGCTTCTACGGCAGCGAACAGACCGACGCCGCGCAGAAGACCCTGGCCGGCGCCTTCGCCTTCGACGACACGCTGATCATGAACCTCAACGGCGGCATCAGCGATCTGGCGTCGAATCTGGCGACGCACACTCGCCTGCCGGGCGCTTGGACACAGAAGCTCTGCTACTACGCCAACTCGGTGCCGTGCTTGGAAGACGATCCTGAATTCCAGCGCGTGGCCACCGTGTTTAAGAACAGCAACTTCAACTTCCGCACCCTGGTTCGCGAGCTGTTCTCGTCTCCGCTGGTGACGCTCGCCGCCCGGACCAAGACCTTCACCGAGACCGAAGCGCCCGTCACCATCCAGCGCCAAGAGCACTTCTGCAGTGCTATCTCGTCGCGCCTGGCCATCGCCGATGCCTGCGCGCTCAACACCATCGCCGGCCTGACGCCGCTGCAGACCACGCTGGCCAGCCTGTCGCTGTCGATCCCCGCTGCCTCCTACAGCCGCGGTGCCGAGTCACCAGTCGTCTCGCGCGATCCCAACCTGTTCTTCCGCGCCAGCGTCGAAAACATCTGCCGTCGGCTCGCCGATGAAGTGGTCGACAAGACGCCGGGCACGCCGCGCTACACCAGCACCATGCCGCAGCCCGCCATCGATGACATGGTCAAGACGGTAATGGGTCTGCCGCTCGCCGATGTTCGCTTCTCGGCGGCCCGCAGCATCCTTGTTGAGCACTACGAAGCCGCGGCCAAGACCGCTGGCATCACCGCGCGCGATGCCTTGAAGTCGACCTTTGTGCTGGCCTGCAGCTCGCCGACCAGCGTGTCTTCCGGACTCTAAGTCGCAGAAGGAGCCGAACCATGAGCTTAACTAGAAGAGATGCCCTTCTCTCTGCGCTGTTCGGGAGCAGCTATCTCGGACTGCGCGCCTTGGCCACGGGTCTGCCGGTGGCCTTTCTTGAAAACCCTCTTCGCGCCGACACCTGCGCCATCGATACCAGCAAGTCTCAGTTCATCATCATGAGCACCTCGGACTCGGGCGATCCGATGAATGCCAACATGCCCGGCACCTACGACTTCGCCGACATCGCCCACCCGCCAGCAGCGATGTTCCCCGACTACGCGATGGCGACGGCCACGCTCGGTGGCAAGAGCATCAAGATGGCCAAGTGCTGGGCCGATCTCATCAACTCAGCCGATCCCAAGATCGCCATCGCCAACCGCATCGCCTTCGTGCATCACTCGACGCAGAACAACAGCCACACCAACCAGAACAAGGTGCAGCGCCTGATGGGTGCGCTGCCGCGGCAAGAGATGCTGGTGTCCTACCTGGCCAAGCAGCTAGCCCCCTGCCTGGGCACCATCCAGCGCGAGCCGGTCGTCGTCGGTGCGTCCGGCCCTGGCGAGTTCCTGTCGTTTGAAGGCCGCACCCTGCCCAAGCTGGCGCCGCGCGCGCTGCGCGACACCCTGCTTTCGACCGCGGGTCCCCTGACCACCCTGCAGTCGATGCGCGACCAGGATCTAAACCGCCTCAACGCGCTGTTCAAAGAGACCGGCAACACCGCGCAGAAGGCCTACCTCGATCGTCTGGCGACGTCGCAGACCCAGGTGCGCTCGATCTCGCAGAACCTGCTCGATAACTTGAGCTCGATCGTCAACGACACCGCCGAAGGACAGATCATCGCGGCCGCTTCGCTGGTGGCGATGAAGGTCGCGCCGGTGGTCTCGCTGCACCTGCCGTTTGGCGGCGACAACCACACCGACAACAACCTGCAGAACGAAGCCAACCAGACCTCGGCCTCGATCGCCCCGCTCGACGCTGCGAGCATGCCGCGCAAGACCGGCATCGCCTTCCTGATGCAGAAGCTGACCGACCTCGGCCTGCGCGATCAGGTGCTGTTCATGGCCATGAACGTGTTCGGTCGCACGCTCAAGAAGCTGGGCACCACCGGCCGCGATCACTGGGGCACCCACCACGTCACCGTGCTGATCGGCAAAGGCATCAAGCCCGGCATGATCGGCGGCATGGAGATCAAGAACAACGAGTACAACGCCACCCCATTTGACTCCGTCACCGGCGCCAGCAGCCCCTCCGGCGACATCCCGCTCAACGACGGCCTAGCCGCCCTCGGCAAGACCATCGGCACCGCCGTCGGCCTCAGCGACGCCCAACTCAGCACCGACGTCACCGGCGGCAAAGTCATCAAAGCCCTGCTGGCCTAACCCCACCCCTCACGCCTCCCCCTCCCCTCCTAAGGCATAAAGAGCTCCGTGCGATAAATCCGCGTCTCCCGCTTCTGCCCCTCCGCCCACGACAGCTCTCCGCCTTCGGGATCATCCAGCGGTGACGAGTAGTTGTAGAGCACAAGCCCCCGCGGCCCCGCCCCCTCGCCCCCGCTGCCCGGCCGCTCGCCCGGAGGAAAGAGCAGCGACGGAAAACAAGTATCCCCCCAGCCCGGCACATCCAGCACATGCTGCACACGTAGCGCCGCACGATCGATCCGCCACAGCGCACAGCGCTTCGGCCGGCTGGAGTAGTCGAGCAGGTTGAGCGCGCTCTCCCCCGCCGACCACGGCGCGTCTGGATGCAGCGCATAATCGCCGGTCTCAGACACGTTGCGCCGCGCGATCAGATACAGCTCATCGCGATGACGAAAGACCAGCGGCGAGTCGTATTTTTTGGGATCTTTGGCGCAGCGCCACGCCGAAAGATTCGTCGCCCCAGCCGTGCAGATCTTGCTGCCATAGCCGCTCTCATCACCGGCTTCGTTGCGAACCACCGCATACAGATCGCCCGCAGCATCGAACTCGAAGTCCGCCTCCGACCCGCCCCCGCGCAGCACCACCGGCTGCTCGGCAGAAAGCGGCGCATAGCTCTGCCCATCGTCGCTGCGCAAGAGCTCTATCGTCATCGGCAGGCCGGAAAAATCGTAGATGTGCTCGCCGTTGCGATAGGTGATCAAGAACGCGTGCCCCGCCCGCTCTTTGCTGCGCCATGGAATGTAAGGCTCGCCCGGACGATAAAATCCCGTCGCTGGGCTCCAGTCGCCGGTTCCGCGCCGCGTGCTCATCAGCATGCCCTGCGGATCGAAGCCCAGCGGATTGTTGCCGAGCTTCGCCAGATACAGATGCAGCTGCCCGCGATACGACAAGAGTCGCGGCTCGCGCAGGTCCGATCCGACGGAGAACCGCGCCTCAAAGCGCCAGCTGCGCTCATCCTCGGAAGAGAACACAAACATGAAGCTGTCACTGGAGGCGAAGTGATCTTTGGACAGCCGCGTGGCCAAAAAGACGCGCCCCTCGTGCCGCACCACATCGAGGTTGTTGTTCGACTGCGCGCCCAAGCGATCGCGGGGCTCGGTGTACTCCGGCGGCAGACCCGGCCCGGGCACGATGGCCCGCGTCTCGCCCAGCCAAGGCTGCTGCGGCGGCGACGGTACATCGGCGCAAGCCGCCACCCCACAGAGCGAGAGCACTGCCAGAAAACACCGCGATTCCGAGGAAGGGATCAGCGCACGCAGCATGCCCATGCCGTAGCACGTTGCAGCCGGCTTGAGGATGGCAATGGTGCGGGGGCGAGAGGCTAGCGCGAAAACGGCGGACGACGACCGCTGCGACGGAACTCGAAGTAGTCAGCGAGGATCTCGCCGTGATCAAAGGCCAGCTCGGGCAGGGTCTCTTCGGTGAAGGCCTGGACGTTCTTGGCGTCATCCGCGGCCCGCGGCTGACCGTGCGCCTGACCGATGAACACCGTCGAGACCGTGTGCCCTCGCGGATCGCGATCGGGCCGCGAATAGGCAAACAGCTGCTCGCGCAGCGTGACGTGCAGCGAGGTCTCTTCCAGCGCTTCGCGCACTGCGGCCTGCCACAGCGGCTCGCCGATATCGACGAAGCCACCGGGAATGGCCCAGCCCAGCGGCGCATGCTTGCGCTCGATCAGGACAAACGCCGGGCGGGTGGGATGAGAAAGAGTATGCGGGTGATCGAGCAGCTCAATGATGGCGTCGACCGTGCACAGCGGGGTCTTGGGGACGGGCATGCGGCTATTTTTCTTTCAGCAGCTTGTTGCCCTTGAAGCGGAAGGTCTCGCCGCCGTACTTCCACTCGGCAGCCTTCGACGCACCCTTCGGGCCGGGATCGCCTTCGAACTCAGGGAAGGCGTCGGCGTGATCTTCGAACACCTTCTTGCGATCACCCTTGAGCTTCTTGACCCACTTCTCACGCGGGACGCCACCGTCGCTGCCTCCCGCCGGCTTCTTGCCCTCGTCGGGCTTCTTGCCTTCGTCGGGCTTGCTGGTGGTCTCGGGCGGCTTGGCAGCCGTCGCCTCACCCGCCTTGCTCTTGGCGGCTTCGCACTCTTGCAGGTCTTCGCGCAGTGGACGGGTCTTGCCGGTGGTCAGCTCAAACGGCATCGACAGATCGACGCCCGCGCCTTCGGCATCCTTGAACGCCGCGACGCAGGCGGTGATGGCATCGCCCAGCGCCTTGCCATCTGGCTTGGGCTGCGCTGCCAGATCGCTCACCGACTTGAACGAGCTGCGCAGCTTCGCCACCTTGGGCCCCAGCGCCACCTTGGCCTTGAGGACCTTGATGGCCTGCGCGTAGTGGCCACGCGCCCAGTGCACGCGGGGATCGTTCGGCGCGCGGTTCATCAGCTCGGTCGCTTGCGCGATCTTTGCCTCGACCTCGCCGGTCTTCTCTTGCTCGATCAGCTTCTCGGCTTCGCGAAGCTGCTTCTTGGCGTCGTGCATCGCCACTTCGCCGGGAGGCGCGCCCTTCGGCAGCTCGCCATCGCAGCCCGGTAGATCGCCGATCCGGTTCGTCTTCTTCCAGTTTTCGATCAGGCCGCAGCCGCGATCGGCTTCGTGCCACCACTCACTGGCCTGAGCCGGACTGCTTGCCACAAGGAGCCCCAGTGCAGATCCGAGCATGGGCCCCAGCACACGGACGGAGACAATAGGAAGCCTTACCATAGCTTACTAACAGACCATGATCGTCGGCCCGAGGTCAAGAGGTCGCCCCATGGTTGAGGCCTTTGGACCCAGATTTTGGGCCCAGCGACTGCTCAAAGTCGGGCCGAGGGCAGCAAATGCTGCGGCTCGATCCGGGGCCTCCCTATCGGATCATGTAGTTATTCCAGCTAGCGCAGGAATGAATCCGCGCCGCGACTAGCGCAAGGGCGGGCGATCGTTGGCGTTCGCGCTACTGCCATGAAACAGTCGGCGGAGGCGCTTGTGCAGCGGGACGCGAGCCGGGGCGGCAGCACTGCGATCGCGATCGTCCCGAGCGGGGCTCTTTCCCGGTCGGGCGCCACGTCCCGGGGCCGGGGCCGGAGACGCAGCCGGGTCGGCAACGGCTGGCTCAGGACTTGCCTGCCGTGCCGTGGCCGCGTGCGAAGGGGGCGGCAGCGGATCAAGCGGACCGTCCCAGCAGGGTCCGAAGTTGGGCAGCGCCATGTCGGAAAACGGCTCTTCTGGAACCCGCGGCATGAACGACAGCAGCGCGGCGCGAACTTCGTAGGCGCTGGCTGGACGATCAGCTGGTCGACGAGCGATCAAGCGCACCATCAGCGACTCTAGCCCGGCCGGCAGGCGACCGCGCAGACCCGGCAGGACCTCGGACGGCGTGCGACGCGGCGCGGCCAAGTGCGAGTTCATCATCACCGCTTGGTTCGTCGCCGGAAAGGGCAGATCGCCGAGCATCATCTGCCACAGCAGCATGCCCACCGCGTACAGATCCGAGCGACCATCGACCGGCTCATTGGCCAGCGTCTCGGGCGAGATGAAGGCGGGCGTACCGAGGACATCAGAAGGACGCGTCGCCGGACCGCGCAGACGCGCCACACCGAAGTCGACGACCTTCACGAAGTCATCGCCCGCCGTCTTGGAGGTAAGCAGGAGGATGTTGTCCGGCTTGATGTCGCGATGAACGATGCCTAGCGCGTGCGCTTCGCCGAGCGCGGCGCAGACCTGAGCCATGATGTGCAAGCAGCGCCGTGGCGCCAGCACCCCGCGCATCAGCAGCGCGGCCAGGTTCTTGCCCTCGATCAGCTCCATCACCAGATAGGGCAGACCACCGCCGCTGGGCTTTTCGGGCACCACGCCCCCCGTCCCTGGCGCTGCCGTCTCCGCCGTGCCTTCGGTGACCGAAAAGTCGTACAGGCGCACGACGTGCGGGCTGTGTAGTTCGGCGATCATGCGCGCTTCCTGCAGGAAGCGCTCGCGCATGCGCGGGTCCAATAGCGCCGAGTGATGCAGGAGCTTTACGGCGACGCGCAGGCCGGTATCGACCTCTTCCGCTTCGTAGACCGAGCCAAAGCCGCCGCTGCCCAGACAGCGCAGCACGCGATAGCGCTCGCCCAAGAAGCTGCTGCTTACGCCACCGGCACCATCGAGAAGCTTGGCCTTGTCGAGATCGGCGGGGACCGGCGGCGGCTGCACCGGAAGCTGCTGTAGCGAGACACCCAAGGCCGCGGCACAGCGAATACAGAAGCGCGCGTCGTCCTCATTCGGGTAGTAACAAGAGGAGCAGTCCACCGCCGCAGCGTAACAGCCTCTCGACCGCTGACAATTTTTGTGCCCGGCGGGCTAAGGCGAAAACAGCTCCGACGGCAGCTGCCAGCGCTCTTTGGCGGCAGCGCGCGCCGAGGCCGGCAGCAGGATCAGAAGCGGCTGCTTTCTGGGTTCCAGCCAAGCGAGGATCAGACGCAGATCCGCTTCCGCAAGCGCCGTGCAGCCCGCGGTTCCGGTCCCGGGCGGCGGCGCGATGTGCAGGAAGATGCAGCTCCCTGCTCCTTTACGCGGCCGCTGGTCCGCCACCGGCTTGGCCAACAGGCGATTGTAGTCGACGGTTACCAAGAGCTTGTAGTGATCGGTCGCTAGGCGCAGGTGCTCCGCCGAGCGCCACGGCTCAACCGCCCCGCTCGGGGCCTGTCGGAGCTGGTTGTAGTCGGGCGATTCGGGATCATCGACGCAGCGATCGCGCTCGCCGATCGCGTGGTAGGGAAAGTGCACGCCTGGCGGCGGTATTGCGGCATAGCCCCACAGCTCGCCGAGGGAAAAAACGCCCGCCGGCGATCGACCATCGCCTTCGCGCTTGCGCGGCCCGGCTTCTGCCGGACTTGCGACCCCATCAGGTCCATCGCGATCACTGCGCCAGGCCATCCCGGATCGCCCGACCCAAGCGGCCAGCGGTCCCCCAACGCGCTCGAAGCGGGCCCCCGAACGACGACGGACAAAGCGCTGAAGCTGCGCCTGGGCCGCATTCCAGTCAGCGCTCTCCACCAGCAAGATCTGCTCGGCCCGCTGAAGGAGAGCAACCTCGCCCTCAGGCCCGCGCGCTGGCTCGGCCCCCATCGCGCGCGTCGATCCGACGGGCGCCACAAAAAGGGTGCATAGCCCAGCGGTCAGAGCGACGAGCGCTCGCCGCCGCAACTAGCTGAGGTCTTCCGGCGCCAGCGACTTGCGCGCCGTGTTGGCCGCGCGCGCCAGGCGCAGCGACTTGCGATACAGGTCGCCCGCTTGCTCGCTCTCCCCGCGTGCTAGATACAGGTCCCCGAGCTGGATGTAACAGGCCGCCATGCCGAACAGATCCCCGAGCTTCTCTTTGCGCGCCAGGATGCGGCGATAGCGTCGCTCTTCCTGCTGCGGGCTCGGGCTCAGCTCTTCGGAAGAGACGGCCAGCGCCAGCTCGCTTCTGACCTCGGGTCCACGTCGGTCATCACGGCGGCGATCGTCCTCCGGGCTAGAGAACGAAGGACCAAACAACGAGGGTTGGGACATACCTGTTTGGCTATCATCCGGCCATCGTGGCGGCAAATTTTCTGCTGGCCGCGCGGGCAAAAAAACGCGGCCTTAGGCGCGCGGATGATGCTTCTTGTAGACCCGCCGCAGCGTCGGTGCCGCGATGTGGGTATAGATCTGCGTGCTGCTGATGTCAGCGTGACCCAGCATGGCCTGCACAGCGCGCAGGTCGGCCCCGCGGTTGACGAGATGCGTGGCAAAGCTGTGGCGCAGCACGTGCGGATGCGCCGCGGCATCCAGACCAGCAGCGCGGGCATAGCCGGTGATCAGCTTCCAGAAACCCTGTCGCGTCATCGGCCCCCCGCGCTCGGTGACAAACAGCGCCGAGTGGCTGCGCCCTGACAGCAGCTTCGGGCGCGACTCGCTGAGATAGCGCGCGATCGCTTCCCGGGCCACCGCGCCGAGCGGCACGATGCGCGTCTTCTGCCCTTTGCCGACCGTGCGCAGGTAGTCGTGCTGCACATCTTCGCCGCGCAGCGTGACGAGCTCGGACACGCGCAGGCCGGTGCTGTAAAGAAGCTCCAGCATCGCAGCATCGCGACAGCCGCGCGGCGTGCGGACATCGGGCGCGGCGAGTAGCGCATCGATCTGCTCCGACGACAGGGCCTTGGGCAGCGGCCGGCCCATGTGGGGCAGGCTGACCTCCTCGGCGAAGTCGCCCTCGATCAGGTTTTCTGCCCGCAGGTAGCGCGACAGTCCGCGCAGCGCCACCAGCATCCGCGCCTGCGAGCGCAGGCTTAGCCCCGCCGATCCCAGGTGCACCGCGAAGGCCAGAGCATGTCGCGCCGCGATGAGCCCGACATCGGACAGCGCCGCAGCGTCGTATTCCTGCAGAAAGTCCGCAAACTGAGCGAGATCGCGGGCATAGGCGAGCAGCGAATTTTTGGCCAGCCCACGCTCGATCTTCAGCACATCCAAATAGCCATCAACTGCGAGGGCCAGCGCCAAGGCGCGCGACCGCACCGGCGATGAACGCGGCGGCTCGGCGGGTAGCCCGGGGGGACGCGATCCCGACGTAAACTCCGACGTTTTTTTTTTGCGCAGGGCCATCCTTAGCTCCCGATTGGTCTGCCTAAACTAGCCATTTTCCGACGACAACTGCGACCTACCCAGGCGCGGCGTGCGCGTTGACAGCGCGGTGCGCAGCATGGTACGGAAAATCGCACCATTTAATCACCAGGCGTATGACGCCACGCAAGCTCTTAGCCCCCCTGCGGTGCAGAGCCAGTGGCCCGTCCAACCACGAAGGAGCAACAACATGGCTGCCACCCCAACCTCCGCCTCCGACCTGTTCGACAACATCCTGCCTGCCTCGATCGCCAAGAACCCGGCGGCCGCGCAGGCGGTCGGCGCGGTCTATGTGTTCAAGATCACCGGCGAGGGCGGCGGCGAGTGGACCGTCGATCTCAAGTCGGCTGCCCCCAGCGTTGCCAAGGGCGTGGGCGCCGGTGCCGAGTGCACCATCGAAGTGACGAACGCCGACTTCGTGTCGATGCTCGCCAACCCCAACCTGGGCATGCAGCTGTTCATGCAGGGCAAGCTCCGCGTCAGCGGCAACCCGATGCTGGCGATGAAGCTGCAGAACCTGTTCAAGCTCGGCAACGCCTAGCCATCCGGCGCGGCCCCGCCGCGTCGAGCCCTGTACGGCCGCTCCCCACTTCGTTACACGCTGGCACGCGGTTCGTTACACCCTGTCACCCCTCGGTTCGTCCCCTCGCCCCCAGTCGGGCAGGAATCATCTCATGAGCAAACCTGCGTCGGCGGGGCCAGCCTCCCGCCCCCTCTCGGGCGTCCGCGTTCTTGATCTGTCTCGGCTCTTGCCGGGTCCGTTCTGCACCCTGATCCTCTCGGACCTGGGGGCGCAGGTCGATAAGGTCGAAGACCCGCACGTCGGGGATTATCTGCGGTTGTTTCCACCGACGATCTCGCTGGGGGGTGACGATCAAGAGTCGCAGGTCTCGGCCCGCTTCGCGGCCATCAATCGCGACAAGCGCTCGCTGAGCCTGGATCTAAAAAATCCCGCCGGGCGCGAGGCCTTCCTGCGCCTCTTGCCGCGCTACGACGTGCTGGTCGAGAGCTTCCGCCCCGGTGTCCTGGCCCGTCTGGGGCTGGGCATCGAGGTGCTGCATCAGCACCATCCAGCGCTAGTGATCTGTTCGATCACCGGCTACGGCCAGGCCGGCCCGTATCGCGACCGCGCGGGCCACGACCTGAACTATCTGGCCATCGCTGGCGTGCTGGGCCTGGTCGGGGAAAGCAGCGAGCGACCGCCGCACCCGATGCCGATTCAGCTGGCCGATCTGGGTGCGGGAGCCCTGTGGCCAGCGGTGCAGATCCTGGCAGCGCTGCGCCAGGCCGAGCGTGAGGGACGCGGCAGCCATCTCGACGTAGCGATGTGCGAAGGCTCGCTGTCGTTCCTGATTCCAGAGCTGGGCAATCGCGCGGGTGGCGGGACGGCGCCGCGGCGCGGTCAGGAGCTGCTAACCGGCGGCCAGGCCTGCTATGGCGTCTATCGCACCGCCGACGGTCGCTACCTATCCGTCGGAGCACTGGAGCCGAAGTTCTGGCTGGCCTTCAACGCCGCCATCGGCCGGCAGGGTGACCCGTCAGAGCTTCTTGGCGATGACGCGGCGCAGGCCGCGACCCGAGCCGACATCCAGGCCCGCCTGCTGCAGAAGACGCGCGACGAGTGGACCGCTCACTTCGCAGCGCTCGGCTCCGATGTCTGTGTCGAACCTATCCTCGACCTCGACGAGCTGGCGAGTCACCCGCAGCACACGGCGCGCGAGATCTTCTTTTCGCTGCCCGGACAGGGCGCGCAGCCACCGCTGCCGCAGGTGCGCACGCCGGCCCTGCCTGCCTCGGCGATTCCAACGGTGAAGCGACCGCCACGGCTGGGTGAGCACAGCGCTGAAATCCTGCGCGAAGCCGGCCTAGGCGATGCCGAGATCGCGGCGCTGGTGCAGGCTGGGGCCACTCGCCTCGCCCGAGGGCACGGCGGATGAGGCGTGTGCCGACCCGCCGCCCGATCCGCTGTCGCTCGCTCGCCAGCACCTGGGTGGCGTGGCTCGGGATCAGTGCCTTGCCGCTCGCCGCTCCATCTGCGCCGCCCGCTCTCTTGCCATCCGCCTGGGCTGCGCCTGCGACCGCCAGTCGGCCCGCAAATCCGGCCGCAAATCCGCCTGCCACTTCCCCGCCAAGTCCGACCGCGAGCCAACCCGAAAAAATCGGCGAGGCCATCCTGCTTGCCGAGAGCGATCCGCTGACTTCTGCCATCGCGGTGACTGCGTTTCTGCGTGCGCCCAGCCCACCGCCACCGGCCGGTCTGCGCTATCTGCTGGAGCGCCTGATCCTGGACCCCAACCATCCGGCGGGCGCGGCAGCGATGGCGCTGCGGGCTCGCGGCTGGCGGGTGCAGGCGTTTACGACGCCGGACTACACCGCCTATCAGGTGGTCGGCGATCGTCAGGTAATCGACGATGCGCTGCGCTTCCTGCGGGCGGTGCTCAGCGAGCCGCCGCTGCCGACCGGCGCCGCAGCGGAAGCCCTGCTGACGCAGCACCGTCAAAGCATCGCGCTCTTGCAGAGCAGCGCGCCCTCGTCCGCAGTCCCGCTTTCGCGGCTGTTTGGGCTGGCCTATGGCGACCACCCCGGAGCCCGCCCCATCGTCGGTACCGCCGAGCAGCTCGCGAGCCTGCAGGCCCCGGCGCTGCGCGAGCACTGGGCGCAGTTCTATCGCCCCTCTGCGCTGACTCTGGTGCTGTCGGGGGGCATCGATGCCAGTCGGGTCACAGGAGTCAGGCAGCAGCTACATGACCTCGAAGCGCACGTCGTCCGGCTGCGTGGACGAGCCAGCCCGACGAGCATCGCGGGGCTAAGCGGGACGCGGCCCCCCGGCAAGCCGACCGCCAGCCCACACCACGGCGGCCCACAGCTTCGCCTGCTGCCAACAAGCGAGCTGCCGACGAGTCAGCCTGGGCTGTGGCTGGGCTTCGCTCTCGACGGCGCGACCCCGGCTGAGCTGGCCGCGCTAGAGGTCGCCGCGCAGCTCCCACAGCCGGGTGGGCGCGAGATCTCGCTGCTCCTAGGACCGTCGCAGAGCCCGGGTCTGTTCGTGCTGCGCAGCCCCGCTCCCGAGGCGGCAGAGCGGCTGCTGACCAGCGTCGAGGCGGCCCTACAGCTGGCCCCTACCGTCAGTGAAGAAGCGGTGGGCAAGGCGCGCCGTCGCCTGCTTCTGGACGTTGCCCGCCGTTCTGAGACCCCCGCCGGACGAGCCCTGCGCCTGATCGCGCTTTCGCTCACCGGCTCTGACGAGACCGCCTGGCAGCGACGGATTGCCGGGCTGACCCCAGGTGACGTCCAGCGGACGCTCAGCCGGTTTCTGCAGCCGGATCGGCTGTCGATCCTCCTGCGTGCCCCCAGTCGCAGCACGGAGACTCCCGCCCAGGTCGAGGGTCACCTGCGCGAGCGCTTGCTGGCTGGACTCGTCCGCCCCCCGTCTGCCCCCAGCCTGCCGAGCCGACCCGCGACGGGGACCGCCCCCACGAGCGAGCCCCGCGGCCGAGCCCAGATCCTGCGCGGCGAGAGCGGAGCCCACCTCGTGCTGCTGCCCACCCCCGCGGCGAGCGGGTCGGCCGCAAGCGCACGACAGGGGTTGGTGGCTTTTACCGCCCTGTGGCCGGGTGGCCGCAAGCGCGAAGAGGCCCGCCTGCGCGGCCTGCACGACCTGCTGGTCCGGGTCTGGCCGCATGCCACCGCCAGCCTGCCTGGCGCCGCACTCTCGTCGCTGCTGGCCGAGCTCAACCTGGGTCTGCAGGCCGAAGCCAGCGACGACGCGCTGGCCCTGCGTGGTCAGCTTCCCAGCGAGGGTCTGCCGCAGGCCCTGGCCCTGCTCCACGACTGCCTAGAATCGCCACGCATCAGCGAAGCCGAGGTCGAGCGGGCTCGCCGCGATGTCGTGCTGGCCAGCCGCCGCAACCTCCCCGGGGGCGACGCTGCAGGTGCACGCGCTGGACGCCCCGTGCGCGGCGCCAGCACCGTCGAGTTCGATGCCGCCCGCTATGCTGAACAGCTGCTCGCGCAAGCGCTCAAGCGGCAGGTCGCCAGCCCAGCCAGCCACGCTGAGAGCAGCCCAGCGAACCGCAGCCCGCGCTACGAAGAGCTGGCACCGAGTGTCGCTGTGCTCTCGCCGCGGCACCTGCAGGATCTGCTGCGGGGCTACGACCGCTCTCCTCCGGTCCTGGCCATCGTCGGTGACTTCGAACCAAACAGCGTCATCGGGCAGCTATCGCCCTGGCTGGGGAAGCTCAAGCCGCTGTCCGATCTGCCGCGGACCCTGCTGCCGGTGTCCCCTGCCGAGGCCAGCCTTCCCGCCAACCCCACCGACGGTACGGCCACGACGCCGAGCAGCCACTCGCCCGATGCCGCCCCACCCCAGCTCTTTGGCTTTGCGGCCACGGCTCAGGCCCACCTGCTCTTGGGTGCGCGCGTGCCGGGCTGTGCCCCCGCCGATCGCGGCACGCCGCTGTCGCTGGAGCTGTTGCTAGAGCTCCTGGCCTCGGAAGCGGGCACGGGGATGGCGCAGCAGGCTCTGCTGAATCGCCGGGCACTGGCGTTTTCCGTCGAAGGCACGCTGTCTGGCTGTCTCCCTGAGCGCAGCCTTTCGCTGTATGTCGCGACCTCGCCCCGCAGCCTGGATGCTGCTGAAGCGGCGCTGCGCGACGAAATCCGCCGACTGGCTGACCACCCCGTCGCTCCCGAGACCCTGGCGCTGGCTCGCGAGCGCTTGGTCAGTCGCTGGGTCCTTTCCGGCCAGCGACGCGGCGATCGAGCGCTGCAGCTGGCCCGCGCCCTGCTGTTCGGCCTGCCCGATCCGGCCTTAAGCGGCGACAGCCCGGCTGAGCTCCTGCGACATATCGATGCCACGGCGCTGCAGGCACTAGCCAAGCAGTACCTGAGCGATGGCCAGCTGGTCCGCGCCGCTGTCCTTCCCGAAAGCCAGCGGCTGGCGCTTTCGGCCCGCGGGGTCACGCTGCACCGGGTCGAGCCCGCCCCTGCCATCGATGTTTCGCCCGTGAAACCGATGAAACAGTCGGTGAAACAGCCTATGAAACAATCGGTGAAACAGTCGGTGAAACAGGGTTCAGGGCCCAGCGCACGGCCCGAGCCGCGCCAAGCCGGCGGCCCACGCCCGGCAAAAACCGGGAAGGCGACCGCGCAGCAGACAGCCAAGCCAGCCAAGCAGTCGCCGGAAAAGACGCGCGCCGCCTCGGCCCGACCCCACGCCGCGGAGCCGGACAGCGATCGCGGCCGTCGAGCCAAGGCCCCAAGCAAGCACGCCGCTAAGCTGCCGCAGCGACTCTGATATCGACTCTGATATCGTGAGGCCATGCAGGGCGAAAAGGCCGGCCATCCCCCCCGGCGCGTAGTCTTTGTCATCGAGGGTGGACGCAGTCGGGACGATGTTGCGGCCTTGCAAGCAGTGGCCCGCGCGGTCGCCAAGGCCGGAGCGCAGGTCAAGCTGGTGCGGCATGGCCTGGGCAAGCTGTCGACGCTGCAGGTGGGACGCGCTGTCCGACGAGCCAAGCCGGATCTGCTGATCGTCACCGGCGCCACATCGACCCGTCACCTGCAGAGCCTGGCGGCACGCCTGGGCTGTCCGCTGGTGGCTTACTACTGGCCGAGCGCGGCGGTCGTCGATATCCACCGCCGACCCAGACGTGCAAGCCAGCGCCCCGGCCCCCCAGCCCGCGAACGCACGATGCCGCTGCCGCAGCGCGCCGTGCTGGGCAGTGAGCAGCAGCGCCGCGAGCTCCTTGCTCTTCTGCCGCATACGGGCCGACGGGCCACCCTGTCCGCCTCGGGAATGCACATCCTGCCGCCGCTCCTCGATCCCCTCCTGTTTGCGGTCGATGAACCGACCCGCGCAGCAGCGGCTGCAGTGCCGCGGCTGGGTGTCTACGGCGCGATGGCGACGCAGCTTCCAGCCTGGGCCGCCCCTGCCGAGGTCGTCCTACTCGACGGGACACCGGCCCACCGCCTAACCGCCAGCGAGGCCACCACCGAGGCACAGCGCCTGTTGACCTGCACCGGCGTGCTGGTCTTAGTGCACAGCGACCGCGAGGCGCGTGAGGCGGCCCGCCACGTCGTGAGCGCGCTTTTGCTCGGCAAGCCGGTGCTGCTCTGCGGTTACGGCGAGCGAGGCCATGACCTCCCGGGGGTGCTTGCTGCACTGGCCCTGCCCGAGGAGATCCTGCGCGCTGCACCGCGCGATGAGCTAGCCCGCGAGCTGCCGCGCTTCACCCAGCAGCTGCTTTCAGCGACGACGGCCCCGAGCCCGGCCCCCATCGATGCTCGTCTGCAAGCGCTGCGACAGACGCTGCAGCCGTCGCGAGTGCTGGCCGAGCACGTGGCGCTGATCTTGGAGCTCGCTGACCTCGCAGCTCAGGACGCAGCCAGCGCGACTCGACCGACGCTGGGGCAGCACGCTCGGGCCCTGGGCCTGCGGCTCTTTCGCCGGCCCCCCCTGCTCGCTCTGCGCTATCCGCGCGTCGTCGCCGAGCTGCGCGGCCGGGATCTCAGCCGGCTGATTACCCTCGAAACGCTGGAGCGGCAGCTTCAGACCCTGCTGCAGGCCGGCTATCAGCCGGTCTCGCCCACCGTCTTCGCCAGCCATTCCAAGTCGGTGCTGCGCCGCGGCCAGCGCTTCCTCTCCGTGACCTTTGCCGACGGACCGATTATCGATACCAGCCCTGCGCCAACGGTTGAGCCGGCCCGTATCGCAGCCCTGCTTGCGCGGCTGGGCATCCCCTCCCCTGGGCTCACGCCCGCTGACGCACCGGCCGCACTGCAGCCCATCTGCCTCAGCGAGCAGTCGTCGCGCGGGCCCCGCGGCCGCTTCGATGCCCACCGGCTGTGGCTGACCCTGGCGCAAGGGTCGGCCTAAGCACAGGCGCCAGCCCCGCTGCCAGCCCCGCTGCTAGCTAGAGCCCGAGGACCCTGCTGACCGCCGCAGCCGGCAGGGAAAAGGTTGACAGGGGCGGGCTTGCTCGGATACACGTAGCGGACTTTCTTGTGGTTTTGCTGGCCCGTAGTCTGAGTGAGTCACGTAGGGCCAGCTCTCGGAGGATCCCTTGGCGAACGTCGCATCGGCCGAAAAACGCAACCGTCAGCGCATCAAGCGCCGCGAGCGCAACCTGCAGCACCTTGTCCCCATGCGTACCCGTGTGAAGCGGGCTCGCGCCACGATTGAAAAGGCGCACGACGCGCCGGATGCCGTCGAGCCGAGCGTGGCCTTGGCCATCAAGCAGCTCGCCAAGGCGGCGCAGCGGGGCGTCATCCACAAGAAGACGGCCGCGCGCAAGATCTCGCGCCTGACCAAGGCCCTGAACAAGGCCAAGCCGGTCATCGCTGCCGCCAAGCAGGCCACCAAGAAGGAACCGGTCGCCAAGAAGCCGGCCGCCAAGAAGCCGGCTGGCACGAAGGCTGACGCGAAGAAGTAAGCGCGTCCTTCGCCCTCGCTCTCCCGCCGCGCTCCCCTCCCCTCAAAAAATTCCAGATCCGCCCCCCTGCATAGGGCTTCGTGTACCTATGCGCGGAAGCGGGCGTTCTGAATTCGTAGGCGTCGCACCAGCACCAAGAGAATCTGTTCTTGGATCTGCGGCCGACGTGCCATCAGCTCGCCCAAGTCCGCGGCGCGCAACCGTAGTAGCTCAGCCGCCTCGATAGCGACGGCGTCGGCGCTGCGCGTATCACGATCGATCACCGATAGCTCGCCAAAGAATTCGCGCACCCCCAGGGTGGCGATGTTGGTCTCGCCGTCGCGGATCGCGATCTTGCCCTGGACGATGATGTACATGTCCTCGCCGGTCTCGCCCTTGCGGAAGACGACGTCGCCGGCCGCGCACTCAACGGTGTCGAGGATCTCGGCCATCATCCGCAGGTCTTCGCCGGGGATCTCGGCGAACAGCGGCACGCTGCGCAGAAAACGCATCCGTTCAAACACCGGGATCAAGGCGGCATCCTTTTCATAGAGTTCAGGGAAGCGCGCAGCCGCGCGTGTGCCATAGGTGATGAGCCCGCAGAGCCGCAGGTGCTCGTCCGCCAGCCCGACGATAAAGGCCAGCGGATCGTCGATCGCCGCGTGATCAATCAGGCCGACGTTCTCGGCCGCCAGCAAGCGCTCGCGCAGGCTGAGCTTGTCGAAAAGCGGCACCACCTTGCGCGCCAGATCGATGGGCAGCGCCATCTCTAAGAGCTCGGCGATCTGCGCCTGCTTGTCGTTCTTGTCGGGCGGCCGCGTGATGCCGGCCATGGTGCGACGCAAGCCGACCTCGACGGCGCTCGTCAGGTTGCGGCTGTGCAGCAGCGACAACATACGCAGCACCCGCCCGCGGACCGCGGCGAAGCGCAGCTCGATCTCACCGCCTAGGAAAGCGTATTCGGGATCGAGATCCCAGTCCGGCGTCCCATCGTCGCGCGCCACGCCAGCGATCAGCGACAGGTAGCGGAAGCTCTCGGTTAGCTCCATCTCTAGCACTGGCTCGACGACGGCATAGGGTAGCGGCGTGATGCGAGCGCCTTGTACCTGACGCGCCAGCGTGGCAATCGACCGCTCGCGCACACTGGCGTCGGCATGGGCCAGAAGCCGCGTCAGACCCTGCCCCTGAGCGGATCCGCCCAGCAGCTCCTGCAGGCTGCGCGTGCTCTGCGGCAGCTTCTGTATCCGGCTGTCGGTGATCTTCTGCGCCGCCAGATCCAGCGTCTCGACGCCCCAGCTCAGCAAGCTGGTCAGCGCCGGCTCCACCGTGCGCGGGTCTTCGAGGAGCGGGGCCAGCGACGGCAAAAGCGGCAGGGCACGCAGCCGCACGATGGCCTGCAGGATGGACAGCCGCAGGTGCACATCGCGATCAGGCTTGCTGTGCTTCGCCAGGCAGCCGGCCAGCGCGACCAGCACGCTCTCGATCTGCCCCGCCCGGACATCCAGCGTGGCGAGCGCGGCTTGCACCAGATCTTCATCGGGATCGGAGAGCAGAGCAGCCAGCGCAATGGCCCGCCCCGACTCATGGGCTTCGGCCAACAAGACCGCGGCGACCCGGCTCTCGGAACGCACCGTGACATCGACGTCGACATGCGCGGCTTCGATGGTCGGGCGCAGGGCGATGGCTTCTTTTTCCAGCGCCGCCGGAGAAAGGCTGTGCGCCCCCAGGATGCTGCGCAGGCAGCGAATCGCCGCCCGCCGCACCTCGGCCGAGGGATCCTCGCGGACCAGGGCGCTAACTGCCTCGGGCACCGACGCGCACAGCCGGGGCAGCTTGTCGAGCACGGCGATGCGCACGATCGGCGCGGGATGGGCCAGTCCCGAAGTCAGCAGCCGCTCGGCCAGGGCGGGCTCGGCCTGCTGCAAGAGCTCCGCCGCGAGCAGCGCCCGGCCCTCATCAGGAGCCAGCAGATCCTGCGCAATGGTCTCGGCGGCGCGACGATCCAGAGTGGTCACCACTTCGGGGTTTTCGTCTTCCAAGCGCAGCTTGCGATCATCCAGCGCCCGGCGCAGCGCGGTGATGTAGGCGCGCTGCAAGCGAGTCATCACCAGCGCCACCATGCCCAGCACCACGACCATGGTCAGCAGCGAAAGCAGGCGCTGATCGGCGCCCTGCAGCAGCGTCGCCAAAAGTACGGCGGTCATGGCGTAGGCCAGCGGTGCGACGACTCCGCGTGACAGCACGCGCGCCTGGGCTCGGCGGAGCAGCGGCAGCGGCGTCTGCGCCTGCTCCATCGCCGAAGACCACAGCGCGCCCTTGAGCACACGATCGTTGGCGCGCATCAGCACAATCGGCGCAAAGCCCGGTGCGATCAGCGCGGCCATGGCAAACAGCGACGACAAGACCGGCGTAATCGCCAGGCTCTGCGTCGCCCCCAGGCGCGACAGGATGCGGCTCGACAAGCCAAGCTGCAGCACCAAGCTGACCGCACTGGTGATGCCGTAGAAGCGGCCGAAGAAGCCGGCGATGGCCTCCTGTGCGCCGTAGCGCTCGCGCGCGGTGGCCAGCAGCTGATACTCCATCAGCTGTTCTCCGAGGAGCGCCAGCACGCTGAGGAACAGACACAGGCGCATCAGCGGCACCTGCAGCACGAACTCAAAGCCCTCGCGCCAGCTTTCGAGAATCGACGTCGGACGGGCGCTGCGCGTGGGCTCTTTCAGATCGCTGCGCTGCAGGCGCTGGATCTGCCAAACCCCGCCCGCAAACAGCAGGGGCACCAGCAGCAAGAAGCTCTGCACCGAGATCAGCTTCACAAGCTGCGAGAGCAAGAGCCCACCCAGCGTCCAAGCGATGCTGGCCCCGACACCAGCCAGCGGCAGGATGCGCTTGGCCGAGCGGGCATCGACCGTCCCCGAGACGACGCTCCAGGTCTGAATGATCACCAGACCGCTGACCGCTTCGATGACAACGTAGACGACAAACGGCGTGCCCGGGACATTGGCCAGCAGCAAGACGCGCAGGAGCAAGCTGGCCAGCGCCCCGCCCCACAGCGCCACCTGGGCCAGTCGAGCCGGACCTAGTCGCGTCGCACCCACCATGGCCAGCGCCGAAAACGGCGCGATGGTCAGCGCAGCGGCGGCGAAGGCCCAGGGGATCATCTTGCGCGGATACGCCGAAAGAAAGATGCCGCCCTGCACCGCTTTGAAGAACGCCAGCGCTGCTGACACGGTGAAGATCAGGCCGAACACGCGGAAGGCACGCCAGCCTTCTCCTTCGGCCAAATTCAGGAAGCGGGCCAGTGTGGCGCCGAAGCTGGCCGCGCCCTCGGCCTCTCGCGTGGCTTGCCAGGTCAGGCTGGGCACGACGGCCGACAGCGAACCGGGCGGGACGGCGCCCGACAGAGTTCCTGACAAGCCAGCGCTGCCGGGAGGGCGGGTCCCGCCAAGGCCGGAAGCCGCCGCGGGAGGCGCCGGAGCGCGGGCTTTGTCGTCGGAGCTGCTCACTGCCCGGGACCTACCCGTCCACCCGGGCTAGCCGCCGCGACCTCGGACGGAGCCGGCAGTCGAAAGGCCCGCAGACGACCGACATTGCGCGCGTCCTGCGGTGCCACCGGCACAAAGGCCGGCCGCTGAGGCGGAGACAGCTGCTGATAGAAGCTGTTGGCCACCAGGATCTCGCCCGCAGCGGCCATGTTCATCAGGCGCGCCGCGACGTTGATGGCGTCGGCGATGGCCGTGCTGTGCGTGCGACTCGACGGGCGCAGCGCGACAATCTGCAGATCGCCATAGGCGACGCCGATGTGCATGCCCGAGCTCGGCTGCTGCCGATCGATCTGCCGCTGCCACCAGTCCGATACCGCCGCTCCGACGCTGAGCAGGGCCTGGGCCGCCCCCAGCGCCTGATCGATGTAACCGGGACAGCGGTCGGGCACGCCAAACAGCGCCAGCACCTGATCGCCAACAAAATTTTCGATCATGCCGCCGCGATTGACGACCTCGTAGCGCGCCTTGGAATAAAACGAAGTCAGGCTGTCGCGGACGATCTGGTCGTCCGGCGTGTCGCGCACGAAGCTGGAAAACGAGCAGAGGTCGGCGATGACCACAGCGACGCCGCGATAGACCCCCGGCGGCAAGATATCGCGCGGCGAGAGCCCGGCCTGACTGCGAATCTGTCGCAGGCGCCAGAAGGCAAAGCGCCACAGCAGCTGACTCTCAAGCGGCGTGACTGGCGCGGCGGAATCTGACGCGAACGCGTACTGGGCGGTGGTGCTCTGCACTGCCTGACGCATCGACAGCAGACTGGCTTCGTCGATCACCGTGGCCTTTACGCCGAAGATGCGTCCGACCTCTAAGAGCAGGCGCTCCTCGTCCCAGATCTCCAGCGCCAGGGATGGATGCACGACACGACGCAGCGCGGCACAGAGCTGACTGCGATCGCCGCGGCTCGCCAGATCGACCTGCACAATCAGGCGGGCATTGTCCTTGAGCCCGGGGTGGGCCTGGCTGTACTTCAGCGCCAGACGAGACAGCAGCTCATCGTCGGGGACGCCGTACTTGACCTCGATGAAATAGGGCGCAAAGTCGTTGCCGCGCAGGCTGCCGACGTGGATGTCGGCGTAGGGGCCGCCCGTCGCGAGGGGAAACTCGCGCTCGATGCGCAGCGCCTCGGGAGGCAGCCCGCCTTCGACCATGTGCCGGAAGCGACAGAGCTCACAGAGCAGCTCTTCGAGGAACAGCCGGAGTTCTTGCAGGCTCAAGGACATGAGGCCCCTGGTTCATCATACCCGGATACCGCGGTCTTTTCGCAGACATGTGCGGGGGGTAAGTGCCAGACCATAACCCCAGCCCGCCCGAATCGACGCCGCCAAGGGCCAAGGCGAGCGAGGCCGTGAAGCCACGCCGCGGGGCAGCGGCCGCCGACTAGAAGCGAAGCTGAAGCTGCAGCGCGCCCGTCGTGGTGCGGACGTCGCGACAGACATCGAGCTTGCCGTCGCAGAGATCGCGATTGGACAGGACCACCGGAACGATGATGGCCGTCGCCACCACCGCCACGCCGGCCGCTGCCGCTGTCCACACCCACCACTTTTGGTACCACTTGACGGGAGGCGCCGGCTTGCGGGCATACGGGTTCTGGTCGGCCGGTAGCTCTTGCAGGCTCACGGTGCGCTCGATGACCTGGCCAGCGACGGCGTTCACCGAAAACGACTCGGGCGTGTGGCCGGCCAGCTCGACGCGGATCTGGTGCGCGCCGGTAGTCAGCTCGCTCTCGACGGGACTGTCGCCGATGTACTTGTCATCGACGTAGACGTGTGCCGCCTTGTTTTCGACGGTGAGACGCAGCACGCCCGAGATCGGGATGAGCTCGACTTCAAGCGGCGTCAGGCTGCCGGACTTGACGCGAAAGACGTCGATAAACGGCGTGTAGCCCGGCCGACTGACCCGAATGGTGTGCTCGCCCGCCGAGAGCGCCAGCGGTCCCGACAGCGGTGTCTGACCGACTTTTTCGCCATCGACGAAGATGTCGGCTTGGCCGGGGTTGCAGCGCAGCGTCAGACCCGTCGAGGCGGCTCCCTCTGCCTGTGCCCGCGGCAGCCTCATCTGCCCAGCGTCGAACACCAGCGCTACGAGCAAAGCGAGCAGCGAAAGGACGCGGATGCGCATTGGCTCACATGTTATCAAAGCGGGACTTGGCGTCGTCGATTTTTCGCAGGCTTAGGGTGCAGCACTGTAGATGCGCGCCGGAGAGACATGACGATACGTCAAAGCTTTGAGCCGCAGCCGCAGCAGGCGCTCTAAGAATGTGCGCACGGTCGCGGCAGAAGACGACAGGCTGAGCGCGCTGCCACGGCGCAGCGCAGCCGCTTGCTGCAGCAGCACCGGCGCCGCCTCGCGAGGATGAAAGAGCACGGCCCGCCCCAGCACCACGCGATACGGCGCGTCGGGATCGGGGATCAGTCGCGCTTCGAAGAGATCGCCTGGCGCGACGCCGGGTAGGCTGCGTCGTTCATCGACAGCGAAGCGAGTGCCGCGCAAAAGGTCGTCGAGCAGCAGGCCCCCCGGACGCAGGCGCACGACGCGAAACAGGCTGCGCTGACTTCCGCGCAGCGCGGTCAGAAGCTCGTGCCAGCCGGGTGCCGGCGCGCTCTCTTTCGGCTCGCCAAGCTCGCGCTCGACCGCCGTCTGGCCAGTCTCTGCGGCGGGCTCCTGCGACGGGTGGTTGCCGCGATATTCAAGAATCAGCCACTCGACGAACGCTTCGCTGCGCTCGTGATACAGGTCGTGATCGGGCGAGACCGGGCCGGTCAGCGTCTCCCAGGTCTGCCGCGCGGCCAGGACAAAAGCCTCGTTGCGGGTGGCTCGTTTGATGAGTTCGTCGTAAAGCGCCCACTGCATGGCGAGATGACCGAGTCCCGACCTAGACCTGGCTGCTCGGCAGGCCCAGCAAGAGCTGACGATCGCGGCTGGTTAAGTCGGCGAGCGAAGTCAGACGACAGACGCCGTGACGCGCGAAGCGACGCGCAGCGGCAGCGGCTCGCCCACCCAGCCCCTGACTCAGGCACCAGCCGGCGTGGCCGATCAAAAGGGACAGGCTCAGCGTGCGCCCCAGGGTCAGCGCCAAGTCCCGCGCCCCGGCCTCAATCGCCTGCGGCTGCGTCGAGACCTCGCCAAGCCAGTCGGTGGTCTCACGCAGCGCGCGCCGCACCACGTCGCAGGCCGGGGCCAGACTGGCGTCGCTGACGTCGCGCAGCTGACTCTCGCACTCGCGCTGCACCAGGCCCAGCACGTCCAGGCTGGCCGCCGCCCGCAGCACATCCAGCGACAGCACGTTGGTCGTGCCTTCCCAGATTGGCAGCACCTGCGCATCGCGCAGAAGCAGCGGCAGGCCGGTGTCTTCGACGTAGCCGGCTCCGCCGCAGGCCTCAAGCGCTTCCGAGGCCACCGCCACCGCCTGCTTACCGGTGGTCAGCTTGGCGAGCGGCGTCAGCACACGAAAGAGCTGCTGCTCCTCGGGACTGGCAACGCGACGCTCGACGCGACCGAGCAGAGCGATGACGCGAAAGGCCAAAAGGAACGCCGCCTCGGTCTCGGCCGCCATGCCGGCCAGCGTCTCTTGATGCAGCGGCTTGTCGGCAATGCGCGCCCCGAAGGCCACGCGGCGCGAAGCGTAGTCCTGCACCAAGGCCAGGGCGCGTCGCATGCTGCTGGCCGACATCGCTGCGTTCCAGGTGCGGGTGATGTTGAGCATGGTGCTGATGTTGCGCACACCATCGGACAGGCCGCTCACCGGGGTCGCTAGCGCGCCATCGAGCGTCAGCTCGGCCGTCGGTACTTTGCGCGTGCCCAGCTTGTCTTTCAGACGGTTGACCTGGATGCCGTTGTAGCCGCCGTCGGGTCGCCTGACCTCGACATAGAACAGCGCCAGACCGCGCCCGCCGGGGCCATTGCCTTCGGGGCGGGCCAGGGTCAGGGCCATCTGTGCCGTCGTCGCCGAGGTGAACCACTTGGTGCCGTACAGGCTATAGACCTCGGGCCCCAAGCTGGGCTCGCGCCGAGCGATGGTCTCGGACAGACCGACGTCGGAGCCGCCGGTGCGCTCGGTCATCCACTGCCCCGAGGTCCACATTTCTTCGGGATCGCGTGAGGTCAGGCGGGCCACGGCGCGCTCGATGAGCGGCTGATTGCCCAGCTCTAGCAGGGTGCGGGCCGCGCCATCGGTCATCGCTAGCGGACAGCTGTAGACGTCGGTCGAGGGATGGAAGAGATAAGCGTGCGCAAACTGCAGCGTGCGCGCATGCTCGCCGGGACCGGGCTCGTAGGCGCCTCCGACGACGCCAAAGCGGGCCGCCAGCCGCGCTGCTTCCTGCCACAGCGGTGTGACTTCGATCTGATCGACGCGCTGGCCCCAGGCATTCCACTGCAAAAGGCGCGGCTCGTTTAGGCGGTCGGCAAGCTGCAGGCGATACAGCCGGTCGGCCGAGAGCTCACCCAGCTCGGTCAGCGAGCCACTTTCCGCCTGCAGAAGCTCGGGCGGCAGCGTGCGCTGCAGGTGCTCGCGCAGGAGCGGATCGAAAAGGAACTGGTTTCGCAGAGCCGGGGGATCTTGGTAGAACGCCATGGTCGGCCGTGATTATGGACGCGGACTCGACGTCGGTGGAAGGCGTTTTTATGGCAGCGCCAGACTGCTTCCTGAGGTTCCCAAGATGGCCGATTCTCCCGCTCAACATGCGTCAAGCGGCGCGCCCCCAAGCTGTCCCATCTGCAAGCGAACGACGTCGTTTGCCGTCGAAAATCGCTATCGCCCGTTCTGTTCGGCGCGCTGTCAGCAGGTCGATTTGAGCAACTGGCTCGACGAACGCTACGTCGTGCCGGGAGCCCACGCCCCGCTCAGCGAGACGGCTGACGAGTCCGCCACGCCGATCGTGCCCAGCCCAGCCATCGAGCAAGAATAAAAAAAGCGGCGGCGAGCGAGCCTGGAGGCCCACCCACCGCCGCTCGACGAGGCGAGGACGGTTCGCGGCTAGCTGTGACTAGCCACTGAGCAGCGGGTTCTGCGTGCCGGTGTAGGCGTTGGCGGTGTAGAAGTCGCGGACGCGACGATCGTCACCATTGGCCACGGCATATAGGATCGCGGCCAGCGCCCCTTCCAACACCACTGCGTTGCTGATGTTGGCGTTGAGCTGACCGGTCTGCGGATCCCAGTTGGTGCGTGTGCCGACGCCAGGACCGGCGGCCGGCGCCACCATGTCGCCGTACCACCCGGGCTTCACTCGGCCCTGCGACATGACGTAGATCCAGTTGGCCGGGGGATCATCCGGCCAGTTGCTGGCCTGGAAGGGGCGCTTGCCGGTGTCGCCGTGCACCGTCAGCACCACGGCGTCAGACAGCTTGCGATTGACGAACGCGGGATCGTTCGTCGTCGCCAGCTCGTCCATGAAGTACTCGAGCATGCTGTGCATCTGATCGACGATCTTCAGCGACGTCGTCAGGTTGGCAAAGGCGGGGTGTGGGTCGTCGTTGAACACCGGAAAGCTGACCTGCGCCGTCAGACCCAGCTTGAAGGCATTCGCCGTGACGATCAGCGCCTGCGCCATGGCGTCGATCTTCTCGTTGGTCGGGGCCGAGCCGCCGCACCACATGTTGACCTGACCCGCCTTGGGCCGCAGCTGATCACCCAGGTTCTTGGACAGAAGCTCGACGGCCAGCTTGGCATCCGAGTAGGCGCGCTGATAGGTCGCCTTGTCGGCGGTGCGTGTCAGGCCCAGGAAGGCCTTGTAGTACAGGTCGAAGACCTGCTGGTTCTGCGGGTTCTTCAGGCGCTGCGTCAGGCGAGCGGCGGCGCTGCTGAACAGACCCACCATCGAGTCGGCGTTGGCCACCGAGGCGGCCACTGGCGCACCGGCCGCCGTGCCATAGGGCATGGCCGTGCCGTCGGTGTTGCGGATACCAATCGCCGGTACAAGGGCCTTGAGCGTGCCCTGGATGGCAGCCGAGGCAGCGAACAGACCGACTGCGCCACCGACACCATTGGGGATGGTGTTGGTGTTGCCAGCGACCGTCGGAGCCACCTGGTGCGCGTTCGGCGAGCCGGCGACAAAGGCACTGACCAGCTTGCGCTCGCCGTACTTGTCCCAGAGCTTCTTGCCGTTCATGTTGCGGACGTACAGCGGCCGGCCTTCCAGGTACTGGCTGTCGGCGCTGGTGATCATCGTCGCGCGGCTCGTGCTGTCGTACGAGAACTCCGAGCGGAACTTCGAGATGACCTGCGGTGCCGGCCACAGGAAGTGGAACCAGGCGAAGCCGCCGGTGCCGGCGACGATGTTGACCGAGCGGCGCGGCACCTGCGCGGCCTGCGCCAGGGCGCTGCCACCCATCTCTTCCAGGACTTCAAACGCACGGGTCGGGCCCAGGCCCAGCACCGCGCTGGCGGTCATCACCGCCTGAACAAACTCTCGGCGGGAGGCTCCCCGCAAAGGAAATTCGCGTGTCATCGTCTCCCTCCCTAGTCGCAAAGATAAATGGTTGAGGCCAGGGCGGCCGCCGTAAGTCGCTTGGCGTCCAGCGCCGGGACGTTGCTGCCGATCATGCCGGCAACCGAGGCCGAGCACTGATCAAGCTGTCCCTGCGTCAGCGGCACGCCTACGAAGCACGCGAAGCCATCCGCGAGGCACTTGTTCTGGGCATCATACAGAGCCGTCGTCGCGCAGTCGGTGGTGGCACCGAAAGCGCCCGTCGGGTTAGCGGCCGTGATCAGCTCTTCGGCAGCCGCGATCAGGATGTCGTTCATCTTGACCAAGCCACCGGTGGTGCTGCGATCCGACTCCGGCGCGCGAGCCGGATAGTTGGCCATGCCCAGCACCAGGTTGCCGTTGCGATACAGGTCACGCACCTGGCAGTCAAAGGGCTGACCATCGTTGCACTGGGTGCCCGCCCCAGCGACGGTAAGACCACGCTTCGAGAGGATCGTGCCCAGCGTGCGGAAGCTGATCTTGCCGCACGAGTGGGTCCGCTCGCTCTCTTCCTTCGACACGTTCAGGCCGTCCTTGAACGGATCGAGGTCGAGGGTCAGCGTGCCATCGTGGTTGAAGCCCATCTCGGGCTGTGCCGGCTCTTGCGGAGCCGGGGTCATCATTGTTTCATCCGGCGGCATCATCTGCGGAGTGCTGCCACCGCACGAACCGACCAAACCCAGCGACGCGGCCAGACCGAAGCTCGCTAGGCTCTTAAGCAAATCTGAAACCTTGCGCATGTGATTGCTCCTTCGCTTCCTCGTCTGGGCCTAGTACCGTACGAAGTACGGGTCGGTGAAGATGCGCTTCAGCATCTTCTTGACGTTGTAGTTCTCGGCGACCAGCTGCGTCGTCAGCTGGTTGGCCAGCGCGTCGGTCAGAGGCAGACCATCGTTGACCACGTCGCCACGCGACATCGCCCAGTTCCACATGCGGGTCGACACGCAGCGAGCAAAGCCGGGGTCGGCCGCGATCGCCGCACCGAGCTCGGGGATGGTGGTGGCTGGCTTCATGTAGCGCCAAGCCGTCGTCTCACCCGAGGGCAGCCAGTCGGCGAGGATGGTGGCCGGCTCGCCGGGGATCGGCGTCGTGACCTGGAAGGCGTTGCCGGCCGTGAAGACACCGGTGCTGTTGAACTTGCCGAACAGCGGCGCGATGTGGTTCAGCGACGAGTGGCAGTTGGCGCAGATCAGGACGTCATTGGCCTGGAAGTCGACGCGCGCAGTGGGCAGGCTCTCCTTGCCGGAGATGCTGTTCCACGGCCACGGCGAGTTGTAGGTACCACCGGGGTACTTCACCGGCGTGCCCGTCTGCTCCGCCGGGAAGCGGCTGCACATAAACGTCTCCTGCACCCAGCGCGCGCGGCGGAAAGCCATCGACGAATTGAACTGCATCTGCACGCCTTCATCACTGAGCACGCCGGCGGCGACCGTACCGTTGTTGGTGCAGTTCGACGTAGCTGCCGTGCTGAAGGTGTTGGTGGCCACCGTATACGTCGGGCAGGTGCCAGTGGTCGCCGTCACCAGGTTGGTAATCGGCTGCTCGGTCACCACCAGCTGCGCGGCATAGGTCGGCGCAAAGTCCATCTTCACCGGCGGCGTGCCGACGGTGTCCTGCGTGCCCATGCGGAAGGTGTTGCGCCAGAACGGGACACCGGCTGCGCGGCAGCGACGATCTAGCACAGGAGCGAGAGGAGAGGTGGTCCTTTTGTGGGCCCTCTTTTCTGGGGGACTTCCGAGCCCGCGATGGCAGTCCACGCCGCACGACGAAAAGAGATAACTGGCACCCTTACTTGGCTGGCTCCGAGCTTGACTTGGCGACGACGATGATCGACACAAACTTTCCGTCGGGCAGCCGCGCAGTGCCTACGCCGGCATAGGTAGCGTCCGAGGGCAGCTCGTCGGCAAGCTCGTGGAGCTGCAACGTGCGGCAGATCATATTCTTCGGTGCAGGGTGTTTCGCGGCGAGTGCTTCAACGGTTGCTAGCGCATGTCGGTATGCCTCGCGGATTGCCGCATAGTGAAGCCAGGTTGCCGACCGCAGTGGAACTCCGCCGGTCCTGGCCCGCTCGCTGGCCAGCTCGGCCCAGATCCGGTGCCGCTGACTCTTACTGGGGGCACCGCCGGTCGGCGCACGCTTGTCGACTCGGCTGAAAGTCCTGGCCGCACAGCGCACACGTTTGCGTCAATCGATCGTACGGCGATTCATAGGGCGATAGTCGGTTCCCAAAACTAATTTTCGATGAGTTCTGGGACCGTCAGCGCCCAATTCATCCCCCCTCCCAGGCCAGCCCACCCGCGCGATGCAACGCGAAGTGCGACGCGAAGTGCGACGAAAAATGCAGCGCCGGTTCGCGTCGGACCAGGCTTTCCGCGGCGGAGGTCTGACGCGGGCGATGGGCTCCCGGTTCGCGCCGGGGGCCTTTTTGTTGTGGGGCTTGGCTACGCCCGGCACTTGTATACATAGACACACTCTAGATCGCTAGATTTACTTCCCATTTCTGAGTGAAATCCAATCGAAGTAGAGAGCCATATTGAGCGCGTGTTACCGACGCCTGTGGTCCGTGGTCGACAGAACCCTCTGCATGTAGGCTTTGCGTTTCGGCTTGCTCGCTACCGAAAAGAGGCCGAGCTGAGCCGATCGGCGCTATCCGACTCGGTCTCCATGGCGCGTAACACTGCCTCTCAGCTCGAACGGAGAGAACGGATTCCTCGTTTGGACACCGTTGAGAAGCTGGCACAGGCGCTTGGCGTCTCGCCTAGCCTGCTGGCCTACGGCGTTGAGCTGCCGTCTCGGGCTCAGACGAAGTCGCTTGCCGATGGGCTGCCGGCGCGACTTTCGTGGCTGCGACAAGAGCGCGGTCTGTCTCGTCGGCAGCTTGGCCGGCTGTCGGGCACTTCCGACAACTTTGTCCAGATGACCGAGACCGGGACCACGGTTCCGAACATCGCGAAGGTCGAGCAGCTGGCCAAGGCACTTGAGGTGTCCGTCTGCTGGCTGGCTTTCGGCGTGGGCTCACCTGAACTGCCGGTGCGCCGTCGTCCGCGATCCGACACCCCACCAGCCCCGTCGCCGAGCGCTTAGACGCGGGTTCACTCTGCTCTCGTCGAGAAACCGCTCTGAAGCTTTGCTCGACGAGCGGAGCTTACGACGCCGTCAGACCTGACCTCGCATCGGGGGTCTCGGCGTTCTCAAATGCTTCACGAATCGTGCTCATGGCGAGGAACATGCGGCGCGGCCAGAGCGCTTCGTCGGCAAACTCGACGAAGTCGTACTTGGCATAGAAGCGACCGGCCCTCTCATCCTTCGCATCGACGATGACCCCCAGGCAGCCGAGCCGGGTCGCGGCATCGAAGGCTCTCCCGAGCGCATCCAGCAAAAGTTTTTCACCGACGCGATGTCCCTGCACCCGGCCATCCACCGCAAGGCGACCAATCAGCGCCACTGGCAGCGGATACCGGGGGAGTTTTCGACCGAGCACCGCCGCAGCAAGGGGCGAGGCAAGCTCCGCCATGCTGAGCGTGTAGTAGCCCAGGACGGGTGGCCAGTCGGGAGAGTCCGCTTCGCTACGGCGCAAGACATAGGCCGTCGAGATGCCATCCCGGTCGTTCTTCACGGCATGTCGAGCAAAGTAGTCGTCGAGAGCGTGGACGCCAGAGCGAAACTGCGATGATGCATCGGCCGGTTCGATACGAACGGTGGAGCTAACCATGCCGGTCAGATTTGGCACACGCTTCATGGGGCGAAGATCAGCGATGCCGCTTAGCGGCGGCTTTGAGGCGGGCACTCGGAGGTCGTGGGGTGGCCGAGAGCTCGGCGAGCTTGGTAAATACTTCCGGCGACACAGTCAATTTCTGGGGCTTGTGCGCCCACTCCAGCGTCGCCAAGGTCGGCGTCGATAGCTCACACTGTGGTTCGGTGTTCGCCGGGTCGATGGTGACCAGTCGGCGGCCGCGCCGCACTTCCATGATCGCCTTAAGAAACAGGGCCACCGCCTCGTCGATCACCTGACTCCGGCTAAGGCCCAGCTCGTCGGCTACTTCCAAGAGGGCCGCGCCCCGACTGTCAGGGACGGTTGCTTCGAGCCGCATCGTGTCTCCTATCCCGAAAATCTTCCTCAAATTTGAGGTGAATGTGAGGGTAGCCCCAAGGCGTACCCGCGGCAAGAGGAGAGCACTGGCGCGGCTCACGGTCTGCGCCTGCTGAATCGCGCTTAATACTTCAGTCGCTCGATCGAGCCATCGACGAACTCCGCTGAGAGGTGCGCGTAGACCATCGTGGTCTCCAGCTTGCTGTGCCCGAGGATCTTCTGCAGCGCGAGCACGCTCCCGCCCTGAAGCAAGAAGTTCGAGGCGAAGCTATGGCGCAGTCCGTGCCATGCGCGCGGCAGCTTCTTGACGCCTGCCGCGTCCAGCAAATCAGGCAAGCCCAGCGGCCGGTTCGTGTCCCGCAGCAGCTGCCATTTTCGATTGGGGTCGGGCGCAGGGCACACAACGCCCTCACTCGTCGATGGGCAGCGCTCGCGCCAGGTTTTGAGGATCGGCACGAGACCGGCGGGCAGCTTCAGATGTCGCGCCTTGCCGTTCTTCGGCGTCGTTGTGTAGCTGCGGACGATCGTGACTCGGCCGTGAGCCAGATCGACATCGCGCCAGCGCAGGCCCCAGATTTCCCCTCGACGCAGGCCAAGATAAACACCGAGGGCAATCGCAACATGTCTAGACGCCCACTTGAGCGACTTCGCTCCGCGTCGCTCGGCTTCGGCCAGCAGCTTGCCGATCTCGGCAGCATCTAGCCACTCGTCAGTGCGCAGCGGCGGCGGAGGCTGCTCGACGCCGCGACAGGGATGACGATCGATGAGCCCTTCACGAAGCGCCCACGAGAACGCCGCGCTCAATCCAGAGAGCGTGTTGCGAACGGTTCCGTTCGGATAGGTCCGGCTCAGCACATCTCGGATCTGGGCGACGTGCACCTGCCGGACGTCGCAGGCTCGAAGCCTGACGACCTGCGGGACCTTGTTCTCGATGCGCCGCAAGACGAGGCGAAGCCGACTGCGATACTTCGTCAGATCCTTGAGCCGCGGACTGTTTACGCGCTCTAAAAACACGGCGAAGAGCTCCTTCAGCGTCAGGTTGCCGTGTTCCGGCTCGTTGGGGAGGCCGGCCTTTCCCCGCGCGACGCGCGCCTCGATCTCGATGAGCATGCGACGGGCGAGCTGCGCCGTCGGTTGGTGGCTGGCTCGCTGCTTGCGCCTACCATCAGCGTCGACGTAGCGCACGTACCACCCGATAAACTTGCCGTTCTTCATCTTGCGGATCACTTCGCCCATGGCCTTGTCTCCGTGTGCCTGTGGTGGTCCGCGCAGCCTGCGAAACGCCCCGTCTCCCGGGGCCCAAGCGCTGGCGCCAAGCCCCCCTGCTCAGCGTCGTAACTATATCAAATCATTTATTTTTCGTGTCTTCTGTTACGTGTTGCGCCAGAACGTGATCTGCTCACGCGTGAAGGCGGCGCTGGCCAGATAGGCGTCGACGCGGGCGGAGTAGGTCGTGCTCTGATCGGGCGCCGTGCGCAGCTCGTTGATCTCGGTGAACGTCGGGTAGTTGCCGGTCAGCTTCAGCGCAGCCGAGCGCAGGGCCAGCATGTAGTCGACGTTTTGGTCGGTTAGCGCCAGCTTGTCTCCGTCACGTACCGTCGGAGGGAGGCCGTCGCGAAAGGCACTGTTCTTGACCTCGGTCTGTCCACTGGTGGCACCGCCGGAACAAGCGCCCAGTGCCGCCGCGGCCAGAGCCAGAGAAACTGTGGTTCGGCGAAATGTAGGTTTCATGCTTCCTCTCACTTGCAAATAAGCTGTCGGTTACTTCTCTCCCGCGGCCCAGGTCAGGACTGCGTTCTTGAAGCCCGGGAGATCTTTTGCGGGTGTATCGAGCTTGTATGGATGGTTGCTCGTTCCTCCGTCGGCAACGGGGGTGGCCTGGGTGATCAACACGCTCTTGGCCGGGTCCGCCAGGTTGATGCGGCCCAGGGTGTAAATGCAGAGCTTTTGGATGTCGGCATCGACGGTGCCGCGAGACGCCGCCATGTTGAAGGCGTTGGTCGCCTGCGACGCTCGCGAGTCAGTACCTGTCGGGCTGTGACAGATCGCCGCGCAGCTAGCCAGGTAGTTCGTCACCGCCGGCTTGTACAAGTTGTAGGACTTGCACATGAGGACGATGTTCGGGTTGGGGTTGACCTTGTCGATGGCCTCAAACGCCAGGGCAATGCGGGCCGTCGTCGCCGGCAGGTTCGAGAGCAGCAGGCTGCCGCTGCCGATGTTCGAGCTCATGTTGGCCTGCACCGTCAGATCGACGGTGGCCAAGGCATCGCTGGTATCGGCGTTGGCACCAGTCGCCGAGAAGATGATGAAGCGCGGATGCTTGACGTGGATGCCCGTCGTCGGTCCAGCAAAGAGCTTCAGCGCGGTCACCAGATAGGTGCGCGAACCCGACTGGCCCAGGGTGAATGTGATCTTCGACAGCGGATCGCCGGTCAGCGGCTCCAGGTTGATGTAGAAGTCGCCGGTGCGCAGGGCCACCGTCGGGGTCGATTTGCTGCCGCCCCCGGCGCCGCGGGACAGCGCCTCGGCCTGCAACCAGGCACGAGCGCGGTCGAACTGCGGCTGGGTCAGCGCCGGCCCCTGGTGCGAACCCTTCTGGATCAGCGGGCTGATGTCGGCGTTGGTCGTCAGGAACTTGCCGCCGCTGTACGCCGTGATGGTGTCGTATTCCGCGTCGTACTTCATGAACGGCTCGTAGGCGTCCTGCTTGGTGTAGTGACAGGTGCAGGAGCCAGGAGCCTCGGCGGTGCCGGCGATGTCGGGCTTCACCCGCAGATCGAACTGACCCCGCGGATCGAGCGCCGGATCCTCGACGCTATCCGGGTCAAACGAGGCGACCGGCGGCGGCGGACAGGCGGTGAGCGTAGAAAGCGACAGACCAGCCAAGAGCAGGCAAGAGGCCCAGGCGTGTCGGCGCCTTGAAGAATTGCGAACGAGCGACATTGCTCCCCCCCTCTCAAAAAGGATCGTGCAGACGGGCCGCTGCACTCCTAAGCCAAGCAGGTTCCAGACGGACGGCCACATGAATATGTGGCCTGGATTACATGATTCTGATGTTATCAGTAACGCAAAATACAATGTTGTCTGGATTTATACGTCTGCAACTACCCGATATATGGCCTTTTTTTCGACGGTATTCTGCGCATCCCACGCAAGATCACACGAGCCCACAATATTTTTGTAATTTCGATTAATAGTTTTACGCTGTTAGAAAGCGCCGGCATCGGCTACACTCAAAACGCCCGTCTCGGTCCTGGCCTGCGCAAGCGCTCTTGGGGGACAGCCCAGCCTCCGTCGCCAGCGCCGGTCCCAGCGAACCCGAGGGGGGCAAAAAAACGCAGCGATGCCTCCCACGAACACAAAGCAGCCGGGCGGCAGGACCGCTGACAGCGCAGCCTCCAAGGCGATGGAGCGGGCTCCGCGTCTGGGTGAGGTCCTGGCCGACAACTACCGACTGGTCCGCGAGATTGGTCGCGGCGCCATGGGCGCGGTGTATCTGGCCGAAGACCTGGCGCTCGAACGACAGGTCGCGATCAAGGTCCTGCTCCCCGAGCACGCTGTCCACCCCGGACAGGCGGCGCTGTTCCGTCGCGAGGCGCGCCTCCTGGCCGCTGTACGCCACGAAAACGTAGTCCATGTGCACACCCTCGGCGAGCACCGCGGCGTGCCCTACATGGTCATGGAGTACATCGTCGGCCCGACACTGGCCTCGTACCTGGTGCAGGCCGTGCGAGTCCACGATGCCATCCCGCTGGACCTGGCGGTGAGCCTGGCGCTGCAGCTTTGCCGCGCGGTGCAGGTGGTGCACGCCGCCGGCATCATCCATCGCGACATCAAGCCGGCCAACGTCATGGTGGCGCCGGGGCCGCGCGCCATTCTGATGGACTTCGGCCTGGCGAAGTCGACGGATTCGCGCGGGTCGGGCACGCACATCATCGGCACCCCCGACTACCTGGCGCCGGAGCAGATCCGTCAGCGACCGCGCACCCCGGAAGAAGCCCGTCGCTGCGACGTCTACGCCCTGGGCATGAGCATCTATGAGCTCATCGCCGGCAAGCTGCCCTTCCCCAGCGGCGAGGTCGCCGACGTGCTGCGCAAGCATCAGGAAGAAGACCCGATGCCACCGTCGGTGTTTCGCCCTGATCTGCCCGAGGTCTTCGACAAGTCGATCCTCAAAGCGGTGGCGCGCGATCCCAACTCGCGCTTCCAGACCTGCGACGAATTGATGGCGGCGCTGATCGCCGCGCACCGAAAGACGCTGCGCCGCCCGCCACAGCGCGTGCTGGTGGCCGATGAAGATCCGCTGGTTCTCGATCAGCTGCGGATGTGCGTCGAAGCCGCGGCTCCCGATGCCGATGTCGTCATGGTCACCGACGGCGATCAGGTGCTGGAAGAAGCGCAGCGCCTGCCGCTGGGTCTGATCATCATGGACCTGGCCCTGCCCCGCCTAAACGGCGTCGAGGTCTGCGCCACGCTGCGCGGCAGCGAGAGCACCGGGGATGTGCCGATCGTCGTCTTGTCGCAGCGCAGCACCCGCGGCGATCGCGCGCTGCTACGTCAGCTAGGCGTGCGAGCCGTGGTGCAAAAGAGCTTGGGTCTGGATGGTCTGACGTCGATCGTCCGCGCGGTGATCAGCGAACGACCGCTTTAGCGCTTACTTGCTGACCGGTGGGGTCGGCAGCCAGCGCAGGCGGGGATGACGGGCGGCCCGCGTCTCGTCCAGGCGACGGAGTGCGGTGTGGTGCGGCGCGGTCTTGACCAGCTCGGGGTTCTGCGCCGCTTCCTGCGCGATGGAAAGCAGGGCCTCGGCGAACTCGTCGAGCGTCTCTTTCGACTCGGTCTCGGTCGGCTCGATCATCAGCGCGCCGGGCACCACCAGCGGGAAGTACACCGTCGGGGGATGGTAGCCATAGTCCATCAGGCGCTTGGCAACATCCAGCGTCTGCACGCCGGTCTCTTTCTTCAGCCGCTTATCGCTGACCACCACCTCGTGCATCGAAGGGCGATCCGAGCACACGGGATAGACGTCGGCGATGCGGGCCCGCAGATAGACGGCGTTTAGCACTGCCATCTCCGTCGCCTGCGTCAGTCCGGCGCCGCCCATCTCGCGGATGTAGGTGTAGGCGCGAACCATCATGCCGAAGTTGCCAAAGAAGCTGCGCATGCGGCCGATCGACTGTGGGCGGTCGAAAGACAGCGAGTAGGTCTCGCCGTTCTTTTCCACCGTCGGCGTGGGCAGAAACGGCACCAGACGCTCGCTGACCCCGACCGGACCTGAGCCCGGCCCGCCCCCGCCGTGCGGCGTGGTGAAGGTCTTGTGCAGGTTGAAGTGCATGCAATCGACGCCGATGTCGCCCGGCCGCACCTTGCCGAGCAGCGCGTTGAAGTTCGCGCCGTCCATGTAGACCAGGCCGCCAGCCGCATGCACGGCGGCGGTGATCTCGGCGATCTGCTCTTCGAACAGACCCAGCGTCGAGGGATTGGTGACCATCAGGCCGGCGATATCGCCCGGGTGCTGTGCGATCGCAGCGTGCACGGCTTCAGCCGACAGCAGGCCGTCGGCTCCGGTCTTGAGCGCCACCGTCTCGAACTGGTTCAGCGCCGCCGAAGCGGGGTTCGTGCCGTGCGCCGAGTCGGGGATCAGCACTTTCTTGGGATGCCGTCCCTGGCTCTGGTGATAGGCGCGCATCATCATCAGGCCACAGAGCTCGCCATGCGCCCCGGCGGCAGGCTGCAGCGTCACGCGGGCAAAGCCCGAGATCTCGCGCAGCGCCTCTTCGAGCCGATACATCAGCTCCAGCGCCCCCTGCAGGCTCGACAGCGGCTGCGCCGGATGCAGACCGGCAAAGCCCGGCATGCGCGCCACCCGCTCGTTGACCTTGGGGTTGTACTTCATGGTGCAGGATCCGAGCGGATACATGCCGATGTCGATGGCGTAGTTCCAGCGCGACAGCCGCGTGAAGTGCCGCGTGACATCGACCTCCGAGACCTCGGGCAGGCCGGGTGCCTGACGACGCGCCAGATCGCCAAAGCAGGCGGCTGGATCGACGGCCGGCACATCGAGCGGCGGCAGCGAAGCGCCCGAGCGCCCCGGCGTGCCCTGCTCAAAGATCGCGGGCTGATGATGCAGAAGATGGCGCGTGCCAATCGGCCCACGCCGCGACTCCGCCACGGCGGCAGTCTTGTCAGAAGCAGCCTGGGTCATGGGCACACCTCGTCGAGGGCGGCAGCAAGATGATCGATGTCGCTCTGGCTGTGGCGTTCGGTGACGGCGATCAGCAGCACTCGGTCTGGGTCAGGCAGGCCCGGCAGACGGAAGCCCGCTTGGTTCATCGGCACACCAGCCAGGATGCCGCGCTCGCGCAGGCGCTCGCTGACCGCCCCGGCCTCGCCGCGCAGACGCAGCGCAAACTCGTTGAATGTCGGCCCTGACACCGCCAGGCTGCAGCCGCGCAGGCTGGCGAGCCGCGACTTGGCGTACTCCGCCTTCGCCAGATTCAGCCGGGCCAGCTCGGTGAAGCCGCTGCGCCCGAGTAGCGATAGGTGGATGGTGAAGGCGAGCGCGATCAGGCCCTGGTTGGTGCAGATGTTCGACGTCGCTTTCTCGCGTCGAATGTGCTGCTCGCGCGTGGCCAAGGTCAGCACGTAGCCGCGACGACCTTCTTGATCGACGGTCTCGCCAATCAGGCGTCCCGGCATCTGCCGCACGAAGTCGGCCCGCGCCGCGAACAGCCCCACACCTGGCCCGCCCAAAGACGGCGGAATCGCCATGCCGATGCCTTCGCCGCAGACGATGTCGGCGCCCAGCTCACCGGGCGAAGCCAGCACGCCCATGGCCAGCGGCTCGGCACAGAACACGACCAGCAGCGCACCGCAGGCATGGGCTCGCGCTGCAAGCTCGCGGATGTCTTCGACCACGCCCAGATAGTTCGGCGTCTGCACCACGACACAAGCCGTGGTGCTACGACGTGCTGCGAGGGCGGCATCCAGCGCCGCGAGATCAACTCGGCCACTCGGCGCAAAGCCCACCTGGGCAAGCTGCTCGTCAAGCTTGCCCGGCTCGCACAGGCCCGCGAGGTAGCACCCCACGGTCTCGCTGTAGTGCGGATGCAGGGCGCCGCACAGCAGGGTGCCATCGCGACCGGTGACCCGACGAGCCATCAGCACAGCTTCGGCGAGCGCCGAGGCTCCGTCGTACATGCTGGCGTTGCTGATATACGGCGGCGTGGAGCTACCGAGCGGCGGCCCGAACAGCTCAGAGACCAGCGTCTGATACTCGAAGACCGCCTGCAGCGTGCCCTGCGCCACTTCCGGCTGATAGGGCGTATAGGCGGTGTACCACTCGGAACGGCACAGCAGCATGTCGACTGCCGTCGGGATGTGGTGCGGCGTCAGGCCAGCGCCCAGAAACGACAGCGCCCCGCCCTCGCGCGGGGTAGCGCCGACGGCCGGTGTGCTGCGCGAGCCGATCTCGCCCAGGTGGCGGAGCAGCGAAGCTTCATCAAGAGCCGCGATGTCGAGCGGACGGCCATGTCGCAGCGCCGCCGGAATATGCGCGAACAGCGCATCAACCGAGGGCGCGCCGATGACCCGCAGCATGCGCGCGATGTCCGATTCGGTGTGAGGTATGTATCGCATGGGATCGCCAATAGGCGACGAGGCTGAGACGCCACGGAAGCAGCGTCTTCGCCCTCGCCGGGTTAGGGAGGCAAGGAATGACCGCGTGGTCAAGGCTGCGTCGAACGCAGGCTGGCTACCGCGGGATCGCTGGCTTAGTGCGCGCTGTCGCCGATGTACTTCTCGTACTCAGCGCAGGTCATCAGCCCCTCAATTTCCTTGGGGTTGCTGATCTCTAGCTCGACGATCCAGCCTTCGTCGTAGCAGTCTTCGTTCAGCATCTCGGGGCTGTCACCGAGCGGGGCATTGACCTTGAGGACCGTACCCGAGATCGGCGCGTAGATGTCCGAGACGGCCTTCACCGACTCCACTGACGCCAGCTGCGCCTCGCGAGCAAACTTTTCGCCCTCTTTCGGCAGGTCGATCATCGTGATGTCGCCGAGCTGTTCGACGGCATACGCGGTGATGCCCACCGTCGCGATCTTGCCGTTTACGCGCACCCATTCGTGCTCATTGGTGTAGCGGAGGTCGTTCGGGTAGTCCTTGGACATTTCTCTCTTCTCTTCTTTTGGTTCGCTCTAGGGTCTTGAGATTTAGCTGGCGCTGCGACGGTAGAACGGTGCTTTGACGAGCTGCGCCGCGACACGCTTGCCGCGACAATCAACAAAGATCCGGCTGCCCGGTTCGCTGTGCGCGATCGGCACATAGCCAAGTCCAACGTTCTTGCCCACCGTCGGACCCAGGCTGCCCGAGGTGACGATGCCGATGGCCTCGCCCCCGGTCTCGGTGGCGAAGATCGGATAGCCGTGACGGCCGGTGCCGCGGCCTTCCATGACGAAGGCCACCAGCTTGCGGGCCAGACCGGCGGCCTTTTTCGCTTCCAGCGCGGGCCGACCGATGAAGTCGTGATCCAGCTTCACCACCCAGCCCAGACCGGCTTCGTACGGGGTCGTGGTCTGATCGATGTCGTTGCCGTAGAGCGACAAGCAGGCTTCCAGACGCAGCGTGTCGCGCGCGCCCAGGCCGCAGGGCAGCACGCCAAAGTCACCGCCGGCCGCTAGCAGCGCATCCCAGATCCGCGCCGCCTCGCTCGGCGGACAGAACAGCTCGAAGCCGTCTTCGCCGGTGTAGCCGGTGCGCGCCGCCCACACCGGCACGCCCAACATCTGGCCGGCCTTGAAGTGGAACGACTTCAGCGCCGAAAAGCCCGACTCGTGCGCCAGACGATCGAGCAGCGCGGCAGCGTGCGGTCCCTGCACCGCGATCAGCGCCGTCTCGTCAGAAAGATCGCGCAGCGTGCAGTCCGCTCGGCCGGCCGTGTGCTGGCGAAACCAGGCGATGTCTTTGTCGATGTTGGAAGCGTTGATGACGATAACCAGGCGGTCCTGGCGCTCGCGATAGACGATGCAGTCATCGACGATGCCGCCATCGGGATAGCAGACCGCGGTGTAGCGCGCCTGGCCATCGACCAGCTTGCGCACGTCGTTGGTCACCAGTCGCTCGACGGCGGCGATGGCACCGGGTCCGACAAACTCGACCTCGCCCATGTGGCAGACATCGAATAGACCGACGCCGGTCCGCACCGCCTTGTGCTCATCGAGGATCGACGAGTACTGCACCGGCATGGCCCAGCCGCCAAAGTCGATGATGCGAGCCGAAAGCGCGACGTGGCGATCGTAAAGAGGGGTTCTTCTGGGGGCGGGTTTTCCCGCGTCAACCTGGCTCATGTTCGGCGGGCATTAGACCGGAAAAGAGTTGAAATGTCAGCCCCTTGCAATATGTTGGCGCGGTCGTTGCGCCGCCGCTCTGAGCTGCCTTGGTTGCCGTCGGCGCTCCCCTCATTCCTTCCATTTAGGAGCCACACATGAAAACACCCTCGTCCCGTCGCATGACCCTATCCACTGTCCTTGTCCCCTCGCTCGCGCTGGGCCTGTGCCTGACGGCCGCGGCCTGTGGTGAGCCCGCTGACGAAGAGATCACGCCGCCCGTCGCCGCCGATCAGGTCGATGGCAACGATGCGCCGCTCGCCTCGGTGGCGCACCTCAAGGCCGACTTCCCCGGCGACGCCAACATCGCCTTTGAAGGCAAGGCCGACGTGGTCTTGCCGACCAGCTACGATCTGCTGTCGCTGCAGACGCCGATCCGAAACCAGTCGCGACGCGGCGTGTGCTCGATCTTCTCGACGATGGGCTTGGTCGAGTCGCTGTACAAGAAGGCCGGGCTGGCTACCCCGGACTTTTCTGAGCAGTACCTGCAGTGGTCGGTTAAGGCGCAGGTCAAGGCCTTCACCGATACCGAAGGTTCTTCGGACAACTACAACCTCAAGGCCGTGGTGACCTACGGTGTGCCGGTTGAGTCGGCCTGGCCGTACAACCCGAACCCCTGGACCACCGTCGACAATCCCGCCTGCACCGGCGAGACGCAGCCGACCACGTGCTACACGCAGGGCGAGCCGCCGCCCGCCGCCAAGATGGCGCCGAAGTACAAGCTGCCGGCTTCGCGCTGGGTGTCGACCAGCTCGATCAAGAACGTGATCTACGAGAAGCGCTCTGGCGTCCTCGCCGGCCTCGACTTCTTCTATCAGGCCTGGAACCACCGTCTGTCGACGCTGCCCGTCAACTCGACGTACTTCAGCAAGGGCTACGTCCTTTACCCCAACAGCACCGACCAGACCGAGAGCCGCAAGAAGCCGGCCGGCCACTCGATCCAGCTTGTCGGCTGGGATGACAACATGGAAGTCCAGACCGTCGACAAGGACGGCAAGCTGGTGGTCGACAGCAGCGGCAAGCCGGTCAAAGAGAAGGGCTTCTTCCTGTTTAAGAACAGCTGGGGGACCGATCGCTTTGGCGTGACCAACCCCAAGGGCGCCGGCTACGGCTGGATCTCGTATCGCTACATCACGTCGTTCGCGTCCTGCAACACCGCGGACGCCCCGACGCGCACCACGCCGTAAGCAAGCTTAGCCCTCTCGCTGTCACCGGCCGGGGTCGATGACAGCGGGAGGGCAGCCATGGCAACGCTACGAGGGGACTTACTTGCAGGTGCTGCGGTCGAAGATCTTGCAGACGCCGCCGATGCAGGTGTAGGGCGTGGCGCATAGGTTGTCGCTGGTGGCGCAGGGCTGGCCTTCGGTCGGCAGCTTGTTGCAGACACCGAACGCCGCGGAAGACGAGGTGCGGCAGTACGCATCCGGCGTGCAGATCGTCTCGCTATCAAACGAGATGCCGCAGGCTTCGTTCACGCCGACCACCGACAGCGGGTACTTCTCGCAGGTCAGCGTCGAGCCATCGCAGTACTGGATCTGATGGAAGCTGCAGTCGCCCTGGCTGTTGCAGGCCGCGCCCTGCTGTGGCGTCTGGCAGGTACCGACCATGCAGGCCAAGGACGGGATGCAGCTTCCGGCAGCACCGCAGGTCTCGCCAGCAACTCGCAGCGGCTGGCAGACATCGCCGACGCACTGCAGCCCGCTGTCGCAGATCTTGAGCGTGGCGCAGGACTCGCCCTGCTTGGGCAGCGCGGTGCAGGTGCCGCAGGTCGAGGCCGACGTCGAGGCCACGCACTGCAGCGAGTCACACTGCCAGCGATCGCCACAGGGTGCACCGACGGCTCGCTTGCCGGGATTTCTGCACTCACCGGCCAGGATGCCGCTTAAGAAATCATCGCAGGACTGCGCCGCAATCCCGCGCGAGCAAGCCAGCGCGACATTCTGATTCCAGCCGGTGTCGGGCGACTTGCTATCCAGCTGGCAGCGCTGGCTGCGCGCGCTGCGGCAGGCCTCGAAGTTGGAGGCATATACCGTCGACCAGAAGTTCGAGCAGCCCACCTGCTTGGTGCAGTAGGCCGTCGCGAATTCTTCGCAGCCTTGGTTCGAGCCACAGCCCGATGCCGCCGTCGACAGAACACCCAGACAGAACGCAAATAGTGAATAGCCGAAGCGCTGCATGCCTCCCCTCCTGCGGGCTGAGCCCATAAACATGGATGCGCCTCTCGACGATATCACGCTACGGGAGCTTTGCGGCGACCGCTGAGAGACCACCTTCCGCCGCGACCGCAGCCACGGGAAAAGACGCGAACCTAGCTGCCGAGCGCCCAGCCGATGCTTGACGGAAAAGGGTGGCTCGGGCGATTGTCAGCGGACGCGATGCGGCGCGCCTTCAAGACGTTCATCGGGGTGGATCTAGGCGGAGGCAAAGGCAAGACGACGGCTCTCTGCCGGCTGCGGGTCCCCGACAAGCCCAGCTCAGACGTTGAGGTCATCGTCGAAGATCAGGGGGCCGGCGCCAGCTTCTACGACGAGCAGCTGATCGACTACTTGCGACGCTTTGCCGATAGCGCCGTCTTGGCCATCGATGCGCCGCTGAGCCTGCCAGTCTGTGTCCGCTGCACCCTGCCAAAGTGTCCGGGACCGGCGATCTGCGAGGTGCCCACCATCGCGTGGTTTCGTCAGCGCGATGCGCACAAGCTCCAGGACGAGCTCGCGACGGGGGGCGTCCCCGAAGGGCGCAGCCGAGGCAAGCCGCGCTACACGCCGTACACCCAGCGCGCGACCGAAGTCCTCTTGCACGAAGAGCACGGCATCACCCCGCGCGAGACCCTGGGTCAGGGAATGGGACCGCTGACGGCGCGGATGGCCTTTCTGCGCCGCGCGCTCGCCGATCGCTATCAGCTGAACCACAACTTGCTTGAGGTCTATCCCAAGGCCACCCTGACCCAGCTGTTTCCCGACGCCGCGCCGCCGCTGAGCCTGCCGCCGCTGTCGTCGGGTCAGCCGGCCTCGCCCGCCGCCGCGAGCAGCAGCGCCAAAGCCCCAGCCGCGCCGAACGGAAGCAAGTCTCCGGCCCGCACCACGGTGCGCTATCGCGACAGCAACGGCAAAGAAGTGCGCCTGCCCGACGAAGCCAGCGACGATGACAGCGAAAGCGATACCCCCGGCCGCCGCCGCTCGCAGGTGGCGCGACTTTACAAGCGCTCGGGTCATGCCCTGCCGATCCGCACGCGCGTGCTCGAAGAGCTCCCCGGTCTGCGCTTCGGCCCCGGCCAGTGGCGCGAGTTCACGCTGCAGAACGATCATCAGTTCGACGCCCTGATCTGTGCCTACACCGCCTACCTCTGGGCCCGACAGGGCTGGCAGCTACCCGCCGATCCGGGGCAGATCTTCGCAGAGGACGGCTGGATCTGGTTCCCCCCCGCGCGGGGATGAGACCGCTATACTTCTCCTTCATGACCACACTCAGAAGGTTCTTGCTTAGCGGGGCCGTGCTGCCTTTGGCGGTGGCCCTTTCCCTACAGTGCAACTCCTCATCTACGGGTACCGATCCCAACGCCGATCTCGGCGGCAGCGGGACCGAAGATCTCAGCGATCCGAATAACGGCAACGGGGATGGCGGCGGCGGCAGCGGCGGGGATGGCGGTGGCGGGTCGCAGCCGGACCTGCTCCCTCCAACACTACAGCTAACCGGCGTCTCGCCCGCCCTGGGTCCCAGCACCGGCCTGCTCGGCAGCACCGCCGTGGTGCTGGATGTTAGCGGGGCCAACTTCGTGTCTGGCGCGCAGGTCTACATCGCCGGTCAGCTGGCTACCACGCAGTACGTCTCGCCGACCCTGCTTAAGGTCACGCTGCCGGCCAAGCTCGGCACCCGCGGCTTGGTCGCGGTCGAAGTCCGGCTCCCCGATACGCGCAGCACCACGCGCAGCGACCTTTTCCGCTACTACTACGGCTCGCTGTCGTTCGCGCTGCAGGCCGCCAAGCTCGACGTCGGCATGGCTCCGTCGGCCATTGCCATCGGCGAGCTAAACAACAACAACAAGCCCGACATCATCACCGCCAATCGCACCGGTAACAACGTCAGCTTCGCGCTCGGCAACGCCGACGGCACCTTTGGCGCGGTGGGCAGCGCGGCAGCCTCGATGTCAGCCATGGGCAAGCCGACCGGACTTTCGCTAGGCGACATGGACAAAGACGGCTTCCTCGATGCCATCGTCAGTGTCGAGGTTGCGAATACCGTCGCCGTCCTGCTCAACAACAAGACGGGCGTGCTGGCCCGAAGCGGTGAGTACTCGGTCGGCATGACGCCGCAGGCGGTCGTCGCCAGCGATCTGACCGGCGACATGATCCCCGACGCGATCAGCGCCAACGCGGGCGGAAACAATGCCTCGTACTTGGTGGGCGCCGCCGCCGGAGCGTTCGGCACCGCGACGACGCTGACCCCCGGTGGAACGGTGCAGGGCCCGGCGGCATTGGCCATGGCGGACATCAACAAAGACGGCAAGCCCGACATCGTGATGGCCAACCAGATGACCAACAACATCACGGTGTTCCTGTGGAACGACACCACCAAGACCTTTGACTTCAAGGCCAACTACGCCACCGGCGCCAACACCAACCCGCGCGGCATCGTCCTTGGGGACTTTGCCGGCGATGGCAACGTCGATGTCGCGGTCTCCCTGAGCGTCACCATGCCGCAGCTTGCGGTACTCACTGGCGATGGCACAGGCGCCTTCGGCGGACCGACGAACTACACCGCTGGCAAGGCGGCCAGCGACGCGCCCCTGGGCATGGCCAGCGCCGACTTTGACTTTGATGGCGTCCCCGACATCGTCACGACGCTCAGCGCCGCCGACTACATCGCGATCCTGCGCAACCGCAACAAGACGCCACAGGCGCCGGACTACTTCACGTCGGGAATGCAGCCGCAAGCTGTTGCGGTCGGCGATCTGAACAACGATGGCCGACCCGACCTGGCGGTGGCCAACACTGGCGAGAGCAAAGTCGCCATCCTGCTCAACACCTCGCAGTAAGCGCCGCCCCAGCCGGGGGCAAGCGCGTCGAGTTCGAGCGCGGCGCCCCGGTCTCGGGTATCGACCCACCTTTCGGCAGGCTGCCCACCAAGCCCCCGGCCCCCGCGCCCACCTCTCACGGCATAGCTCGCTTGCAGACCCGCTTGAGTGATTGATTCGAGGCGGCGCCTTCCAATAGTATTAGCGTGTATGTTCAGTAAACTCCCCGTATCAGAGCGGTTTGCCGCAGAGATCCTGCACTGGTTCCCCAAGCAAGCGTTTAGTCGCGGCATGGGCTGGGCGTCGCGCCTGCCAGTTCCGCGGCCGCTGCGCGATCCGATCTATCGCAGCTTCGCTCGTCACTACGGCATCGATCTCAGCGAGCTCGATCGACCGCTCACCGAGTTCGATCGCTTTGACGACTTCTTCTGCCGCCCGCTGCCCGAAGGGGCTCGGCAGATCGAAGCGGGGACCGATATCCTGGTCGCGCCCTGTGACGGCGTGCTGTCGGTGCTGGGGAACACCGATGACGGCATGTGCATCCAGGCCAAAGGCCACGACTACACCGTAAGCGGCCTGCTGGCCGACGAGGGAACGGCGCAGAGATTTCGCGGCGGTCTGTTTATGACCATCTATCTCGCGCCGCACAACTATCACCGCGTGCACAGCCCGATCGACAGCCAGGTCGTGGGCTTCCGCCATATTCCCGGGGCGCGCTATCCCGTCAATCAGCTGTCGGTAGCGAACGTCCCGAACCTGTTTGCGCGCAACGAGCGCTTAGTGACTTATCTGCGAACCTCCCTCGGCGAAGTGGCCCTGATCATGGTCGCGGCGACGGGGGTGGGCAATATTACAGTCGCGTATGAGCCATCGCTATGCACGATGGCCGGTGGCCCGGATCGCGGTGCCTGCACCTACGATCAGAGCAAGCCGCTGAACAAGGGGGATGAGCTTGGCATGTTCCATCTGGGGTCAACGGTCATCCTGCTCTTTGAGCCAGGACGAGTGAGGAGCGAGATCATGGCGGGAACCGAGCTTCGGGTCGGCCAGTGCATCGGTCGAGCAACCACTTCGCAGCAAGGCCAGTAACGTGAGCAAACAACCGCGCGGAAAAGGCGACGATCTGCTGTTTAGTCAGAGCGAGCTAGCCGAGCTGGATGCCGAGCTCGCACCCCAGCCCGATGAGGCTGAGCTGGCGAGTGCCCGCACCCCACCGCAGGGACCACCCGCGTCGCTGGATGATCTGGTGGATTCGGCGTTTTCCGACGAACAGACCGTCGAACGCCAGCCGCCAGCGCTGGATGAAAACAGCGACCTCGGCGACGGCTTCGTCAACTTCGAGGCCGAGCCCGCCAACACGGCCGAGATCCTTGCGGCATCGCTGGAGCAAGAGCCGATTAGCTCGGCCCCGGCTCCCGTCCGCAAGGCCCTAGGTGGCGACGGCAGCCTGCGCGCGCCAGTCGTGGCCGAGCGCGTGACGGGCGGACCGGCTCCGCTGCCCCCGATAGGCGAGCAGCATATGCCATCGGTGATGTTCGACGACTCGCCGTTTGCTGAGGAAGCGAGCCAGAGCGATGCCGCCGAGCTGACGCCGCAGCTAGCCGTCCTCGCGGCCTCGATCGACAACCGCAGTGATAGCCGCACTCGACCGGCTTCTGGCGATGCCGTCCTCAGCTCGTCGCCTTCGCCCAGCTCGAACAGCCTGCCGGTCACGGTAGGCACCGAGAGCGGCGGCAGCGTCCCCAGCCATCGCGCCCCGGCTCTCGTCGCGCTCAGCCACGCCATGGACAGCGGAGAGGCCCCAGCGATCGTCGACGAACCCCAGCCATCGGTGAGCTCGCCGTCGACCAGCACGCCGGTCGTGGCGCTCGATGACCTGGAATTCCACGTCGTCGAAGACTCGGAAGAGCGCCCCGCGACGGACGATCAGGGTGACTCCAGTGAGCAACCCAGCGCCGAGGCTGCCGAGGCCAGCGCAGGCGAAGCACCGGCTGGCGATGACGCCAGCATCGATGCCGGCTGGTCCGAGGCCGCCGAGGATGCAGGGGGCGCGACCGGAGCCGCGACCTCTGAAGAGCTGGCGCCCGTGATCACCACCGAGCCAGCCGCTGGTGCTGACTCGCGGGCGATCACGCAGGAGCTACCGCTCAGCAGCCAGGCGACGCCGATCCTGACGCCGGCTCAGACGGCAAGCGAGATAGAGAACGCCACCCCGATCCCGCCGCCGCAGCCCCCGGCTGCCGCGCTGCGCCGCACCTCGCCCAATATTCCGCCGCCGCCGCCAGCGTCGAACAAGCCTGCGGCGCCCGCGCCCCCGTCTCCGGCCAGTCGCTCACCGGCTCCGGCCCCACCGCCCCCACCAGCGGCGGCCCCGCCTCCACCACCCCCAGCGGTCAGTCGCCCGGCCGCCCCCGCTGCCGCCGCTGCTCCGGCAGCCGTCCCGCCTCCTGCGGCTCCGGCTGGCGGCATCAGCTTTGGCGAAGAGACCAAGCTGCGCAAAAAGCGTCGCAGCAAGCAGTGGTTCGAGGAGATCTTCGACGAAGACTACCTGCACACCCTGCCCTTCTTGACGCCGCAGCAGACCGAGCGCGAGGTCGGTTTCCTGCTGGAAACGCTGGAGCTTCCGCAGGGAGGCCGCGTGCTCGACATCGGCTGCGGCTATGGTCGCCACGCGATGGAGATGGCCGCCCGCGGCTACAAGACCGTCGGTCTGGATCTGTCGCTGCCGCTGCTGATTCGCGCCACCGATGCCGCACGTCGCGTCGGCGTCAACGTCGACTTCGTGCATGGCGACATGCGCGAGATGACCTTCGATAGCGAGTTCGACGGCGCCTACTGCTTCTACACCACCTTCGGCTTCTTCGACGACGACACCAACCGTCGCGTGGCAGCCGGCATCGCCAAGGCGCTCAAGCCCGGCGGCCGCTTCGTGCTTGAGCTAATCAACCGCGACTACCTGATCGGCGACCTGCCCTGTCGCGTGTGGTGGCAGGGTGACGGCTGCGTCGTGCTGGAAGAGGTGGATTTCAACTACTTCACCTCGCGCCTGCAGGTGCAGCGGCAGATCATCCTCGAAAGTGGTCGCCAGCTAGAGCAGGACATCTCGATCCGCGCGTATTCGCTGCACGAGATCGGCAAGGTCCTGACCCACGCCGGCTTCCGCGTCCTCGAAGTCTCCGGCAACCTCGACCTGCGCGGTCGCTTCTATGGCAACGAGTCGCGTCAGCTGATCGTCGTCGCCGAGAAGCGGGCTGATGCCTAGCGCACCGTCGGTGTAGCCCTCCCTCGCCCCGGCCTGGCCCCCCAACTACGTAGTGAGCGAAGCAATGGCAGCACCCCCTAGTGGTTCCCCTGAGTCGGCGGCCCAGAACGAGGATTCGCCCGGCGGCCACGGCGGTGGCCATGGCGGCGGCCTGCGCGTCGTCCTGGTCGCGCTAGCCATCAACCTGCTGATCGCGGTGTTCAAGTTCATCGCCGCCGGCATCAGCGGCTCCACCGCCATGCTGGCCGAAGCGGTGCACTCGCTCGCCGACACCGCCAACCAGATCTTCCTGCTGGTCGGCATGCGGCGCTCGACCCGCCCGCCCGATTACCTGCATCCCTTTGGCTACGGCACCGAGACCTATTTCTGGGCCTTCATCGTCGCCGGCAGCATCTTCACCATCGGCGCCATCGTCAGCATGTGGGAGGGCCTCGAAAAGATCTGGGCCATCGCGCACGGCACCTATCACGCCCACGGCGACGTGCGCTGGGCCATCGCCGTGCTGGCTGTCTCCGTCGTGCTGGAGCTTTGGTCGCTGCGCGCCGCGGTGAGCGAGTTCCGCCACATCACCCGCGGTCGCGGCCTGCTTAAGACCATTCAGGATGCCCGTGATCCGACGGTGCTGACCGTGCTGTTCGAAGACCTGGCGGCGATCTTTGGCCTAGTCGTCGCGCTGGTCGGCATCTTGCTCGCCCACTACCTGCATCAGCCGATCTGGGACGCTCTGGCCTCAGTCTTCGTCGGTCTATCGCTGGGCGTCGTCGCCATCTTCCTCGGTCGCGAGTCGATGAGCCTGCTCGTCGGCGAAGCCGTGCCGCAAGAGGAACATGCGCGCATCACCGCGCTCACCGCCAGCTTCCCCGGCGTGCTGGAAGTCATCCACATCCGCACGCTGCACATCGCCCCGCAGGAGGTCCTGGGTGCCTTCAAGATCCGCTTCGCGCGCGACCTCAACATGGACCAGCTAGAGGCCAAGATTAACGACCTCGAAAGCCGCCTGCGCGCCGAATTCCCCCACCTCCGCCGCATCTACATCGAGCCCGGCTTCGACGAATCCAAAGACCGCGACAAGTCACACCGCTAAGCAGGTGTTTACATATTAAAGGCCTCTGAGAAGCCCAATATGTAAACACTTTCTTAGAGCAGCTGAGCCAGCGTCACTTCGTGTAGCTGGGAGCGCATCGAGCCTTCGAGGTCGATGAGCACGCGGTCGAGGGCGTCGGCCTCTTTTTCGCCGTTACGCAGCGGCGTGAAGCTCTTAAACAGGCGCATGACCTCGTCGAGCCGAACGTTTTCGGGGGGACGCGAGAGCAGGTAGCCGTTCTCGGTCTCGGCGACGATGCCAGCGTCGATGAAGTACTTCATGACGCGCCGTACGAAGCTCTCGGGAAGGCCGTGCCGCTTTTCCAGATCGAGGATCGGCAGGGCGCGTCCGCCGCTCTTCCAGTGCTGGGCGATGTCGCACAGCAGTCGCGCCGCCAGCGGGCCGTTCATCGTCGGCATCTCGCCGGGCTTGAGGTGCTCGTCGTGCTCGGCACTACCGGCGCCGATCAAGCGCAGAAGCGGCAGTCGCTGCACGGCGCGACAGACCTCGGCCCCCCACAAGAGCAGCACCCACCACAGGTAGATCGACAGCAGGAACAGCGGCAGCACGGCGAGGGCGCCGTAGATCGTTCGATACTTGCCGGTGATGTAGCTCAGGTAGAGGCCCAGGCCGAACTTGCTGATCTCCATCATCACCGCCGACACGACGCTGCCGATCAGGGCCGGTCGCCAATCGACGCGCAGGGTGGGCAGGAAGCGGTTGAGCAGCGTCGCCCCCGCCGCCGTCGAAGCCAGCGAGAGCAGCAGGCGCGAGACCAGGTGACGATCCCACAGCGATGCGGTGTGCAGCACCCAGACAGCGGCGACGAGCGGGAACAGGGTGATGCCGGTGTAGAAGAACAGGAAGCGCTCGATGTAGCCGCGCTCGCGCTGCGAGTCCCAGATGCGATTCCAGATCGACTCGACGGACAGAAAGAGCAGAAAGCCGATGATGCTGGAGGTGATAAGGCCGAAGCTGCCGAGTGCGCCGGCGGTGATGTTGCCGGAGAAGCTGGACAGGCGCTCGACGACTTCCATCTGCGCTTCCGTCGAGGAGGGGAAGATCGCCTTCACCAGATACGACACCAGGCGACTGCCCGCATCGAGCTGACCGCTGGCTTTGAGCAGGGCCAGCGCGATGGCTAATAGCGGCACCAGAGCCAGCGCCGTCTGATAGGCCAGCGACGAAGCCGCCAGAGTGCAGCTATCGGCCCAGAAACCATCCCAAGCCAGAAGCGTCACCCGCTTCAGCCACCGCCACGCCGCAATAAACCAGAGCGCTGCCATGCCACCTGCCTCGCAGCAGTATATCGCGTGGCCCTCACCCTCTGGGCCAACGATTGCGAGGGTGGTGGTACAGAGCACCCCGCCGCGCTCACACCCCAGGGAACAGTGCCGAAGGAGGGAGTCGAACCCTCATGTCCCGGAGGACGAGGGATTTTGAGT